>JBBQLX010000044.1:0-40936 GCA_038328375.1 Aggregatilineales bacterium | reverse complement strand
AGAAAAACTCGGACTCGGCGCAGCCCTCAGTCAGATCAGCATCCCTCAAGCTGATGGTGGCATTCACGATTGGCGTGGCAAGATCATTTCAGCGGCTTCAACTGATTTCATCAAGCGTGAATTTGGCGCACCGATCATCATCGCCCATCGTGCCGAACTTCTCGCCATGTTGACTGAGGCCGCACAGGGTATCCCTATGCACATTGCCACCCGCCTCAAGCATTATCAACAGGACGATCAGCAGGTAACCGCCATCTTCGAAAATGGTCAACGTGATACAGCCGATTTACTCATTGGCTCGGATGGCATCAAATCAGCCGTGCGTACCCAAATGCTCGGCAATTCGACCCCACCACGCTATGCCGGTTACACTGCGTGGCGTGCCATCGCCAATTTTGACTATCCGCCTGATGCCACTTATTGGGGGGAAAGTTGGGGGCATGGCGCACGTTTCGGCCTTGCTCCTGTCAATAAAGGACGAGTCTACTGGTTCGCCGTACTCAATGCGCCCGAAAATATGCCTAAGCCCGTTGAAGGTCACAAAACCTATCTACTTAAACACTTTGGCGACTGGCATCACCCGATAGCGGATTTAATCAATGCCACCGACGAGTCGGTTATTCTCCACAATGATATTTGCGACATCGAACCACTCACCAAGTGGGTTGATAGTCGAGTAGCCTTACTCGGTGACGCTGCCCACGCCATGACTCCCAATTTGGGGCAAGGTGCGTGTCAGGCAATGGAAGATGCGGTTGTCTTGGGGGATGCGGTCAAAACCACTCACGACATCAGTGCAGCCCTTGCCCAATATCAAGCCAAACGGTTGGCGCGCGCCAACGGCATTGTCACCCAATCCCGCCGCATCGGTCAGGTCGGGCAGTGGTCGAATCCGCTGGCCTGCTGGCTGCGCGACAATCTCTTTCGTACCTTGCCAGAGGGGATTCGTAACCGTCAAATTGCCACTGTCGTCGGTCACGAGGTCTAAAACGTCGCGCAGCTTATTCGCGCTTTGTCTTCTTGTAGGGACACGGCATGACGTGTCCGCTGCCATTTCTTTTCCACAAACCAACGACCTCACCGCATTCATTTAGAGCGACATCCTATCCAATTTATTCCCTTGGAATCCACACTTGGAAGCATGTCCCTTTACCCGGTTCGCTATCAACTTTGATATGTCCGCCGTGCTGTTCAGCGATCAGCTTGACAATCGACAAACCCAATCCCGTGCCACCATTCTTGATCGAGCGTGCCGTATCGGCCCGATAAAACCGCTCAAAGATATGCGGAAGTTGATCTTTAGAGATGCCCATACCCGTGTCGCGGATAATGGTCACAATCCCCGTCGCTTGATACCGCACTTCAATCGTGATTTGCCCGCCTGTTGGCGTATAGTTAATGGCATTTTCGACTAAATTCGCCACCAAGCGCCATAAATCCTCCTCGTTACCCGATACAGTCGGTAACGAAGGAGCCAAATTCAGTTGCACTAACTGATGTTTGGCTTCAGCCCGTGACCGCAGATTGGCCTCAACACTCCGAATAACCCGCGCCATATCAACCGGTTCACGTATGGGTTGCGACATTTGATCCAACCGCGAAACCATCAGCACGTCTTGAATGAGTTTTTCTAGACGTTCAGCCTGCTCTTTAATGGTTTGGAGTTTGTCCTTTTGGCGGATGGGATCGTCAAGACGTTCAAGAAGATAGAGACTGGTTTTAATGACCGAGAGTGGAGTTTTGAGGTCGTGTGAAATATTACTGATCAGTTGTTCCATCAACTCAACCCGTTCGTGTTCCAGCATCAGCCGTAAATTTTGTTCCTCGGTACGCTTTAAATCACTGATGTCCCGGCTGACACCCACCAACCCAATAATCCCGCCCTGAGAATCACGCAGCGGCACTTTGGTCGTTAAAAAGGTGATGCTATTTCCGTCTCGATCTAAGCCCGGTTCTTCCCGGTTGAGGATCGGCGTACCCGTCCGCAGCAGATGTTGCTCCTCATCGTAAAAGCGTTTCGCCAGATGGTGCGGCAGATAATCAAAATCGGTCAGACCGATCATATCCTTCTCGGTAGCCGCCTGTTCCGTATTATTAACCGATACCGTGTTGGTCATGATCACCCGGGACTGGGTATCCTTGACATAAATCAAATCCAATGTGCTGTCCATCACCGCCCGCAGCATGTTACGTTCTTTGAGGAGATTTTCTGTTGCACGTTTGACACTGCACAAGCTGCCCAGCGTCAGACCGTAAAGCCGCAAAATTTGAATATCCGCGTCAGTCAACGGTTTGTGGTTGATGAGGTTATCCGCCGCCAAAAAACCGATAATTTCTTGACCATCCCAGAGCGCAGCCATCACATTCCAACCGTGACCCACAATAATGCCATCATCACTGTAAAGGGGACATTCAAACCGGATGATGAGGTCTTGCTGCCGCTCCAATGCTAGATTGAGATCATCGGTATCGTGCCACTCGACCGCTTCCGATTGCCGTTCATCACGCGGCTTCCCATCTTCACCCGTCCCAAAAGATGGCATAAAGTGATTAGGCTTGTCAGTCAAGAAAAAAATACCTAAACGATCATAACCCAACTGCGCCAGTCCCATCTCAATGGCCTGCCGACAAAGCTCGTCAAACGATGAAGCCGTTGTCAAAGCAAGGCTCACCTTTTGCAATACTGTCAACCGTGCCAGAAAAGTGTCAGGATTACTGGCTTGGGCTTCCGCATCACTCAGCGCGAATAGCCTGCCCTTACACCATGCCCGCCGCCAACGACGAATAACCGTCGGCGTAACATCCGAGAGTTCAGCCGCTTCATCAACACTATAGCCGAGGTGTAACATCCGAATCGCCAGCGCTCGCTGGCGCAGTTCTGGCTGTGGCGCATGATGGATCGCATCTTCTACAAGGCGAAGATCATCTTTGGCAAGTTGAAATAAAAGTATATTACGCATACTTCAGAGTATAACCACAAGAAGAAATAATAATAACATAAGGATAAATTAATTCGTTTAAAAACATCCTCATGTTGTTTATTATACGCTTTATGATGTCGGATCACTTGATATATTGAAAAGTCGCTAATTAGATACTGTGCAGCCTAAAATGAGTTCGACAGAAGTTTAACGCACAGTTTAAATGATAGATATTACCGTCAATTCATAGGAAGCACATGGTTGCATTTCACTCTGGTGGCAAAAGGATATTCTAGCTATGTTAGTCAATATGTCTTTATTGTAGCGATGAGATGTCTGCTCGGCTTCCACCTTCAGAAACTGTTCCACTGCTACGCTTTTCCGCTAAACTTGGTTGAGAATAGGGTGTTCCCCTTGCCTGATTTCAATGAGCATGGCCTGTGCTTCCATTTTTCAGGAACCTTAATACCTATGCAACACGTTGCGCTCCTAGGAAACATTTTTGAGTCATCGTGAATATACTTTTGGTCTCATTCACTTTAGAGGTAGAGATACTCAACAAACTCATTTATTCCGCGACGAAGCCGATTTTGTTGTGGGTGCTGTCACAGAAGGGTTTATTGGCTGAGCCACCGCAGCGGCAGAACCATTCGTCTGTGCCTTGATAGATCGTTTCGCCTTCGTCATTCAGCACCGTGAAATTGCCCGTGATGTGCAGCGAACCGTTGGTGGTGGTTTCGATATGCAGCTTGCCACCGTTTAATGTTTCGAGAGTCATCTGAGGATCAACGACCGTCGCAGGCGCATTAAAGCCGATGGTGATGTGGGCATTATCGCAGAAGGGTTTATTTTGGGATGCACCACAGCGGCAAAGCGCGGCACGGGTATCATTCACCACAAGCTCTCCCATACCATTCACGATGGTGAAATCGCCGTGTAGATAGAGTGGACCATTTTCCGGGAGGCGAATGGTGTTGTTTGTCGGAATTGGTTCGAGCGCGCCACCATCTTTGCGTTCATAATGCAGCGCACCGGATGGACAATGGAGGACGGTTGAGGCCACGCCATCCGCCAAACCCGCATCCGGTTGTACCCAAGGTCGTTTACTATTATCAAAAACTGTGTGCAAGCGACTGATACATTCGGCGGCATGAATACAGCGTCCCACGTCGTAGGAGACATTAATTTTTTCGCCGGTATAGTTATGAATGCGGTGTGCCATTGCCTATTCTCCTGATCTAGCTGGTACGTGACGAGATAGAGCCTGATTGCTACAATCCTGCTTACGAAAATACCGTCATTCGCGGATGCTGGCAAATTTTCCAGTGTTTTTACTCATTCTATAAGATCGGATTTTAAGTCATGGAAATCGCGTGGGGAAAAGTCGCGCCGGTCATCGTCTCGATCATTATTATTATTTTTATTGCGATTATTCGGGAGTACTCCAAAACATTCGCGGCAATCGCCGTCACCATGCCGATTAACCTGCCCCTAGGTATCTGGCTGGTGTATGGCAGCAGCACCAAAGCCGAGATGGAACAATTCACACGAGCCTTGATGTTCAACCTCATTCCGACCTTCGCCTTTGTGATTATCGCTTGGCTGGCAGCACGGGCGGGCTGGAAAATGATCCCGATGGTGGCTGCGGGATATGTCGGTTGGGGCGTAGGCTTATTTTTGATGATGTTGTTTCGGCGGGCGGTTGGGTTTTAAAAGTCTATAGCGGATAGTCTGTAGTCTTTAGAAATTCAATTTATGCAAACAGTGTTAGAGTGTGTCATAAGCTATAAACAGTGAACAATGGTTTGAAGGAAACGATGCACCATGAGGATGGCAAAGAGTAAAAAAATGCAAAATAAAGTTGCTGTTACTGCTATAGTCATTATTTCATTATTAGGAGTAATTATAGGAGATTTGCATGCCGCTGTATTATCAGCCGCATTTGAATCAAATTCAACAACCCTAGATTGCAACGCTTTATTTGCTAAGTTTTCTCCAGATGATAAGTCTGTAATTACAACTTGGCGGACTCCACCTACCAGCCCTTCCCAAATGCGCTTGTGGGACATTCAATCAGGGAAAGGTAAGCTCCTTCAAATTTTCGATGGTGAATCGAATTCCTTTATTGGATCACCCTATTTTTCACCTGACGGAACACTCGTCCTTGTTGGTTATAACTCCAAAGCCATTCTTTGGGATACGCAGACAGGCGAACAGGTACATGTATTTGAACGCGATAAACGAAATCCAAATGATATAACAGACGCATTTTTTAGCGCTGATGGCCTTTACATCTTTACTGCTGGTAATGAGGGGGTAAATATATGGGAAACCAAATCTGGAAAAAAACTACTTCATATTTTGCCTAATCGTTTGCTGCTAAAAACCCGACTTTCATCAGATGGAAATTTTTTGTTGCTGGTTGAAGTCGATGGAGGAACGGCTCTTTGGGACGTTAAAAACAATCGCAAACTCTACACTTTTGACGACGCTTTCGATGCGATGTTTTCTCCTAATGGAAAATGGATCATAACGAATGGGTATGATGGTCTCAATTTGTGGGAAGTCAGTAATCCAAAGATAATCAAAATTTTTGATACACAAATGGATCAACGTCTATCTGAAATATCATTTGACAGTAAATATTTACTTACACGTGATACTTTGTGGGAACACCTGTATATATGGAATATTGAAACGGGAAGTCAAATTAAGTCTTTTGAGGGAAAAGATATAGAAGGAAAATTTTTTCCTGATAGAGATTCTATGCTTTTATCCTACGTGAAAGATGATGTCGATACAGAAAATCTCCAAATTTGGGATATTGAACCTCAGTCGGTGACTAGGAGCATGACTATTCCCACCGAATTAGAAGATATCTATGATATTTCAAAAGATGGCAAATTGATGTTAGGTCTTTTTAATTTTAATGTACAACTTCGTAACCTCCAAACTGGAGAAAAACTCTTTGAATTTTGCTAATATGTGATTATTTTTGTTCATAAATTTCTGGTCGAGGTTATTCCCTAAATCCGTGTGTAACTCCAATAGCTAGCATCTCTAAGCGGCAATCATTTAATAATAAGAATGTAGACCATCGACTAAAAAATATTGACTAAGGACTATTTAAATGGACTTTGAACTCACATCTGAACAACAAATGTACCAACGGGCAGTACATGATTTTTGCGCCAAAGAACTGAAACCGTATGCCACCGAGGTCGATGAAACAGGCGAGATGCGTTGGGAGGCGATCCACAAGATGCCCGCACTGGGCTTAACCGGATTACAAGTGCCGGAGGCTTACGGCGGCGTGGGGTTGGATACACTCAGTGCGGCGATTGCGGTTGAGGAGTTGGGTTGGGCGTGTGGATCAACGGCGCTTTCGGTATCCGCACACAACGGTTTATGCTGCGGCCCGATCAACAATTGGGGTACGGAGGCGCAAAAGGAAAAATATTTACCCAAGCTGACTAGCGGAGACTATTTAGGCTCGCTGGCACTCACTGAGCCGGGTGCGGGATCAGACTTGGCAGGTGGCCTGCAAACCAGCGCTGTACGTGACGGCGATAACTGGGTGATTAACGGCAACAAAGCATGGATCACTAATCCACAGTTCGCGCCGGTAATTGTGACACTGGTACGGTTGGATAAAGAAGCAGGCACACGCGGCTTCGGAATGCTCTTGGTCGAACCGGGAACGCCGGGGCTAACGATTCATCCGCCCGAAAAGAAGATGGGATTGAAAGGTTCGCCCACCCAAATGCTAACCTTCGAGGATGTGCGCGTGCCAGCCGATGCGCTGCTCGGTGCAGAAGGGCGCGGTTTTCACCAGACCATGCAAACATTGGATGGCGGACGTATTAGCATCGGGGCATTGAGCATCGGTCTAGCGCAGGCCGCTTTCGAGGAGGCCGTGCGTTATGCGCAGCAGCGACGAACCTTCGGCAAGCCCATTAGTGAACATCAGGCCATTCAATGGATGCTGGCAGACGCAGCCGTCGAAATCGAAGCAGCACGCATGTTGGTTTATCGGGCAGCGTGGTTGAAAGATAACGGCAAAGACTTCGGCAAAATGGCGGCGATGGGCAAACTCAAAGCCACCGAGGTTGCCGAGAAAGTTTGCCACAACGCTATCCAAATTCACGGCAGCTATGGTTACAGCCGCGAATTTCCGGTCGAGCGTATCTACCGCGACCAACGTCTCATGAGCATCGGTGAAGGTACGAGCGAGATTCAACGGATGGTTATCGCCCGTCATGTGCTGCGGGAGATGGGTGGGAACTGAGCTATAATGGCTAACCGAATTCAAGATTTATACCCTTCGGTTAATTGAACTCTTTGATGACCTTACGCGCCCGACACCTTTCGATTATTACCCTCATTCTGATCTTTGCGGCGGCTACTCGCATCATCAATGTGAGTAGTTGGCCTGTGTGGACGGACGAAGGTTGGAGCATCTGGGCGACCGATGATCCGCACTTAGATGTGGTACTGGATAACCTCGCCCATGATCGACACCCACCCCTGTATTTTGTGGCACTGCGCGGATGGCGTTCGCTGGCGGGTGATAGCCCACTAGCACTGCGCTACTTGAGCATTGCAGCGGGATTGTTGACGGTTGCAGTCACCTATCGCATTGGCGTGGATGTGTTTGGCAAACGGGCAGGCTTATATGCGGCCTTGCTGTTGGCGGTGCTGCCGATTGCCGTTTACTACAGCCAAGAGGTGCGGCATTACGGCTGGTTCACGTTGTTTGTCGCGCTGTCGTGGTTGTGCTTCCTGCGTTATCTGAGGCGACCACAATTAGGGATATTGGTGGGATATATCCTCAGCCTGACGTTGGCCTTTTACACGCTGTATTTTGCAGTGCTGCCGTTGGCAATTCAAGTTGTGGTCGGGTTGCTGTGGGATTTTCGAGGGTGGTATGCAGATATTACACGTATCGGACGGAGTGCAGCACATTCCTGTAAAAAATTACGGAACCCGAGGATGTGGCTTCTCGGCGCATGGATGACCACGGCTATGCTGTATGCGCCTTGGCTGTGGGTGATCGCGACCATCCAGTTCCCGACCTTGACCAGCGGCATTGGCAACCTGCCGGGAACCTATGCCGCGACACTGACGAACATCCCGCCGCTGGGTGAACTGCTGCTGGGAACGCAGTGGGCACTGCTGCTTGGATTCGCTGCTTTAGGGATTTGGGCAATTCAACGCTACAAAATACGCGGTGGTACACCTAGACGCCGAGTAATATTACTGGGTGGCCTAGGCTTGCTCGTATTCATGTTCATATTAAGTGTGAAGTTTAATTTGCTATCGGCACGGACACTGGTATTTCTTGTTCCGTTGCTGGTGGTGGTTTGTGGTTATGGGGCGAGTATCATTCAAGATCAGAATTCCACATTGTTGAAACCCTCTTATACATTGGCAAATGTGCTGCTTGGTGCATGGGTGATCGTGACACTGGCAACACCGACCGTCATTCAGCCGCGCATCGACAGCGATAAAACCGCCCGAATCGTCGCACAGGATTACGCAGCAGGCGATTTGATCGTGCTAGAAACAGGCTGGGATGATAACGCTTTCGCCTACCAAATGCGGCAAGTCATTCCTGATGCCGAGATTATCCGCACCATTACCCGCGCCGATATTTACTCGCATGACAAAGACCTGCTGCCTGCCATCACACCGCAATTGGAGTCGCATCGCCGTGTGTGGGTGGTACAGTGGTTGCAAGCGCCCCAAATCATGAAGTCGCTAGACAATGGCACGGAAGGATTTAAGCCGGTTATCCGTCACGAACTGCCTGTGAATGAGGATTATCGCCAACGTTTTGGCGAGTCGGTCATTCAAATGGTGCTGTACGAAAAGCCGCAGTTGGATGTGACTCCTCTACAATTTGGTGACCTCTTCACGCTGCGAGATGCGCTGCCGCCAACGCAGGCTCATGCAGGTCAAAAGCTGCCGATTGATCTATGGTGGTCAGTTCTCAAACCACCAACACTCGATTATTCAGTCGGCGTATTTCTGCTCGATAATACAGGCGCGGTGCGAGTTGACCATAATGGGTCGCCATCCGATAAACCGACCACTCAATGGACAACTGATGGTCTTTATTTTGATCGCCATACGCTGAGCTTGCCCGCCGATTTACCCGCCGGACATTATTCGCTAGTGGTCAAAGTCTACTGGTACGGTGATAATGAAGCGCTGCCTGTTGATGGACAGCCTTATGCGACGATTGGCGAGATTGAGGTGAAGTAGTGGAAAAGGCTTTCGAGCGCCGCCCCTATTTAGTGCCGCTGCTGCTGGCAATATTGACAGTCATCTTTTTGCGTCCGGCGATTTTCCCGCCGAATGGTGAAGTGCTGTCTGCCAATGACTTCCGCGCCGAGTTCTATCCGCTAACAACATTGACGCACGATATGATCCACGCTGGCGAACTGCCACTGTGGAATCCTTACACCTTCATCGGACATCCGCTGATCGGCAATCCGCAAGCCGCATTATTTTATCCCGGTACATGGTTTATCTGGCTGGTGGGCGCAGATCGCGGGTTAGGGTTGATGTTAGCCTTGCACGTTTGGCTGGCGGCATGGGGCATGGCGCGTCTAAGCCGCAGCTTTGGCAGCACCTACACAGCCGGATTATTGGCTGGCGTGGTCTTTGCCATGAGCGAATGGATCGGCGCACGTTTTTATGCCGGACACTTCTCGCTCGTGGTCGTCACGGCATGGATACCTTGGGCAGCAGCCGGTTATCACTATGCCCTAAGACGTGGCACATGGCGCTCAACTTTACCGGCAGGTGCAGCACTCGGCGCGGCTCTGCTCGGCGGACATCCACCAATGGTCTTTTACCTCGGCTTGGCGCTGGTTGTGATGATGATTTACCACATCGTGACAGCAGAAGACACACGCCAAGCGGCCTGGGTCGCCATCCGACAACTTATCCTTCTTGGCATCATCGGCGCGATATTAGGCGCGGCTCTCTTACTGCCTGCCCTCGAACTGACACGCCTTTCGGTGCGTGATAGCAACGATTTAGAGTTTATCAACACTTTCGCATTACCACCCGCCCAATTCTTGAGCATGGCACTGCCGGGACTCTTCGGCAATCCCAACCAAGCACCGACTTTCTATTGGGGACGCGATTTCTATGAAGAGTTCAGCGCGTATGCCGGATTGCTTCCACTGTTAGCACTGCCGTTGGCCTTCAGTCGAATGCGTAAGGAACACATCTTTTTCATTGGTTTGATTGTGTTGGGTGTATTGATGAGCATCGGCTTACAAGGGGCGCTGCTGCCCGTCTTGGTACGCTGGCTGCCGGGATTTTCGTTCTTCCGCGCGCCGGGACGCGCTTTGTTCTTTGTGATGTTCGGGCTTGCTGGCTTGCTGGCCTTGTTCATCACGACTTTACAGAACAGCACCCTCGACGAACGACGAACTTTTCTGCAACCTGTTTTACAGCGTTGGCTGCCAGCCGCGATTTTATTAGCCTTTGGCGCATCGGTGTTTTTCTCCGGTTGGTATGCCAGTGCTAGCCATGTCGAACCGATGCCGACTCGTGCCTTGATGGTCGCGGGAACGTTGGCTGCATCGGGTGTGGTCTTAGCGGGTTTGTGGGCGGCGCTGTGGATGTGGACAAGAGACGACGCATTCCCTCCCTCGCTTGCGGGGGAGGGTCAGGGTGGGGGTTCTTCCACCAACATAAACATCATGAAATGGGCATTACCCGTTTTGGCGCTGGTGATTATTTTGGATGCGTGGCGCATTCCGCTGCAACTGATTAACACCACAGCCGCTTGGCGTGATCCGTTGTGGGACGGCGCGGCGGTTAATATTCCAGCAGGTGCGGATGCGCGGGTGTTGGAAATTCCCAACGACAGTCCTTACAACGGTAGTTATGCGGTGCAGCTTCAACATGTCATCGGCTACGATCCGCTGCCGATTGCCAGCTACGACAAACTGCAAAAACTGGCTGATCCGCATGATCCGACCAACGCTGTGAACACCCTCATCGGCGTAAAATATCTGCTGGCGAGGACACCCTACGACAAAACCAATTTTGAACTCGCTGGCATCGCATCCGGCGGCATCTATTACAAGCGCACCGATCCTTTCCCACGCGCATGGTTCGCTACCAAAGGCGTAACAGTTGAACCCAACGACGATGCTGTTCGCGAAACGATCAATAAAGATGTGGAAGCCTTACGCGACACGGCGATTGTCGATAGCCCGATAGACTGCCCGACGAGTGACATCGCGACAGCAACCATCAGCGATTATCACGCCAACAACATCAGCATCCAAACCGATGGCGGTGGTGTGCTGGTACTCAGCGACCAATATTATCCCGGTTGGCAAGCAACTGTTGATGGTCAATCTGTGCCGATTACGCGGGCGTTCACAGCGCTGCGCGCCATCTGTGTGCCATCTGGAACGCATACAGTCGAGTTCATTTATCGCCCGATGTCATTGATTATCGGCCTGATTTTGACGGTGGTAGGCTGGTTAGTTGTGAGCGTGGTTTGGCTTGTGAAAAGGATTGATTAAAATTATTCTGTGCATCGTGTGTAACAAAATATGCCACTGTTTTGATTGACCAGTACAAATCGACTCGCTGGTTTTCCTTCGGAATCCAATAATTTATAATCAGGATCGTGAAAAACCATTACTGTGCGATCAAGATAATCAATGATTAGATGTAGATCATTATTATGAGCGTCTCTATTTTGATCAGTCTGAATAATTAAATCGTTCCCGTTAATCGTATACGTTCCCTTCACAGCCTGTGTTGATAAAACGACTGAACCATCCGCAGCAAAATCATAAACTGTACCGGAAATTTGCGGTTTTATTTCTTCCCATTTGCCAACAAGCTGAGCTACATCAGTATCGGCTTGTATATGACTGAAATAACCGACATACCGATCTAGTACATCGGAGCGACGAAATATCATAACGTTGTTATCTAAATGTAGGAATTCAAAAGGGAATATATACCTCCCAGATTTTACTTCTAGCGTTCGGTCAATTGTATAAGTCATTGGGTTATCAATGCCCCAATTGACCTGCCCATCTTCAAAAAACTCGAGCGTATTTTCGCCGTTTATCCACTGACTATCGAATAAATCTTTTCCAGATTTAACTGAGGTTGGGCTTGGAACAGCTCCTCGAAATAAAACTAAGGTTTCTAAAGTCTCAAAGTCATGAAGCATCAGTATTGAATCGGTAAACAGGTCAATATGGTAAAGTTTATATTCATATGAAGCCTCTCGGATTATAAAAACCACCATGTCACGGTCAAAAATGTGATAGGACATTGGAGTAGCTAGGTTGGGAGATGCCGTATAGATCGCTCCCCCGCCATTGTCTTGAAACAGCCAACCACCTTGATAGTCTTCAAAATGCCAAACCCCGTTTAGTGAGGAATTTGTTTGCGCTGCTGTTGTGCTTGAGAAGCCAAATAAGAAGATTGAAAAACACAAGCAACAACAAAAAATGTTAAATATCTGTCGGTTCTTAATTTGCATAGCGATTACTCTCATCAATCACATAGCGTACAAACCTCACCACCGCATATGCCCGCGTAAAGCGCGACGAATAATGTATCGGCTTGCGTCCCTGCCGGATGTCGAGCGCATCGTGAACCAAAGGATGCCACTCGCTCGGCAAAACCTTCAGCGCGTATTCGCCCGCGCCGACTTTCGAGGTGATGTCATGCTCACGGAAGCTGTAATACTGCCGCAGCACTCCCAGCACAACCCAACCCACACCCCAATCAGATAAGTTCCACGACATCCGCCTTAGATTAGTGGTAAAACTCGCCCAATAACTGTTGATATTCTCGTGCATATAACTGAGCAGCGTATTCCAATCTACATCATAAGCAAGTTGCTGCGGATCAGCACCCAACACAGCGATACCCTTATTTTTCAGCAGCCACCAAGTCACCGGGCTAACATCAAAGTGTCCGGCAAGGTCAACTTTGTTACCGTGATAAGCCAAATGGGGTGGGTCTGGCTGCCCTAAATCAGCCGCTTGAAGATAACTCACTTCCAACAGCCAACGGGGATATTGGCTGGCAAGTGTTTTGTGGAGCGCAGCGAGTTTTTGCACGTCACTTTCACCAGCAGGCCGCGAGATCACTGTAACCATATCAATGTCGCTTTGCCGTTCGTCAAATGCATCCAGCGCAATCGAACCATGCAGATAAACCGCCTCGACAAATCCCGACAGTTCACTCTTGAGCAAATCCAGATAGGCTTGCAGCATCGGCTGAATAACTTCAGGAATACGATTATCCATGATCCCTCCCTCAATGTTCAGACCAAACATCCGAGTTTAGGATAAGACCGCCCTACGCACAAGCCATAGAATTAATGGGGTACGGTCGCTGTCAAGTTCAGTTGGAACATCCCGTCGTCACGCGCTTGGCTGGTGAGCATCACCCGTTGACGGTTGTCAGCATTGACCGTCAAGCCGCTAGCCGCCAGAAATTGAGGGAAAAACGTGTTGTAGAACATCAAGGTATCCAGATAAAAATCGGGTCGCGATTTATCGGGGAACTGTGTCCAGCGATCCATATTGATGAGGCGGTTATCGCCACGCGCCGCATCCAATGCCTGCGATGCCGAATTACTGGTCGCGATCATAATCATGTTGCGCTGGTAGCCAATTTGGAAAACCGCATCCCGCCGTAACCCCATCGTTTTAAACGTCCAATCGCCCACAATCTGCTGGTCGGTGCTTTGGAGATTGAACATCGTCGTGAGCAATTTGACCACGCTGTCCTGCGTTTTCGCGCCGTCATCAACTTGCCCCACCAGAATGAAATCGAAAGGCACATTGAGGACTGGCAAACGGAAATTGGGGCGTGGCAGCAGTGCCACCGCATAATCACCCTTCAGATGGTCGAGCAGGTCTTTTTGCACATCCAGACCGTTGATCTGCTTGATGGCATTCATGAAACTCGCCACCGCCAATTTGACATCATCGGCTTTAGGGTCAGTCACGAACTCATTCTGGAACGAACCCGCCGTCACGAAAGGCAAGCCGCCGATGAGTTGGCTGGCGAAGTTGGACACCGGCAGCGCGGTAATCGCATCACCTACGAAGGCGCGGAAATCGGTGCCGCTGTGAACCAGCAACGATTCACGAGGCATCATTTGCAGCAGCGCCGGATCAACCGCCGGAGTCGTCAAGTCGATGGGCTGCGTTGGATGGAAAATCGCCGTCGCCGTCATGGTTTGTCCGGCCTTACCCCGCACCAGATTGACCTCTACCGCGTCGAAGCCGCCATTCAGCAGCAGTTGGCTAAAATTCGATTGTTCTTGCCCCATACCCAACGCACCGCCGAAGGCTTTGAGAACGGGCGCGGAAAACGGGTCGCCATTCAACAGGCCGTTGACCGCTGGCATGATATACGGGCCGCTGACATAGGCTGATACAAAGGTATCGGCTGCTTGTGCCGCATGAACCGTCCTGTAAGTGGGATCAGAGGTAATCGCAGGTGCGACTCCGGCCTGTACATCCAGTGCGGCTTTAATCAGGTCAACCGGGCCGATGAAAACGGCAGGTACCGTCATGGCGAAGGAGGCTTTATCACCCTCATAAATGGTGATGCCGCGATAGGTTTCACGCTGAGGCAAATCCTGCGCCTTGAGGATTTTTTGAATACGATTGCTGGCATCCAACACGTTAGTGCTGGATAAAACCATCAAGATGTCCGTGTTACCAGCAGCCAATCCTGCATCAAATTTGCGGTAGCCAATCGCCATATCCGAACCCAGCCATGGCAAAACCAACCCCGGAAAATCTTGCTGTTCCAGATCAAACCATGTCCCAAAGGGAATAAAATCGTAATAACCCAGCACATCACTCAGCAGCGAATGGACACGCGTTGGTTGCAGCAGCTTGGCTGACCATATCGCTTCGTTCAGGCTTTGCAGTGTCAGGTTGAGGTCAGTCGTTTTGACAGTGATGAAACCCGCAAAACTGCCCGGTATAAAATCAGCGGCAGAAGGTGCGGCGGCATCCTGTGCGGCGGCGGGCAGCGCGACAGCTAACAGGCAAAACAGGACAGCGACAAGGAGGTTAAAGCGTTTGGACATGGGCAGCATCCATTCACATCAGTTACAGGACATATGAAGAGAGGTGAACCCGATGTTCCCCCTATATGCGTACATTGTACACTGTACCTGATGTTGGGGTTCAACAGCAATTTCTCTTAATGTCGCGCTCACTCGTTCGGATGCGAAAATCACAACAACTTTGAGTCACCGATCAACAAAATGAAGGCCAGCAATTCGGCTGCGGATGTCGCAACCAGCAGTACAATACTGTAGAAACCGAGGTGATTCCATCGCTGCGGATTATGCCAATCGCCGCGCCAGATGTGCCACAACTGCCAGCCTAAAAGCGGCGACAGTGCCGCCACTGCGACTGCAACCAGCAGTGGCAATCCAGCCAACATGAGTAATGGCAGCACACCCAAGCCTAACAACAGCATGGTCACATATAACCTCGCGGCTGATTGACCACCCAACCGTACCACCAGTGTCCTTTTACCTGCACGTTGATCACCTTCCGCGTCAGGGAATTCAATCGACAACAGCATCGCAAACTGGTAACAGCACAACGGCATAACCGCCAAAATCGGCAGGCGATCAATGCGTCCAGTTTGCAAATAATAAGCCGTGAGCGGTGTCATCAACGTCACGACGATGGTTGTGGTCAGTTCACCGACTCCCTGCGAATGTAAGCGCAGTGGTGGTGCGCTATAAAACCATGCCAACGCTTGTACACTCAAAAGTAGCACAAATGTGAAAATTCCGGGGCGAATAAACAGGCTTATCACCAAGTTGCTGATGAACGCGATGCCCGCCAACCCTAGCGCAACCCTCAGTGCCACTTTTGGATTAAGTTTGCCCTCTGGCAGAACACGGCTGCCGCCCGACCAATGGGTTGGCGTTTGGTTGAAGCGGTCGGCTTCCAGATCAAAATAATCGTTGCAATAATGGGTCATGAGTTGGGTAGAAGTTATCACAACCTGTCCCCAGATGAGCGCGGTTAGATTGAGAGGATTACCGGAGTAAATAGCAATCGCCACACCCAGCAGATTGAGGATAACCCCACCTGCTAAAAAATGAGGTCTGCCCAGCCGGATGAATGCCGCTAACTTTTGTATGGTTTGCTTAAATGAGATTAGGATTCTTTATTCTGCCATTTATAATATAGGGGTGTGCATGATTAAGCAAAGGCTCGATGAGTAAGCGAAAAAGATGGAAGGGTAAGTCCCCAATATTGTTGGCAATCATGGCAGTTTGAAGGGATAAAATGATCCTTCCCGCTTGGAATTGAATCGGGTAGCCGCTTCTTGCAGACTGTGAGCAATTTCTTCGCGATGGTCATAGTAGAATGACCACGCGGCACGAACCTCAGCCGGAGTCAGTCTATAATTGGCACAGATGCGTTCCATTGACCATTCAGAGTTATCCCTCAAGGTCGAAAGAAATTCAACCGTAAGCCGTTTGCCGATGATGCGATAATAATCGGATTGTGATTTGCTTTCTATCTTGCCAGATTTATCACTTGGTGAGTTTGTCTTTTTTCACTCTTTGTTTGCTCTCATAATTTGACCTACCGATTGTAATCAATGTCTGCATGATGTAGCAAAACCCAACTACCACAATTGGAATGACGCATCCCGCAGCCGAGATAATCTGCTCAAAACCAGAGTCAATAGGGCGTGTACCAATAATCAGTAATGCTCCCCCAACAATGAGCGATATGCTTGATGCTAATCCTGCCTTGCCAGTTAGAGTAATCGGAACACCTTTCCAACCGTGTCCCAGTTGAAAATGAAGCTCGCCCTTAAATATGCCTGCTATTCCGTAGATCATCGTCAAGGAAGCGAAAATGATTCCCATGATGGTACTAAAAGTGTCAGCATTCATAGGTCAATCTCCAAACAAATCATACTGCAAAAGGACATATCCTCTTGATATACCCCTTTGTGCCTTCGTGGTTAAATGCCTTTACACCACAATTGCGCCCTCATCACGAGGCGCACCGAGATACGCACGCTCCTTGCCCACGATTTCGGGGTCAAGTTTGACGATTAGCGGAGCGGGTTCGCGCAGGGCTTGCCCCGGTTGCAGATCGCTTTTCGTCCATGTGCCAATGGCCTTGCTGCCGTCATAGATGAGACCTTTGTGCGGGCGAGTCTCTTCTTGATACTCGACAATTTTCAATTCCCCGAACAACTGTCCATCATAGCCAAGGAACTCATGTACCTTTTGTGAGGTGAAGGGCAAGAATGGTGACAGCACCGTTTTCAGGTTGTCGATGACGCGCAGGACAGTATAGACGCATAGGGCTGCATCGTCAGGATTTTCTTTGATTGTTTTCCACGGCGCACGTCGATCCAGATAGGCGTTGCTCTCGCGGACGAGCGTCATGGTTTGCGTTAGCGCTTCTTTGAGTTTGACCGCCTCGATCAGCCCACCAATTGTCTCGAAAGCTACTTCCGACTTTTCGAGGATGGCCTTGTCTTCCGCCGTGAGATTTGCCAAGTCGATGGTTGGTACTTTGCCATCATAACGTTTGAAGGCAAAACTTAACATGCGGTTGGCGAGGTTGCCCCACGCCGCTAAGAGTTCGCCGTTGACGCGATTCAGGAAGCCATCCCAATTGAAGTCGCTGTCGGCACTTTCGGGGAAGGTGGCGGCTGTGTAATAGCGAACGGCATCCGGTTGGTAGCGCTCCAAAATATCCGGCAGCCAAATCGCCCAATTACGGCTCTTGGAGAATTTCTCGCCTTCGATATTCATGAACTCATTGGCGGGTACATCGTAGGGCAGTTGCAGCGAGGCATCATAATGCTTGCCGATACCGTCCTCTTCACCGTTGTAGATGCCGTCCACGCCAAGCAGTTCCGACTGCCAGATGATGGTGTGAAAGGGGATGTTATCCTTGCCGATGAAGTTGTAAATCTCGGCTTGCGGGTTGTACCACCAATCTTTCCACGCGTCGGGCTGACCAATGCTCTTGGCCCATTCTAAACTGGCTGAGAAATAGCCGATGACCGCGTCAAACCACACATAGAGCTTTTTGTTCTCCCAACCTTCCAGAGGTACGGCTACACCCCAATCAATATCACGGGTGATGGGGCGACCATGCAGCCCGTCCATAATGAAGTTGCGGCTGAAACGTACCACGTTGGTGCGCCAGTGTGACTCGTGCTTATTCAGATATTCGATCAACTCCGGTTCGAAGCGTCCCAGATCAAGGAAGAAGTGTTCACTTTCGCGCACGATCAGCTTATCTGATGGATTGCCTTTGTTACGCGGGTTAATAAGCTTGGTCGCGTCCAGCAAGTTGCCACAGTTATCACATTGGTCGCCACGGGCGTTGGCATAATGACAGATATAACATTCACCTTCGACGTAGCGATCAGGCAGAAAACGCTTCTCAAGTTCGCTGTACATCAGTTCTTGAGTCTCTTTGTAAAGACAACCGTTTTCCAGCAGCTTGAGGAAGAAAGCCTGTGTGACTGCGTGATGATTTTCAGTATCCGTATGGGTGAATAAGTCATAGCTGATGCCCACTTTCTGCTGCGTCAGCAAGAAGCGTTCGTGGTAATGTTCGAATACCTCACGCGCCGGGATACCACGCTTATCGGCCTCGACCGAAATCGGCGTACCGTGGCTGTCCGAGCCGGAAACCATCAACACGCGGTTGCCTTTTAGCCGATGGTAACGAGCAAAAATATCAGCAGGTAAATATGCGCCTGCTAAGTGACCGACATGCAAATCGCCGTTGGCATAAGGCCACGCCACGGATACGTGAATCGTTTTAGGTTGGGTCATGTTCGTTAATCGTCCTTCGTGTTTAGGCTCGTCTTAGAGCATATCGTGAAAGTGTCAAGTTAAAATGGGTTAATCAAGTCCATCATCAAATGTGCTTATTGGGAGTGCTGCGTTGTATTATAACCTGACTCATCTCCTGATTTAGCAGGGCGCTTGAAGTAAAACACTTCCGGGTCGCCTTCGTCCAGATTATGGACTACGCCGCTGATCGTATATCCCAGCTTTTCCAGTAAGCGCTGCATTCGTAGGTTGGATAAGTTGGTTGAGGTAAACAACTTTTCATCCTCACAGTTTGTTTCTATATGCTGCATCAAAGCGGCTCCTAACCCGTAACGCCGATAATCGGAATGGACATACAGCAGTTCGATAAATGGATAGCCGAAGAAGATGCGCTTCATAATAATGTAGGCTACTGGTTGGTTATCGGCTTCTGCGAGCGTGCAATAGCCTTGCTCAACTGCCTCACGGATAAATATTTGACGCTTTTTATCACATTGAGCGATCAGGTCAAACGCGAAAATACTGTCGGCATCGGCGTTTGTGGCTATTCGGATCGTATGTTGTTGGACATCATCAATCATCTATACACTCAATCTCTTAACTGGCAGCTTCTACAATAAAAAACCGCCTGCCTTTTCAGGACAGACGGTTCGAGTTGCCAGTGTTGCGGTTATTCACCATGCACGGGGCAATCGCCTGCGTCTATCCTGACGTAAGCTCTGCATCATGCACATGGGTGAACGATTACACTTATTCATAGGTGAAAGTATAGTTCAACGGAGGGAGCAGAGTCAAGCCATCCGAAACTCAATAAGCTTGATCTGGTTCAATTTTCGTGTCGAAGACCGGATACTTGAGTAAATACTGTTTGCAATGTGTCGCTCAGTTGCAATGCCTCAACAGCGCTAGGTACATCCAGTGTATTACCCAGTGCCGCCCGGTTGCTGGGACGGGTTGCATAAAAGAGGTAGGACAATCTAAACAGCCAAAGTGCCTGTTCGACATCGGCTTCCGAACGGATATAAAACGTAATCCAACCTGTTTCTGGCAGAAGGTGATGGGGCTCGGCTCGTTTTTCGGCTAAGAGTTGAGTGCGGATTTTGCTGTTGAAGGGAATATCGACCATTCCATCTGAATGAATGTGTCCGATTTCTACTGTGACAAGGTTGAACTCTAACCCACCAAAACGATGAGGATTGGCTGTGATACCCGACCATCCGGTCACGGTTTGCTTGATGTGTTCAATCTGTTCGTTCATGATACTTCCTTTAAGACTCGTTCGCTCATTCTATTTTCTGCTTAATCTTCGTGGCTTCCACTGGCATTAAGACCAGAATTTTCTGTACAAGTGTTCATCAAAGGTGCTTTCCAAGAACTTAACAGCCTGATAACATGAACTCATTGCAATTTATCGTAAAAGTTGGTTATAGTTCTGCCCCAACCTGTAACCCAAATACGTTTTTTTGGACATTATTGATTATGGCATCAACAGTAGAGGATGTTCCACTGCCGGAATTGAATCCCCAAACCTATTTCAACCGCGAACTCGCCTGGATCGAATTCAACCGCCGTGTACTGGCGATGGCACAAGATGAAACTGTGCCGCTGCTGGAACGTGTTAAATTTCTGGCTATTTTCAGCAACAATCTTGATGAGTTTTACATGGTACGGGTTGCATCCGTCCATGACAAAATGAAAGTTCCCATACCCTCTGCGCGGCCTGATGGCTATCAACCCGGCCCACTGCTGGCTGAAATTCGCAGCCATGTGATTGATCTGGTTGCCCAGCAGCGTGTTACCATGCGCGAAGTCTTCGCCAAAATGGTTGAGCAGGGCATTCGCGTCATGGAAATAAGCCAACTAGAACCCTCTCATCGTGAGGTTATCCGCGAATATTTTCATAACGAAATTTTTCCTGTACTGACTCCATTGGCAGTAGACCATGTGCATCCCTTTCCATTTATCTCCAACCTCAGCCTAAATCTGGCTGTTTGGCTCAAGCGCGCTAACGGTCACGGTAATCAGGACACCGAGTTTGTGCGGCTTAAAGTGCCGGAAGCGCTGCCCCGTTTGGTGGACATCGGTAAAGTCCTGCGGCGTTATGCCAACGACTCGTCGATGAAAGACAGCTTTTTGTGGATGGAAGATGTCATTTCAGATAACCTTGACTCGCTGTTTCCGGGAATGCGGGTATTGGAGCAGTATCCTTTCCGCGTCACACGCGATGCCGATGTGGATTATGAGCAGGAAGACGAAGACATCGGTAGTATGAGCGCTTTGATCGAAGCAAGCCTGAAAGAGCGGCGCTTCGGTTCAGTCGTGCGGCTTAGCGTACCCGATAATATTAGTGACCGTACTCGTAATCAGTTGATTAAACAGCTTGATGTCGACCCGGAACGTGATGTGTATCTGATTGATGGGGCGTTGGGCGCAAGCAGCTTGTTTGAGTTATCGAGCGTTGATCGGTCGGAGTTGAAATATCCGCCTTTCCTGCCGCGTGTGCCGGATAAGCTGGATGAGCATGATATATTTAGCGCAATCCGTAAAGGCGATATTCTGCTTCACCACCCCTATGACTCATTTTTGCCGGTCGAGGCTTTTTTCCGTGCGGCTGCCCGCGACCCGGATACGCTGGCTATCAAGGCGACACTCTACCGCGTGGGTAAAAATTCACCGATTGTCGAAGCGCTGCTGGAAGCCCGTGATAATGATAAACAGGTCGCGGTATTGGTCGAACTCAAAGCCCGATTTGATGAAGAAAATAACCTTGAATGGGCGCGGCAGTTGGAACATAAAGGGGTGCATGTCACCTACGGCGTAGAAGAGCTGCCAGTTAAGACTCACGCCAAAGTTGCATTGGTCGTGCGACGAGAAGCCGGTGGTGTGCGCCGCTACATCCATCTGGGTACAGGGAATTATAACGCCGGGACTGCTCGCCTCTACACTGATATTGGCTTGTTAACCTGCAATAACGAAATTGCCGATGATGTTTCCAAACTTTTTAACCGTCTCACCGGATATGCTCCCGCGACGACTTATAACCGATTACTGGTTGCGCCGGAGCATTTACACGCGGGTATCGTGGCGCTGATTGACAATGAGATCGCTGCGGCACATGCCGGTAAAGAAGCCCGTCTGATTTTCAAGATGAACCAGCTTGAAGAAGATGTCGTGATTCAAAAGTTGTATCAGGCTTCGCAGGCGGGTGTACAAGTTGACCTCATCGTGCGTGGTCTGTCGTGCCTTGTGCCGAATATTCCCGGTTTTAGCGAGAATATCCGGCTTTGCAGCCATATAGGGCGCTTTTTGGAACACAGCCGCATTTTCTACTTCCAAAATGCCCCGCCCGCGAAACGTTTATATTTGGGCAGTGCTGACCTGATGCGCCGTAACCTTTATAACCGGGTCGAGGTTGTTTTCCCAATATTAGAAAACCGCCTCCAAAAAGGGATTATGCGGGTGCTGGCAACTTATTTACAAGACAACCAACTGACATGGGAAATGCAGACGGATGGGACTTACGTTCGCATCCATCCACAGCCAGATGAAGCCCCACTCAATGCACAGGCTGCCTTCATGGATGATAGCTTCGGGGTTCAATCTATGCCGTAGCCATAATTGGACAAATTGTTAAAAGCGTGACACAATGTGCCCATGTAATTTTGAAATTACATAGGTTAAGGACATTGTCCCTCAAAATTATTGCTGTAAATTAATGCCTTCATAAAGAGTGTATATTTTGTTGATATTAGTTGGAACCTGCCCGACAGGTTTTTATACGCACTTGTGAAGGTGGTCTATGTCTCAGGATAGTTCATCCCAATCCCCGCTTGAACTTTGTGTCATCGAAGGTGATGGCATTGGTCGCGAGGTCATCCCCGCTGCGGTCGAAGTTTTGAAACGTGTTGCCCCGGATGTCATCATTCGCCCTATGGAAGCGGGCTGGGGATATTTCCAGAAGCACAAAACACCTCTTCCCGATGAAACCATTCAGGTTGCCCGTGAATGCAAAGCTATTCTATTCGGTGCGGTATCCTCGCCTGCTTATCCGGTAGAAGGTTACTTCTCGCCGATTGTGCGGCTGCGACGTACCTTGCAGGCATTCGCTAATTTGCGCCCTGCCCAACATTTGCCTGTTCCTACCTCGCGTGAGGGTGTGGACATGTTGATTGTGCGCGAGAACACTGAAGACCTATACATCGGTCATGAACATACTGAGGATGAGGGACAAACGGGTATCGCTGAAAAGGTCATCACCCGTGATGCGACCGAGCGTGTTACCAAGCTAACCTATGAAATGGTGCGGCGTATCGGACGCAAGAAGGTCACGATTGTACACAAGGCCAACGTCCTGAGCCAATCGGATGGGCTTTTCCGGCGGGTAGCACTGGAAATAGCGGCTAATTACCCTGAAATCATAACTGATGAGCTGTATGTTGATACGGCTGCTTATTGGATGGTCAAAGACCCAAATCGCTTCGACGTGATCCTTACACCTAATTTATACGGCGATATTCTTTCGGATATGGCTGCGGCATGGGGTGGCGGCATGGGACTTGCACCCTCGCTTAGTTTGGGCGAGAACGTGGCGTTGGCTGAGCCGGTACACGGCAGCGCACCGGATATTGCCGGTAAAGGTATTGCTAACCCGACCGCTTCGATGCTGAGTGTAGCCATGCTGCTGCGGTTGTATTGGAACCGTATCGAAGCTGCTGATAAGATTGAAAAAGCTGTCCGCAAAACGCTATCCGAAGGCGATTACACAATCGACATTTATAGCGAGGGTGCTATTTCCACGACCGATTTCACGGAACGGGTGTGCAGCCACCTATAAGTTTGGTTTGGAATTCAACTTTTCAAAGGCACGGGAACAGTCTACCCCGTGTCTTTTTGATTCTATTTAGCCGAAGATGCAAAGACTTCATATTACAAATCGGTTTAGTTTAGGTTGACGTTCATGAGGTTTTCACAAAACCCTCAACACTTTAATGATTCTTTTGGTACAAGCGATGCTAGGATAAGAACAGTTTGATAACCGATTAGTATTTATTCCCTATTGGCAGGGTTGAACACTTCAATTCGTAAGTTGGAGAAAGAGGTCCGCGAGGATCATGAAGCAGACTATTTTGATTGTTGATGATGAAACCAGCTTCCTCGATATTTTGCAAATTATTTTGCAGCGGGCCGGGTACAAGACGTTAGTAACCACGAATGGCAAAGAAGGGCTGAGTATGGTCTACAGTCATAAGCCTGATCTGGTGGTTCTGGACGATATGCTGCCGGGAATCAGCGGTGCTGATATTTGCATGACCCTCAAGAACGACCCGACTGTTAGCTTTATTCCGGTCATCTTGTACAGCGCTGGCCCGCGTGTACGTGAGCGTGAATTCATCCGGCAGATTGGCGCGAACGCGACCATGTCCAAGCCCTTCAAGCCGAAAGATGTTGTCCAGATGATCGCGAACTGCCTGTTGGCTGCCGAGCCAGTGGCTGCCGCCGTCTAAAACGGCTGCTCTAGCGACCAATAGATATTTTAAGACCTTTCAACCAAGGTCTTTTTGTTTTATAAGCCGAGCGCGGCTGATGCGCCTATAGATTATGAATGAGCGTGGTGACTTCATCCACCACTTCTGCGAAGAGCTGATTCATTAACTCATCAGCTACTTGATACTGTCCGCCAAAGCTGCCATCACCGATTTGCTGGCGAGTGATATAAATATCATTGTCGTCTGTTAGACGTTCAACCCACTCTTTGACTTCTTCGGGCGACTCGGCAACCCGATTGAAGGGGAAATTTTCGCCCCAATTGGCATGATTTAGCTTTAATCCGTTGCGCTGACCGAATTTCTGTACCGCATTTTCGCGCCACCAATTGTACCAAATGACATTGAGGGCATCGTCTTTTTCATGGATTTCATGAAGGAAGGCGGGCATTTGGTTGCCACCATGACCATTCAAGAAAAAGAAGCGGCGGAAGCCTTGATGCAATAAGCATTCAAAGATTTCCAGAATGACGGTGCTGAGGGTGTTTTGAGTCAGGCTAATCGTGCCGGGGAAGGCCGCAAAATAGCGACTGTAACCAAAGTTGAGTGGTGGGGCGATCAGTACTTTTTCGCGTTCGGCGACTGCGTCAGCGATTTTGGAAGGGATGATAATATCGGTTAGCAGGCTGAGATAAGCGTGCTGCTCAGTCGCGCCAGTAATGATGATAATACGGTCATCTTTTTCGAGATAGGCTTCAACGCCCATCCAATTCATATTTTCTAATCGCATGATTGCCTCTTATGATACATCAATCTAGGATGCTGTGAATCCGTTCCTTAGTCGATTGATAATATACTCAAAATGATGAAACTCCAAGATATAACGGCAAAAGGTTTAGGTTCAAAGTATCCGAAAGCGTTCAGTTCATTCGTATATCGAGTTAGCGCCGGAACAGCGGCGCGACTTCGGCAAAGATGAAACTGAATAAGAGAACCGCTAAGATGATGACAACAACGATACGGGTGCGCGTCCAAAAAGGTTGGTGCATATTACCAACACGCCCTAAGGTACGGCGGTCATAATCGACTGGCGACTCTTCGCCAAAGTCCTCGACATCGCGGTCGTCGGGATATTCGTCTTCGTCAATCCAATCGGCGCGGCGTTTGCTCATGAGTTTGCACTCCTTTTATGACCTCGAACGCGGACGGCGAGAACCAGACTCCATAAACCTATCATAACATCTAATACTTGATCGGCACGTAGACCAACGATGATGAAGGTGTGGTCGGCGCGGTAAAAACCAATGATGAACATACCCACGCTCATCAAGGCTAACAGCCACCAAAAACGCTGTCCGGTCACCTGTGAGGTGGAAGATCGCCAGCGCCAAAGCACAGAAAGCAGCACAAGCAGAAAACCTAGCAGGGATAAGACGATGCCAAAGTAAGGTGTGTTAAAACGTGGGGCGACGATGCCAAAAACATCAACGAGTTCGGAACTCATCCAACGTGGGTAGTTGGCGAGGCTATCCACTTCTCTGCCGTAACCACAACCCGCAGCGAGGCAGCCAACCCATCCGCCTAAGCCGATTAGAGGAAGTGCCGGGGCGAGTGAGTCAAGGAGTTGGTTGAAGGATGGTGAATTGAAATCCTCACCCCCTAGCCCCCTCTCCATTTCATGGCAGAGGGGGAGCCAAGCATCGAGATTTATAAGATAAGACAGATTGGCTAAGAGCATCCTTATTCGAGGCTGAAGCCAGAGCATGAGTGATGCGCCGAGCAAGCCTCCGAGTAGTGCGCCGTGCCAATCGAGGCCGCCCGCGCCGATGACCCACATTTCAGTTTGATTGTCGGTGAAGTAGTCCCAATTGAGGGCGACGTGAAAGAGTCGTGCGCCGATGATGCCCAGCACCAACGCTCCCGAGTAGACATCCACAAGGCGACCACGCTGCTGCTGGCGATAGAGGCCGACGAGGAGGCTGAGTAGGATGGCGATGCCTACCGTTAGGCGGAAGGTCGGAATGCTCCATGGGCCGAATTGGGTATAGAGCGCAAGCAAGCGTGTGCCTCCAAAGGAAGTGCTGAGTACTGAGTTCCGGGTACTGAGAAGGCTAAAGTTTATCAGCATGGAAGTCAAGGCGCTCAGCGTTGAAAATGATTCAGTTGATTCAATTTTAATAAACGTGATTTGTGCTTTTGACGGCGGACTTGAGGGAGCGAGATGCCGAAACTACGGAAGATGCGGCAGTTTCTGCAATTTCGGAATGCATTTTGGGGCATCAGCGCAAAGACAATAGCACAACGAGCAGCAAATGCAGTACAAGCGGCAATGTTCAATGGCGGGTTTTGTGTCGGAATTGTCGGCCTTGTCGCCATAAAAACCCCTGTTTAGCCGAGAAATGTCGGTTATGTCGTCGTTGTCGGAATTGTCATCCAGTGATGTTAAGGTGCGCGGGGTGGAAATAGGGTTTGCCAGCGGCAAACCCGTACAACAGACCCATAGATAGTGTATTCGATATGAGGGGCGAGCGGGTTACATTTTGGAAGAACATTTTGTAACTCTTTCGAAGTGTTGGCGCTAACCATTTTGAGGGAGTGAGGTTATTTCAGAGGTTGGCAGATAGTTAGTAAACGGTTTGCCGACAAACCTAAAGTAAACGTTGGAAATAATATGTGAGCGGAAAATGCCGGACACATCACGCCGTGTCCGTACGAAAATGCGTAATGCTTGGAGAAGAAAGTGATCGCAAGTATAAAAAGTGTCGTATCCTAACCCTGCGTGTACGATATAGATTTATTGGAGATCAGTTAAAGGAATGCGATGAACCGGACGGACAGGTTGTTGGCGATTGTGCTGGAGTTACAGTCGAAGAAGTTGGTCACTGCTGAGGATTTGGCGGCGACCTTTGAGGTGACTAAGCGCACGATTTACCGCGATATGATGGCGTTGGACGAGTCGGGTGTGCCGATTATGGCGATGCCGGGGGTGGGCTATTCGCTGGTTGAGGGTTATTTCCTGCCGCCGTTGAGTTTTAGCAGTGATGAGGCGATTATGCTGCTGCTGGGTACGGATTTTGTGGGGCAGAATTTTGATGCACAGTATCGAGGTGCGGCGCAGTCGGCTAATCAGAAGATCATGGCAGTGCTACCCGAAAAGCTGCGGCAAGAGGTTGAATATCTCGAAAGCAGCATTCGATTTGTGGCGCTTAATGGGCAGTTCGCGCCGGAAACGCTGCAACAACTGCGGCGGGCGATTATCCAACGACGAACGGTGCGCTTCCGTTATTATGCGCGGTCGCGTGACAGCCAAGCGAGTACCGACAGCTTACGCGATGCCGACCCGTATGCGCTGCTGCATATCGCTGGCACATGGATGCTGATTGCTTACTGCCATTTGCGGAAAGGCAACCGCCATTTCCGGCTAGATCGGATGGAGGATGTAGTTGTTTTGGAGAAGAACTTCGCGCGTCCAGCAGATTTCAAACTGGAGCGGGCTGAGGAGGATGAACGTCCGATTGTGGTGAAGGCGTTATTCGACCATGAAATTGCACGATGGGTGCGGGAATCGCCGTCCTACTTTAAGGTGGCAGATGCGGAACATGCTGAGGGTTTGCTGGTGACATTGACGGTCAAGCAGCCGGAGGAAGTCTTGAATTGGCTACTGAGTTGGGGATCACATGTGCGGGTCTTGGAGCCGGAGTCGCTGCGAGAACTGATGGCAATTGAGGCGGAAAAGACCTTCAAAAACCACCAAATATGAGATTCAGACCCCTAACCCCAGCCCTTCCCCCATAGCAACAGGGGAAGGGAGCAATACGGTAGCGTCACAACTCCTCCTATTTAGGAAAAGTTAAATGTCAGCATCTTTTTGACCTTTTCAAAATAGCAAAAAGATGCTGACATAATGCTGTCAGTAGGGTTCTTCTATACTGTATTTGTGAGTTGAGAACAACAAGGAGAACCTAAATGATGAATTCAAAAATGCTGCGCGGTGTTGCGACCATCAGTTACTTCGCGGCGGATGTGAAAGCAGCGAAACAATGGTACAGCGAGTTGTTAGGTATCGAACCTTATTTTCAGCGTCCCGATGCTGAAAACCCGGCTTATATCGAGTTCCGTATCGGTGATTACCAGCATGAATTAGGCATCATCGACAGCAAATATGTGCCGCATTTGAACACAGCGGTTAGCCCTGCCGGTATTATCACTTACTGGCATGTGGATGATGTGAACGCAAGTCTGGAGCGCTTGGTGTCGATGGGCGCGAAACAGCTTGATGCGCCGCAAGATCGCGGGTCAGGGTTCATTACGGCGACGGTGATTGATCCCTTCGGGAATGTGCTGGGGATCATGTACAACCCGCATTATGTCGAGATATTGGGCGAGGGGAAATAAGAAAAAGGGGTTTGTCAGCGGCTTGTAAGGGCTTACCAGTGGCAAGCCCTTACAGAATCAAATCCTGTACAGAAGGCATCAGGAATAGCGATTAATCTTGGCCGAGGAGCATGGCTTGGATGGCAGCGACATCGGAACGGAGCATGTCATCGAGCGCTATATCGCGGGCTACTTTATTGCAGGAGTGTAGGACGGTGCTGTGGGTACGACCACCGAAGGCATCACCGATTTGTGGTAGCGAGGCCATCGTCACTTCACGCGAGAGATACATAGCAATCTGCCGCGCTTGATTGAGGCGGGCGGTGCGACGTGGGCCGACCAGATCAGCCACGGCGAGGTGATAATACTCAGCAGTGGCAGTGAGGACACGAGCCATCGTCATCTGATGATGACGTGG
The DNA here is from genome assembly GCA_038328375.1 of Aggregatilineales bacterium. Taxonomy (GTDB): domain Bacteria; phylum Chloroflexota; class Anaerolineae; order Aggregatilineales; family Phototrophicaceae; genus CFX2. The sequence continues at coordinate 11,863 of JBBQLX010000044.1, read as the reverse complement.
GCGGCGATAGCCTATCAGTGCGTTCTCAGCCATATCGACCGTCACGGGACGGCGCGATAGATGGGTAGTGACGGCAAGTTGGTTGAAGACCCCTTCCATCTCGCGGATATTGGCGCGGGCTTTTTCGGCGATCATCTCGGCGACGTTCAAGGGTAAGTTAATATTGCGTTCTTGCGCCCACATCTTGACGATGGCGACGCGGGTTTCATATTCGGGTGGTTGTAAATCCATCACCAGCCCGCCTGCGAAACGCGAACGTAAGCGATCTTCGAGCGTGTGCAAATCGGTCGGTGGACGGTCGGAGGCCAGCACCACCTGCTTGTTATAGGTGTAAAGTGCGTTGAAGGTGTGGAAGAATTCTTCCTGTGTGCTTTCCTTACCGGCGATGAACTGAATATCATCGACCAACAGCACATCCGCCGAGCGATATTTCTCGCGGAACATGGCAGTGGTACGCTGGCGAATGGCATCCACTAGATCGTTGGTGAAGACTTCCGACGGAATGTAGATGACACGAAGATGACGCTCACGGCAAGCATGAGCAATCGACTGAAGCAAATGGGTTTTACCCAGCCCGACACCCCCATAAACAAAAAAAGGATTGTACTGGGTGGCAGGGTGTTCAGCGACTGCTTGTGCCGCTTCGTAAGTCATGCGGTTGGCTTGATTATTTACAAAACGGTCAAAGGTGAAACGCGGGTTCAGTTCGCTTTCGGGTAAGTCGGGACGCTGCGGGCGGCTGACCTGCTGATACAAAGGCGCACTAATTTCGGTGGGCGGCAGTTCCGGTTGGCTATTGAGCAAGCGGAACAGTGGCAGTTCATCATCGGTAGCGGATACCGGATCAAGTTTATTGACTTCAAAAGACAGCTCGACGCGATCACCCAGAACATCGCCTAAGACGCGGCGAATTTCGCGGTACAGGCGGTGCTGGAGCATGTCGCGAGCATAGGTATTGGCGACACCGACGCGGTATGAACCATCTTCGGCGCAGCCTAAAAAGACAGCTCCCCGCAGCCATGTTTCAAAGCTGGCACGGTCAAGCTGAATCTCCAATTGGCTAAAAGCAATATTCCAAGCTTCCTGCGGGTTCACAATACACTTCCTCATATTTCGGTGGTGGTTCTAGCGCATTTTGAACGCGGTAAAACCCCGTTATTAAAAACCGGCGACAAGCAACATTAAATCTATCGGGATAAACCCGCTGACGCCGGTTATATGCGACTGATATTTAGGGTTATTGACCACCGGGGCATGAATTCATGCCCCAACAGATGGATGTGGGAATTGACTCTGTTTTGGTGGTTAATCGTATAGGTGAGTATACATGATGATCGGGATTCACTCAACCGAATCCTGACCCAAAATGCTTAAAAACGGCATTTTTTAAGGTTGGGATAAAATCTACCCAGAAACCTTAACAATCGGCATTTTGTAAAGGCACGAATTGGTATTGAGTCACAGCTCTAGTAGGTAGGATTCTTGGGATAAAACGGTTTGTATCAGGCGAAGTGGGAAGCCTATAACACAAACACTTCATTTCCCAAACTGGATGCTAGGCGCTTACTATTGTGAAAGTCGTTACTTTTTAAACTTGGGATATATTCTACCCAAGACCGAAAAATAACAACTGATTTGGGATTAATTTGGGATAATTAGGGATAAAGCGTTCATTGAGGTTTGCATAAACCCACATTGAGATGACTCGTTAGACTCGGACATAAACTAAGGAATCAAACGATTGGACGCGATTCCGGCAGCTATCTAGAAGGTAAATAAATTGTTTGACGATTGTTACATCAGATTGTTAAGAACTAAATAGTTGTCGGGTGCGTCGCATGATGCAAACCGCTGCACTAACCAAGTCGCGGACACGGCATGCCGTGTCCCTACAACGCGCTTCAACGCCTATATCAATTATGCAGAGTTGTCGCTGCTATCCTTTAATATCGTTTCTAGAGCAAGGTCATGCTCACTGAAATAATCAGTTGCTGACAGCTGTGTTGAAATAGAGGGTGTGATGGCGAGGCGTGTGTCATCGGCGGTGCTTTTTTGTATGTAGTGTGAGGAGACATCAACCTGAATTTTAGAGTGTGGCAGGATGATGGGTCGTGCATCAGCGTACAGATTAGGTGGTTCGCCTGTTGACTCGCCCACAAAGATGGGATGCACAGATGCTTCGAGTTCGGTGGAGAAGTTGACGGCAGCGGAGAGAGTCATGCGACCGATCATCACATAGAGTTTGTCGGGACGGTTAATGAAGATGTTGTTTTGGATGAGGCGCAGCAGCGGTGGATAAGTGCGGTTATCGCCGCCGGTATTGTGGCGTAAGTCGATAACAGTGCGGTCAATAGATGTGGTTTTGAGGAAGGTTTCAATTTCATCCGCGAACTGCTGCATGGTCTTACCAGAGGCGGTTGCACGAGTGACTTCATTATATTGGATGTAGAGCGTCTTAGAATCTGCAAGGTAAGTGAACCAGAAGGCTTCGTCATACTGATGTTGTAGATAAAGCACATCAGGATTAGGCGGCAGGGTAATGAAATAGCCGTTGCTCCACCTCAGATAATCGTCAAATGTCAGGGGCGATGGATTAATGGTGAGGCGTTGGCCTGCCGCGTCTTCAACAATGTAGGCTGGTTGGTTTAGGTCGTCCGTGATACCGAGCGCATGAAGGACGTCCGGGACAACCATATGAAAGTTCGTTGTTAGCGTGAGCATGTTGTCATTGTCGTGTTGTGCAACGGTTGCGACTTGCTTATAGACACTTTCCACATCAATGCTGCCGACCGCAACCAACTTTTTCCCAATCGCTTCCTTATATTGGGGTTGGGCATCGACTACATAAATGCCATCGCTAAAGGTGTAAAGGCGCAGGCCGTACATGTGGAACTTGAGCGCGGGCTGAAAAATGCCAATTTGAGTGTGTCCATCGACAAGGGCGACGATTTGCATCAATCGCACTTCGATCTGTTCATCGGTCAGGTAAGGAATGTCTGTGTCGAGATCAGCGACTAGCTTTTCAAAGTCGGCTTCAGGTGTACGCCAAAAGAGGTTGGGATGCTGAGTCTGCATCTTTTCATACATGAATTTCAAGTCTTCACGCCACTCGGTTTGTGCAGCATCCGTTTGGATAATTGGTCGATCTTGTGCCGAGGCAATCGAGATGAGGCAAAGCATCAGTAATAAGGTTATGAATGTTTTGAGCCGCATGACGACCTGCCTTTAGTAATTAGTAAAAGGAGGGTCACAGACCCTCCCCTACGAGAAAAATTTAATTTCTACTTTTTATCTAGACTGCCTTTATGGGTCGCGGCGTAAATTTGGGTATGCTGTCCGACTCCATTTTCGATGTAGAGGTAGTAGGTATCGTCATGATAGACAAAGGCGGTATACCAGAAGCCCACTGAATCGGGAATATCAGCGGGTTTCCAAATGACGGACTTGGGATCATACGTCCAGTGGATGCCATCTTGGCTGGTGGTGTAACCGAGCTTCATATCACTCTGTCCACCGGTTGCTGTGCGGTAAATCATCGTCCAACCATCAGGGGTTTGCTGAACCATTGGCTGACCGATAAAGGTACGTTTGTTGCCTGTTTCGAGTATCGGATCGCTTTCGGCATAGAGTGTGTCGGTGGTAGCGGGATCATCATATTTCGTCCATGTGATGCCATCAGTCGAGGTTGCCATGCCGATACGCGTGTATAGGCCGTTGGATTTCGGGCTGCCGCTGTAGTACATAATGTAACCCGTATCGGTTTTGACGACGCGCGGAGACGAAACCCGCAGTTCATCCCAAGCGCCTTCAGTGCCGGGATTAAGGACGGGTGCAGCATCCGGTGTCCAAGGGCCGGTGGGTTCTTTGGCGGTGGCACGTCCGATTGCGCCATCGGCAGCAATTCCAGACGAAGTGTTCCATGTGTAGAAATACATGACCCATGTGCCGTCATCTTGTACCACAACGTCGGAGGCTAAGGCGGCGACTTTGGCATAACGTACATCTCGGGTCAGCATGACCGGATCGGGTGTGACTTCTGTCCAGTTGAGGCCATCGTCAGAGGTTTCATAGCCGATCTGCACCGAGGCAGGCCAACCGTTGAAGCCATTGCGGAACATATGGAATTTACCATCGTGATAGATGACCGCGCCGGGATCGGTGTATTGATAGTCCCAATCGCTGGTTTTATCGCTGTGGGGGATGACTGGTTGGTCACTGTAGAGGGTAAAGAGTGGGTCGGTGTCTTGGGCATCAGTGGTGAGGGAGAACAGAAAAACCCAAAGCAGGGTAAAAAGATATTTCTTAGACATTTTAAATCCTTTTGAGCAATCGTGTGTCCTAAATACACGCTTGATGCCAAATAGGGTTCAATCCTGTAATAAGTTAGGTGTTCAGAACGTGAGCGCAATAGCCCCAATCAGGTATAATTCGCCGCACACAACCCAATCCAACACTTCAGGAGCAAATGGTAGATGGTTGATTATAACGTTCGAGACTTTGGCGCAGTGGGTGATGCTGTGACAAAGGATACACTGGCTATTCAAGCAGCGATTGATGCCTGTACGGCGGCAGGCGGTGGACGGGTTGTCATTCCTGCGGGTGGAAGGTTTCTTTCAGGGACGATTCAACTCAAAAACAATGTGGAATTGCATATGGAACGTGGGAGTATCTTGGAAGCCAGCGGCGAAGAAGCTGATTTCGTTCATATGCATGTGGATAAGCCGCAAATGGAAAATGTTTATCCCAACATCAACCAAAGTATTGCCTTTATTGTCGCTTATGCAGCCCAAAATATCGCGGTCACTGGCGGCGGTATTGTCGATGGCGGTGGCGAGAAATATATTTTGAACGAACTCCAGCATATTCATCGTATGCGCCGCATACGGCCTTTCACTTTTTTCTTCATCGGCAGCAGCAATATCAGCTTCCATCATTTGACAATCCGCGACGGGGCATTGTGGACTGTGCGTCTTTCGGGCTGCGACGATGTGTTAATTGACGGCATTCGTATCTTAAATGACCTCAAACTGCCCAATTCAGATGGCATCGACCTTGATCACTGCCGTAATGTACGGATCAGCAATTGCTATATCGTGGCAGGTGACGACTGCATTTGTTTAAAGACTTGCGACAACACAGGTGATTTTGGCCCCTGCGAAAATATCACGGTAACAGGCTGTACGTTGATCTCGACATCAACGGCTTTAATGGTGGGCTGCGAAGTTCATGCACCGATCCGAAATGTGGTGTTTGATTCGTGTACGATTCAATTTAGCAATCGTGGCTTGGGCATTCACATGAGCCATGAGAACAATATCGAGAATATTATTTTCTCGAACATCATTGTTGAGACGCGCTTATTTGATAGCGATTGGTGGGGACGTGCCGAACCGATTTATGTGTGCCTTGCACCGTGGGAAATCACTGATCGTATTGGGCATGTACGCCATGTGCGGTTTTCCAATATATTGTGTAAGGGTGAGAACGGTATCTTTGTGTATGCCAGTGAAGCAGATCACATCCACGACATCGTGTTCGATAACGTGCGCATGGAGATGAATAAATGGAGCAAGTGGGAGGGCGGTCGACAGGACATTCGTCCTTGTGTGGGCGATGGATTGCCTACTCATGCCAATTCAGCGTTTTACCTGCACAATGCCGATGGTGTCATTCTGCGCGACTGTCATGCGGCATGGGGTAATAATCGACCGGATTATTATCAGCGGGCGCTTGAAGCCATTAACGTTAAACATTTGAAACTGGAAAACTTTGACGGTGAGGCTGCTCATCCTGATCGCTACGCAGCGGTGTGGGAGCATTAGGTAGGAATGTGTGTGGGCAAACTTTCAGGGATTGCAACATTATTGAGGCGGGTATCGTCACAGACAAATGTTAAAGGCTGCAAACCTGCTTTGAGCAGTCTAGTGTTACTTTCTAAAGCCGGGGCAAGTTGAACTGCATCATAAGCACGCAGCGTATACTTATCCAGTAAAGCTTGGTCGGTTTGAAGAATTAAATCCGTTAAAATTACAACATCTTATTCACGAATTATGTGTCGTTCTAAGTATAAGCGAATAGCCTCAGCCTCATTTTGAGTGGCTACTTCAGTCAGAATATCGAGCGTAACTGTTTGGCCTTCATTCAATTACAAAGGCACACGTAAACGAAACAAGCCACCTTCGTAAAACTGCTTTCACGACCATTGTTAATTCTCCAGCTAGTGGATGATTATCATTCTAGCATAATCGGCTAATCAATTCGTAACTTTGCTCCCCTACAAGATTGGACTATGATTAGGTAAATCATGTCTGACATTCCTACGCTGTGGTTAGAGCAAATGTGCTAGAATAGTGGTCAATTCAGTCATCAACCGTTCGTCTGGCTTGCTGCTAAGAGGCTCGACGGCGGATCAATTACAAATTTGGGAGTCTATATCTCATGCCCTTTATTGAAGCGCCGACTACGTTTTATATGGGTCGCCGTTATGACCCCATCGAGCATAAGCTGACCGATGATGTTGTTTACTATGATGGACGCGATTTAGTCACCCATGCTATCGTGGTGGGGATGACAGGCAGCGGCAAGACGGGCTTGTGCATCACCATGTTGGAGGAAGCCATCCTTGATAATATTCCGGCGATCATCATTGATCCTAAGGGCGATATTACCAACCTGCTGCTGACTTTTCCTGACTTCAAACCGCAGGATTTCGAACCGTGGGTGAATCCTGATGACGCACGACGCGCCGGATTAGATACTCCGGCTTATGCGGCGGATGTGGCGGCACAGTGGAAAGATGGGCTGAACAATTGGGGTATCGTGCCGGATCGTTTGCGCTGGTTGAAAAGTATCGCCAAATACAGCATCTATACACCGGGTTCGGATGCAGGTTTGCCGATTAGCATTCTGGCTTCTTTGGCCGCGCCCAAAGAAGGTTGGGCGGGTAATGAAGAGGTTAACCGCGAGAAGATCAGCGGCATCGTCACAGCGCTGCTGGCCTTGATTGGTATGGATGTTGAGCCGCTTAAAGATAAAGAGCATGTCATCATTTCGAATATCTTCGAATACAGTTGGTCGCGCGGCATCAATCTGTCGATGGAAGATGTGATTATGCAAGTACAGCAGCCGCCTTTCACCAAGTTGGGCGTGTTGGATATTGATGCGTATATGTCGGAGAAGGCGCGTTACAAACTGGCGATGGAACTGAACAACATCGTGGCAGCTCCTTCCTTCCAAAGCTGGATTCAGGGCGAACCGCTGGACATCCAAAATTTGTTGTACCAACCCAATGGTCGGGCGCATGTGTCGATTTTCTACATCGCGCATCTGAACGAAGCCGAGCGCCAATTCATCATTACGCTGCTGTTGGAAAATTTGCAGGGGTGGATGCGCCAACAAAGTGGTACCACCAGCTTGCGGGCAGTGCTGTATATTGACGAAATGTTTGGTTACTTCCCGCCGTATCCACTGAACCCACCGACCAAAGACCCGATTTTGCGTTTGCTTAAACAGGCGCGGGCGTTCGGGTTGGGCTTGATATTGGCGACGCAAAACCCCGGTGATTTGGATTACAAAGGGTTGAGTAACGCCGGAACATGGTTTATCGGTCGGCTGCAATCCGCCAACGACAAAGCGCGGGTGATGTCGGGGTTGGAGTCACTGGCGACTGCCGATAATAAGCTGGATTTGAAAGCGGTCGAACGCTTGATTTCGGACATCGAGCCGCGCGTGTTTTTGATGCACAACGTCCACGATAACGCTGGGCCAACACTGGTACATTCGCGCTGGGCGATGAGTTATCTGCGTGGGCCGTTGACGCGGCAGCAAGTGACGATGTTGATGGCGACCCAAAAGGCTGAAATGCTGGCGAAGCTCGCAGCACAGGGTTATCCCGCAGCCGCCGGAGCAGGTAATGCAAACGCACGGTCGCTGCCATTGCCACCGATGCCGGGAGCGCAGTCCGCAGTGAGTGCCAGTGCATCAGCCTATGCCGCGCCGCCCAGTTTGCCGGGATTACCGCCCGCGCCACCAGAGTTCAGTGCAAATGCTCAGATTGCACAGGAGAATTACAACACGCAGGTAACACAGGCTTATTCGCAAGCGCTGCCGCCCCAAAGCAGCACGATGATGCGGACATCACAACCGCTGCCGGGCTTTAGTACCAGTGCGCCCGCGCTGCCCTCAGCCGTCAGCCAATACTTTCTGCCTGCGTCGGTTACGCCAGAACAGGCGCTTACCTATTACGAACAACAGACGCGCATCGCCCTGACAGGTACGACAGCCTCCATGCTAGCTTATAAGCCGGTGCTGTTGGGGCAGGCTAGCATCCGTTTCCAAGATCGTAAGACGCAGTTGTATGTCACACGAACCTATGCGTTTCAGATTCCATCGGTTGAACGCACGGGCATGGTGCGCTGGGAAGATTTCAAGGCGAATCCGGTTGATCCGCGCCGTGTTTCAAGTGCGGCATTGGGTGATGCTATTTATGGTGAACTTGCAGCGGGTTTGAGCGATGCCAAACGGATGACCTCACTCAAGGGTGAGATGACCGATATGCTGTTTAACACGGAACGGCTGCAAATTCCGTATAATCCGACACTCGATATTTATGGTGATCCGAACGCGCAGGAAAGTGAATTTCCGGCACGGTTGCAACAGGCTGCCCGCGAACGACGCGATCAAGAAGCGGATGCTTTAGCCACGAAATACCAGAAGCAGTTCGACTCGATTGATGAGAAGATGCGCCGTGAAGAAATGCAGTTGAACGCCCAGAAGCGCCAATTGGCTGACCTCAAGCGGGAAGAATTGTTCACACGCGGCGAGTCACTGCTGAGTTTGTTTAAGGGACGTACCAGCTTCACCCTCTCACGTTCCAGCCGTGTCAGCCGTTATAAGAATCAGGCCGGAGCGCATCTGAGCGCCAGTGAGCAAACGCTGGCTGATCTGGAAGAGAAGAGTGAAGGGCTGCAAAATCAGTTCCAACTCGATGCACAGGCTGTGACCGAGAAATGGGCGAAAGTCGCGACTGATGTGCAAGCTTATACCGTCACGCCGTATAAGAAGGATATTCAGGTCGAGTTATTTGGTGTGGGCTGGATACCGTACTATTTCACCCAGATCAACGGACAGCCGATGCTCTTGCACGGATTTTATTAGGCTGTAGAGGTAATAAACTTCTCAAGCAATATAGGGGATGTAGACGTGCTTAGCATCCCCTGTTCTTACGAACATTACACAAGTCAAATAGAGGCCACTCTGATGAGGCCAAAACCTTGACAATTCCGCGCCAAATCATCTAAACTTAACCAACATTTCATAAAGTAAATTTTATGTTGCCTTATGAAGTCCATATTGATTGAAATCATGAATTGTTTTTAGGGTTGTGTGTTACGAGGAGTAGGGAACAAATGGCGCAGCGGATTCAGGGTGTCGTAAAGTGGTTTAGCAACGAAAAGGGCTATGGATTTGTCACGCCCGAAAACGGCAGCAGTGACGTTTTTGTTCATTATAGTGCCATCCAAGGCAACGGCTATCGGTCGTTACCGGAGAAGGCAAAGGTCGAATTTGAAGTGGTCGAAGGGCCGAAAGGCAAACAGGCCAGTGCGGTAGTCGTACTCGAAGTGCCGCAAGAGAACCAATAATCCTCTAACGCTCTAACCCGGCTATAGCATCCAAAAGCCTATCACATATATGATAGGCTTTTTTATTTGCATGGAGAAGATCAACGTGGATTTACAAGCTGTTCGCGCAACTGTCATCGAAATCGCCTATGCCGCTGGTGCGGTACTCATGGAAAAGTTTGAGCAGCCGCATCAAGAACGCACCAAGAAGAATGCAACCGATATTGTCACCGAGGCTGATCTCGCTTCGGAAGCAGTCGTTATTCCCCGTTTGGCGCAGGCTTTCCCGGATCATCACATCGTCAGTGAAGAAGGCGGTGGTGTGGGCATTGGCAAACCTGCCGATGAAGCAGAATACTTCTGGTACGTTGATCCACTGGATGGAACCAGCAACTATGCCAGCAACATTCCTTTATTTACGGTCAGCATCGGCTTGGCGGATAAAAACATGAGGCCGCTGGTGGGTGTGGTTTACGATCCGTTCTCGGATGAGATGTACAGCGCGGCACTCGGTCACGGAGCGAGCCGTAATGACAAGCCGATTCATGTATCCGACCAACCCGTACTGGGACAAGCCATGCTGTGTTCAGGCTTTCCGTATGACAGCTTCAAAAGCCCCGACAACAATATCCGCGAGTGGAAAGCCTTTACGGTGCAGACACGCGGGCTGCGGCGCTTTGGGTCGATTGCTTTGGAACTGAGTTACGTGGCATCAGGTCGCTTGGAAGGTTTGTGGGAGCGGTCGGTCAATGCTTGGGATGTTATGGCAGGCATCATTCTTATCCGCGAAGCAGGGGGAATGGTGACTGATTACAGCGGTCATGAATCTCAAACCGTTCATGATGGTAAGGAAGTTCTTGCGAGCAATGGGCATATTCATCAGCAGATGTTGGATATTCTGACGGAGGCGCGTTCTTTCACAAATTCTTAAGAAATCTCAAGGATGAAGCTCTGCCTTTGAACTCTATAATAAAGATAGTATTAAATTGGAGTTCTGCCGCGTATTCGGCACAATACAGGGCTTACATGTCTTTCTCAAGCGCAAATCCGATTGTTCGTCAAACTGCTATCCAGTCGAAACCTGCGGCACAATCCGCTGGCGCGAATATGGATTACAGCGACATGCATCTTTTGGAGCAGACTTTCAAGCTGCTGCCGGATGTCGTCAGCATCTATGATGTTAATGCAGAACGTGTTGTATACAGCAACCGATCACTGGCATCGGTGCTGGGATATGAAGAAGATATGCTCGTAGATCAATTCCTGCTACACCCGGACGATGTGGCAGGTGTGGCTGCTCAACACCAAAGCCTGCTTGATGCAAATGATGATACAAGCGTTGATGCTCACTACCGTCTGAAACAAGCCGATGGCAACTGGAAATGGTTCTCCGAACGACAGGTGATCTTCAAACGGCATGTTGATGGGACTGTCGCCCAAATTCTGAAGACCATACGGGACACGAAGGAAGTACAGGCAGGCAGCCAGCCTGAGGTGACTCTCGATCTTTTGCACTATATCACAGAATATAATCTTCCTAATTACGCATTCATGCTCTTCGACCACGAGATGCGTTATACCTTGTCAACCGGCATTCTGCTGCGACGGTTGGGTTTCGCTAAAGGTGAGATGGAAGGCCACACTCTGCGTGAGGTTTTACGTCCGGAAATGGCGGATTGGTTCGAACCTGCGTATGAGGCAGCGTTGTCAGGTACGGAAATCCATCTGGAGCATGTGGTTGGGGGAATTATTGTCAGTATTCATTGTCTGCCCGTGCGTAACGAAAACGGGGAAATAGTGGCAGGCATGGTGATGGCTGAAGACATCACCAATCAAAAGCAGGCAATGGCGGCGCTCATCGAAAGTGAACAACGTTTTGCCCAGTTTTCAGAAAATATGCAATCGCTGTTCTGGATGTTTGATACCGCCCACAAAAGACCGCTGTATTTCAGTCCGGCCTTCGAAAACATTTGGCGATTTCCACCCGAACTGGCCTATGATAACCCATCATTAATGATGCAGATGGTGCATCCGACTGACCATCAACTCATCAACGAAACGGTTGTTGAGACACTTGCGACAGGTCAGCATGAGATCAAATTCCGCATTGTGCTGCCAAATGGCAACCTGCGTTGGATATCATCACGGGCGTTTCCGATTTACGATGACCAAGGCGGGTTGTACAGCGTCGCCGGCATTATGGACGACATCACCAAACACATCGAACTGGTAAAGGTCAGTTT
>JBBQLX010000043.1:0-41386 GCA_038328375.1 Aggregatilineales bacterium | reverse complement strand
CTTTCGGACTCTGGCTGGCGCTCATACCTTCTGTCTCATCCGCAGCTACCTCTCCACCGCTCGCAAGCAGGGTGTCAACATCCTTGATGCTCTCTCTTCTGCCCTTTACTCTGCTCCTTTTATCCCCACCTGAGTAGTTACCATTTACCGCTGAATTGTTCGGCGGGCTTGAGGGAGAGAGGCGCTGAATTGACATTTTATGTCGGCGGAAGGCTGGCGTATAACCGCTGAAATGACGCAAATGCAGCGGGAAGCTCGGTCAATGCCACCGCCGTGCAATAAGGGTGCGCCGCTGCTGTCGTTGCGCTTATTTTAAGCAGCAATCGACGGGCAGTGAATGACATACGGCATTCTCCAAAATAGTTCTATCGCTAAGTCTAGTATAGAACAAAAGTTCATATCTTGCCAATGATAATCGGTTCGAGTTTTCTAACCTAATGATAGGGATGTGTTCTATGATCTAATAAGGTTATCCATACCCATGTTTCTTTAGGTAGTAATTGACGGGTATATGCTCATATGCTACCATCTCGCACATATTTAATCGGCAAAATAATCCTTTTCATGTTTTACAGATTGAGAGTCAAAGAAAGTGGTAGACACTGTTGCATTTCAGGGTATTCACGGTGCATATTCAGAACAAGCACTTCGACAATTTTTTGGTAGCGAAGTTGAAGTTAGACCGTGTGAGACACTTCAGGATCTCTTTACAGTCATTCAATCCAAGCAAGTCAAATATGCTGTTATGCCTATTGAAAATGCCTTAGCAGGTGCGGTCAGTCAGGCATATGAATTATTAATGGATTACGATCTGTTGATCCAAGCAGAGGTGTACTTCCATGTGCATCATGCCTTGATGACTACTAACGGTCAAAAGATCGAGGATTTGCATACGGTTCGTTCACATCCTCAAGCATTAGCACAATGTGATCAATTCTTACGCCGCAACAATTTGAAACCGATGCCCTGGTATGATACAGCCGGTTCGGCGCAGGATATTGCAACTAATCCTGTTCCGGGTGTCGGAGCCATTGCAAGTGAATTGGCGGGCGAGTTATATAAGTTAGATGTGCTTGCGACACAGATTGAAGATGTTTCATTCAATTTCACGCGTTTTCTTGTATTGGGGCATGATGATCCGCCGCGTGGTGAGTATAATAAAACCTCGCTCATTTTTGCGACACGACATCGCCCAGCAGCACTTTACGATTGCATCGGTGAATTTGCGACACGAGGGCTTAATCTGACTAAAATTGAATCTCGCCCGCGTCGCAATCGCCCGTGGGAACCTGTATTCTATCTTGATTTTGAGGGACATTGGCAAGATCCGGTGTGCCAAGAGGCGCTGGCGAGACTCTTACAGCGTGCGTCGTTCGTGAAAATGCTTGGTTCATATCCAGCCGTCAAGACTGGCAGTGAGACTGTCGGTATTTAGTTAAGAGGAATAGACATGGAGAAACTTGGTGTAGCTGTCCTTGGCGCAACGGGGGCTGTAGGACAACGTTTTATCCAACTCTTGGAAAATCATCCTTGGTTTTACGTATCAGAGGTCATTGGCTCAAGCCGCAGTGCTGGTCAACCATATGGCGAAATCACAAACTGGGTATTAGATGGTAGCGTACCGTCGAGTGTTGCAAATTTGACTGTAAAAGCGCTTGATAGTGAGTTTGACTCTCAACTGCTATTTTCTGCTCTACCCAAAGAAGCTGCCGATACGCGTGAGGTCGAGTTAGCAGAGAAGGGGCATGTCATTTGTACCAATGCGGCTACTAATCGTATGGTGGATGATGTTCCATTGCTCTTGCCAGAAGCAAATGCCGACCATATCCAGTTAATTGACATTCAACGTGAACAACGTGGGTGGAAAAGTGGCGCTATCGTTGCAAACTCAAATTGTACTGCCATGCCAGTTGTTATGTCTCTGGCTCCGTTACGTAAATTTGGTGTGAACAAAATGCTGATTGTGAGCGCTCAAGCGATCAGTGGAGCAGGTTATCCGGGTGTAGCCTCACTGGATATTCTTGACAATATGATTCCATATGTTGGCGGTGACGAACAGAAACTCGAAACAGAAACATTACGTATGTTGGGCACTTATTCGGATACGCGTATTAACTGGCTAAAAGCAGCAGTGAGCGCTTCTTGCAATCGTGTGCCAGTTGTTGATGGTCACCTCATTAACATATCAATTGAGTTAGCTGCCAAGCCGGGTTTTGACGAAATCATCGACACATGGAAAAACTTCACCGCACCCGATATAGTAGCTAGTTTGCCCAGTGCGCCGGAACATCCTTTATATTATCTGCCGCAGATTGATCGTCCGCAAACACGGCGAGATCGAAATGCTGGAAATGGGATGTCAACCTCTATCGGTCGCCTGCGCGAATGTCCTATAGTGGGTTATAAATTTGTGGCTTTGTCGCACAATACTATTCGTGGCGCGGCAGGATGCAGTATTTTGAATGCGGAACTGCTGGCGGTAAAAGGGTATCTAGGGGCATTTCAGCCCGAAGTTCGGGTGTCGTCGATCTAATTGAGGTCGATTTCAAATTTTAAGAACAACGTTGCTGCATTTAAGTAAGTTACTTGCTGTGAGGGAGCCGTAATGAAAGTATTCATCGCGGGTGTCGATGGCTACTTGGGATGGTCATTGGCTCAGTATTTGGCTGCACGCAAGCATATCATTGCAGGAACGGACATGTTTTTGCGTCGGCAGTGGGTTGAAGAGATTGGCTGCCATAGCGCCTTACCGATTGCTTCAATTGAAGAGAGACAACAGGCATTTCGGGAACGATATGGCAATCATCTGAACTTTCAAAAAGGCGATTTGCAGGATTATGCCTTCTTGAAATCATTTCTTGCGGATTTTCAACCTGATGCGATTGTCCACCTTGCCGAAATGCCATCAGCACCGTATTCAATGATTGATCAAGCGCACTCGGTCTTTACACAGCAAAACAATGTGGTTGGAAGTCTAAATTTGCTATGGGCAATAAGAGAAGTGTGTCCCAATGCTCATCTTATTAAATTAGGTACAATGGGCGAGTACGGTACACCTAACATTGATATACCTGAGGGGTTTTTCGAGATTGAGTTTCGTGGGCGTAAAGATAATCTGCCGTTTCCACGTCAAGCGAATAGCTTTTATCATTTAAGCAAAGTTCATGACTCCAATAACACGATGTTTGCTTGTCGTGTGTGGGGTCTACGTGCCACTGATATTATGCAGGGCGTTGTGTTTGGAACTCAAACTGACGAGATAGATCATGATTCGCGATTTAATGGCAGACTCGATTTTGATCAATGTTTCGGCACCGCCATCAACCGTTTTTGTTGCCAAGCCGTAATTGAACATCCGTTGACGCTATTTGGCGGCGGATTACAGACACGCGGATTTCTGCCCTTACGTGATTCGATGCAATGTATTACCTTATGTATAGAAAATCCTTCTAAGGATGGTGAGTATAGGGTTTTCAACCAATTTGAGGAAGTTTATAGCATTAAATCATTAGCGATCACAGTTCAATCTGTTGCGAAAGATGCGGGGTTAGATGTGGATATTCAACACTTTGACAACCCTCGTAAAGAAGCAGATAAGCATTATTATAATCCTGACCGACAGCATCTCCTTCAACTCGGTTATAAACCGTCCGGAAATTTGCGTAACGAAGTAGAGTTGATGCTCATGGATTTAATGAGTCATCGTGACCGTATTTTAGAAAAACGGCACATGCTGATCCCTGACATTCGATGGGATGGCGACCATCGGCGCTCTGAAGTTATTTATGAGAATGTTACCCAAGCCTAAACCTTAAGCAGTTGAAAATCTATGCAATTTAACAACGTGAGGGTTCTATAATAAGCCTGCGTTTTGTTTTTATGAGGAGTGTTTTTGCATGATTCAGTTCATGGAGCTAAGCAATCTAGCGCCCGCAGAATTGGCACGTTTAATGCGGCGAGCCGAAACGGACATCCAGCAACTATTTCCGCTTGCACAGGATGTTATTAATCAAGTACGTGCCGAAGGCGATGCGGCGGTAGTCAGATTTGCCAAGCAATTTGACGCACAAAACTTTGAAGCCAGCATGTTGAGGGCTACAAAAAAAGATTTTGAAGAGGCGCGCGCTAGTCTCAGCGCTGATGTGATCAATGCAATTACAGAAGCACATGCTAATATCGCAAAATTTCATGCTGAACAAATGCCCGAATCAATGTGGTTTACGGAACTTCAACCGGGTGTAATGGCTGGTGAACGTATTACTCCTGTTGCAAGTGCAGGACTGTATGTGCCACGCGGAAAAGGGGCATTCCCGTCAGTCATGCTGATGTTGGCTACACCTGCTAAAGTTGCGGGCGTTACACGTATCGTCGTCGTCACACCACCGACTCCCGACGGCAAAGCTGATGCGGGATCACTCGTGGCTGCGGAAATTTGCGGTGTGAATGAAGTATACGTAGTAGGTGGTATCCAGGCCGTTGCAGCACTTGCCTATGGTACTCAAACCATACCTAAAGTTAGCAAAATCATTGGCCCCGGCAGTAGTTATGTGTCGGCTGCCAAGCGATTGCTCTATGGTACGGTCGATGTAGGATTGCCGGCTGGGCCAAGCGAGTCAATAATTTTGGCTGATGAAAATGTTGATCCGCGGTTGGCTGCGTTGGATCTCCTTGTCGAAGCAGAGCATGGCCCTGAATCGGCTGCGATTTTAGTAACCCATAGCCGGGAAGTTGCTCAAGCAGCATTAGATATACTCCCGACTTATATTTCAGAACTTCCGAAATGGCGGCAAGATTTCGTATCGAATGTTTTGTCAAACTATGGGGGTATCTTACTTACCAGTAGCTTGGATGAATCGATTCAATTCGTAAATGATTATGCACCAGAACATTTAGAAGTTTTGACCGCTGATCCTTTCATTACACTTAACAAGATTCAGAATGCCGGGGAAATTCTACTCGGTCATCTCACGCCTATTCCAGTCGCAAACTATTGTTTGGGTTTAAACGCAATTTTGCCAACGGGTGGATTTGCTCGGAGCTTTTCATCAGTCAGCGTCCATGATTTTCTGAAACGCAGTGGGGTAGGGTATCTTTCAAGAGAAGGTTATTCCCGACTGCAAGGTATTACAACTACTTTAGCCGATTACGAAGATTTCCCTGCCCATGCCATGGCTATCCGTAAGCGTAATGAGATTATTGGCTTATGAGCGGTGATTTGCTTCAGCGTATTCAGACGTTGCAGTTTGAACATAAGACCGAGGCGGAGACGCTACTGAAATCATTTCTACATGATGTCTATTCATCTGATGTGGAAAAAGTGGAATTACGACCGTTAGCTGTGTCTCTGAACTCGTTTAACGGATATATCACATTATCAAACGGCAAGCGACTCTTCTTTAAGACGCACACCGAACCGGATACCGTTATCAGCGAATACTATAATGCGGGTCGGCTAGCCGATGCTGGATACCCTATTATTCGCCCCATATTTAGTTCTACAGATGTAGGTAAGCAGCTTCTTATATATGAGGTCATCAACAGCACCTCAGTGTTTGATGTTGCTTGGTCAATTGAATGTGGTGATAACTCGCTACTAGGAAGTCTGACAGAAGCGCAGGAGTCAGCAGATAAACAGTTATTTAACTTATATCTTCGCAGCCTAATGTATCAATCGGAAAGCGAAGCCACCAAATCACCGATTCATCAACTGTTTTATCATCGACTCACCGGCGGTCGCTTATCACGTTTCTATGGTCAAACAACTTCAGGTGATTATACGCAGGTCAAATTGATTGATCAGCCTTACTCAATGGACGTGATTAGAAACGTTCAATGGATAATTAATGATCAGGTATATGGAGAAAATATCGAGGGGATCATTAAGCGGGCAACCCACCTTTTAGACCCAAGGGTGGCAGGTATTTCAGTAGTTGGGCATGGTGATGCTCATAACGGCAATGTGTTCTTTCAACAAGATACAGAACCACCTTCACTGCTGTATTTTGACCCCGCATTTGCTGGACAACATTCACCACTGCTTGATCTGGTAAAGCCGTTATTTCATAATGTCTTTGCGATGTGGATGTACTTCCCGCAAATAAAACGAGATGGATTGCGTATTCAAATGGAAAAGCGGGAAGATACGTTTTTTATTCAGCATGATTATGCTTTACATCCCGTTCGTGAAATGTTTCTGGAAAGTAAGTTGAACCATATTGTTATTCCGTTATTTGCAAAACTAAAGGCAGAGGAAATACTGCCTAATAATTGGCGAGCCTACCTAAAAGCCGCTTTGTTTTGCTGCCCGTTCTTAACGATGAACCTGACTGATTTGCAGAGATTCCCATCCGAAATTTCTCTACTAGGCTTAGCAATGTCGGTTGAGATGGGATCAGAAAGCAAAAATAAACGCAGCAAAATTGATCAGATTCTTGACACTATAGCTGCTAAAATCGGTTAGGGGCTATAAGATTTTAAGAAGCTGCTGAAAAATAGGCGATTGTTCCAAGAAAATATAACGAACGGGACTCACAATCGTTTGCGAGCCACCAATCGTCCGTATATGTTCCATCGCAGGAAGCAAATTTGTATTGGCAACAATGATGGTTACTGTAAACCAATGCTCATTATTTTCGTGTTGATCGTTCGATGGATATATTTGAGATATTGTAGGCCCTTGCAGTCCACGAGTTATCGGATTGGCAGCTACTTTTTCGGCAATTTCTTCAGCCGAAGTTCCTTTAACATTTGCTACAAGTTGGAAGTATCCGCGCCCATGTTGAGTGGCATCCACATATTCAATTAGAATACGCAGCGTATTGAGATATTCAGGGTTTTCCTGAAGCGCCTGCCGATTTCCGATGAGACAAGCCTGCGAATCAATTATGATACCATCGCTCAAAATTTTGAGATGGTTTTCGCGCAATGTTGTACCGGTTTGTGTCAGGTCGATAATAATATCGGCATAACCCAAAGTCGGTGCGGCTTCGATAGCGCCTTCGGCTTTGACGAGCGTGAAATGATGTATACCGTGGTCATGCAAAAATTGGCGTGAGAGTAGCGGATATTTTGTCGCTATTCTGATATTTCGTTGTTTTTGCTCTCTAAAATCGAGCGCAACATCGAGTAGATCCGGCATGTTTTCTACATCAACCCACATT
The DNA here is from genome assembly GCA_038328375.1 of Aggregatilineales bacterium. GTDB lineage: Bacteria > Chloroflexota > Anaerolineae > Aggregatilineales > Phototrophicaceae > CFX2. Next base: position 34,226 of record JBBQLX010000043.1, on the reverse strand, counting down.
TCAGGCACTGCAACAACCAGACTGCATTGTCCAAACCCTAACGCACTGTGTACAACTACTACGTTATTGTGAGGATTCTCCTTAACTACATCAAGCCCTGTAATTCCTATTTGTGCTGTTCCATCGGCAACTTTATACAGTACGTCGGTGACGCGCTGGAATAATACACTTAATGACGGGATAGCTGGAATGAGACCTGTATATTGACGCTGGTTTGGTTTTTCAACCCGAAGACCGCAGTCCCGTAAAAAGTTAATAGTGGGTTCGGCTATTGCACCCTTGCTGGGCAATGCAAGTGTTAGTGATTTTGTCATTATCGGACACGCTTTAAATCGTTAATTAGAAGGTCGATCTGTTGGAAGTCATATTTGGATGTTTGAAAATGGGCTGTGGTTGGATTTTCTAAAAACAGATCATCTGTGCCTAACGGATTTCGCATCACTTTAGGCAGTATTTGAACTGGCAATCCACAATTTCTAATTTGGTTCGCCCATTTTGTGGCGCTAACCATATCATCATTATTGCTTACAATCGTTATCACTGGCGAAAATTCCAAATTAGTATTTGAGAGGGAATTGATTAGACGATCTCCATAATAGGCATATCCAACAGCGGGTGTGCCTGCTTTTGACCCAATTAGTCGGGCAAGTTCATCATATCGTCCACCGCCGCCAATATGTATCCCACTACTATGTAACTCAAAGACAATCCCCGTGTAATATTCCCAACTACGTGCAAGGTCGGGCTTAATCATGATTTGTGATAACGGGACTTGATGAGCTTCAAGTAACGAAACAACCTCACGCCATTCTTTCAGTAATAACTCAGCACCAGCATTACCCTGTATTAATTTTGATAAATAAGAGAATGTTTTCTCAGGTGTCTCGCTGATCTGGCACCATTTATCCAAATAATCTATTGCAGTAGACACGTTATCGCGATCAGCAAGACGTTGTTGCTTCAAACGCATCCGTCGCATGATGTCATCTTGTGTTCTACCACCCATCGTTAGCGACGCACCCGAATTGGCTTCGCTATAGGTTCCTATGGTAGGTCCAGACTGATTTTGCGTTAATGTGAATTGGTCGATAAATTGGTCGAATATCCACTGCTTACCCTTATCTGCATCGTTCAATGCAGGGATATGATGGAGCAAAAAACGTTGTGTGCGGATATCAAGATTGAATTGCCTAAGTAACTCTCGAATTAATCCAACATGCCCGATGGTGATTTGGGTGTCTAGTATACCCAGCTTATCAAGCCCGTTAGCAGACATAGCAATTATTTCTGCATCGGCCAAACTACCTTCTAATCCTATTAACTCAGCACCGATACTTAATTGTTCGTGATTTGTATTAGACTCGTGAAAGCTGTCATCAAAAATAGAGCCAGCAAATTGCCATCGTACTACCGCATCTCCTTCACTATTGGCAAAGTAATCTGCGGCTGATGCCGTGAATTCTGGACGCAGCGCGAATTGCTTTCCTTGCCGTTCAAAGGTGAAAAGACTATTAATGATCTGATCGCCCGCTTTTACTAAAAAAAGGTCAGCAGAATCAATGACTGGTAGCTCTATCAGGTTGTAGCCATAAAGCTGCATATGTTTGTTAAGGGTGGCTAATATATGGGTTGTACGTCGCCCAGTTAGTTCACTTTGAGAGCGCCGGGGTTGATTAGGCAACACGTTGAACCTTACTTTATTTGTTTAATTGTTATTTGCATAAGCCTATCATCATAACTTGCTTTGGAGTTGCCGAAAAGATGTAAGTCAATCCAAAAAACTGATTTGCATTAATACGCGTAAGTTTGTGGAATTCGGTATACTGTTTACTATCTAAAGCGATTTTAAAGCAATCTGTACAAGCGCGATTTTGTATTTTAATTTATACTTGGTGAAATTCGTGTACGGCATTTATATATAAGTGGCTTCGACCACACAAGCCAGCGAAACTGGCGACAGGAGATGAAGAATGAAAATTCAATCCAAAGTACTTTTTATCATGTTACTGTTCGCCTTTTGCTTTGGAACGATGTCGGTTACTTTGGCTGACTCGCCGCAACAACAAGCTCAGTTTGTTTCACCTAAGCTCATCGTTAATACGAGCTTTCTGAATGTGCGGACAGGGCCGGGCGTTCAGTATACGGTGTTGTTAACCGTCGTGGGTGGCACTGAGCTACCTGTGATTGGACGCGCAAAAGACAATGTCTGGTTCCAAGTGTCAACAGTTATCGGTGTCGGTTGGGTTAACATTCAATTTGCTGCACCGCGTGGCAGTTTCGATAATGTACCTGTTGTGACACTCGAAGACGTTATCGCAGCAGCAGCTCAAGCAACTCCAACCACTTTGGGTCTGTCTGATCTTGGACAAGGTGGTGGTGGCGCTCCTACTGCTTCTGAAGCGCCCATTGTGGGTTCGCCTATGCGTTTCACTCTTGCGAGTGGGCGTGTCACGACCGTTAGCCCCGCTGAGCGATTCCGTGCCGTGATTAATGTTGAAGCAGTGAATGCACGCACACAACCAGTAGATGGCGCTCCTGCACTGACAACATTATTCCGTGATGATACGTTTGACTACACTATCGTCGGTAGTTCGAATGATAAAAATGGTCTCAATTGGGTTGCCCTTGACATTCCTGATATTGGGATTGGATGGGTAGAAGGCCCGAAGTTGTTCATACGGTTATCGCGAGTTTCAGGTCAGGTGGTTTCAATAAGGGGTAATGCGATTGCTATGCGTGACTTGCCGGGCGGCGGCAGCGCTCAATTGCCGGTATTGAATGAAGGTCGCGAAGGCTTTTTAAGAGACATTAGTAAAGATAGCCACTTTGTCCAAATTGAATTAGGGGACGGCACGAAAGGTTGGGTTCCTTTCGACGCGGTGGTTGGTCGCACTGGAACCCCTACAGATGAAATTGACCTAACGGTACTTCAGAGTGCGGTATCTGATTTGGGGCAGGGCGGAGGTGGTGCTGGCGCACCCGTTTCATTTGGTTTGGCGGTTCCTCATATTGTGATTAATACCGGATTTTTGAATGTTCGAAGCGGCCCCGGTTCGCAGTTTGGGATTTTGGCGACGTTCCCCGGTGGAAGTGAACTCCCAGTGATTGGGATTGCGAAGGATAGGGTTTGGTACTTGGTAGAAGGAACATTTGGACAAGGATGGGTTAATAGCGAATTTACCGTGTTCCGCGGAAGTATCAAGAGCGTTCCTATTATTAACACTTCAGGCTAGATTGATCTTATGATCGTAAATGGAGTAACATGAAGCTACTCCGTTTACGATCTATAATTGTCGGAATCATTAAATATGCGTATAACATACGTCGAAGATAACGTCGCAAACATTGCTCTTCTCGAGCGTATATGTCAAATGGGAAAAGATGATTTGGTTACATTTTTAGATGCCGATACAGCCTTATCTGAGATAGGTGCAGGCACGTCTGATCTTATAATCATCGACTTGCATTTGGGTGTCAGTACGACAGACGGTCTACAATTATCCCGTGCTTTACGAGATAACGGCGTTACAGAGCCTATTGTAGCTATTACCTCTTACGATCATCTTTTCAGAGATCAGTATTTGGAAGCAGGTTGCGATGAATATATTCGCAAACCCATATCAATTGAGACCTTCCTCGCTACTATCGACCGCTACCGTCTATAACATCTCCGTTTCTCTATTTGTGTCTTTGTAGATCAAGGGACTAACATCTCATGTTTGACTTGGCTCAAAAATTAATATCATCCGCCCAACAATGGCATATTGAAGATCATTCAGGGATATTAGGCCAACGGACTAGATCACAGCGATATTCACAAAAGTCGCTGTTTCGAATCGGATTATGGCCCATTATAAGCAAATCCAAACCTGAAGTTGGAATGGGAATTGGACTGATTCTCGCGACATTATTAGAACAACGATCATCAGTACGTGTATATCGACTTATGGCAGAGGTCAATGAACTGCCTTCTCATTACGAGTGGGATGTTGGCGAATCTCAATTTGGAGTGGATGATTGGGAGATAGAAGGGCTAGATGAGAATGTCGCAATATGGGGTACTTTCGAAGTTCAAAGTAGCCGTGTTCGTTTTTCAATTGAAGTGGAGAATGATGCTCGTGAAGATGATGTTGTTTTTGAGTTAAATCATGAAACCGACAGCCTTATGGAAATGCTTAACTTTTTGCCATTGGTAGCCAATAAAATAATCATCTGGCTTGATCCATTAACAACTGAGAGCCTCGGAGAAGGATACAGTAATATTCTTGGCGAGGATGCGTCATTAATTGAAGGGTTTCTAAACCAAGTATTCCATTGGGAACTCGATTATTTCCTAACGTTGTGGGGGAAGATAAGCGAGCAGACGCATATTTTATCTACCTTAGATAAATTAGTGGTTTTATCACAACAGATGAAGTCTGACTTCGGGGCTTGGATGGTTGCAATATCCATGTCGCGCTTCATTATGTTTGATGAAGTTGACTGGAGTAAGTTTCTAGTACCACTAGCCAAAACAACTGCCGAGTCTCTGGATGATCATCCAGTAGTTACACAGGTTCTCGGTGTCACGTTATTTCGTTTAAATTACAGTCTGGAAGCGTTTGATTTATTGGAAAGAACGCTGGTTTTTCACCCAGAATATAGTGAAATTTGGAATACTCTTGCTATGTTGTACAGTGAGGCGCATGAAGATTTAGCAGCAATAGATGTCTATCAACGAGCAATAGAGGCTGAAGCCGTGACATCTAATACTTATTTGCGATATGCCAATCTCATAAATTTATTGAGCAAACAGCAAATCGAACTCAAATCAGGAAATAAACATATTTCACCCGCAGGTCGACCATTTGTTGAACGCTACATCTTTGCAGACCTAAATGAAAAGATGGTTAACTTACGCGAAGCTGCTGCTGCATATGAGCAAGCATTTGAGCTTGACACTACAAGTCTTGATTCGCTGTCACAATTAGTTACCTGTTTAGTTTCTCTTCAGGATAATGATGCATGGAAATATTGCCGAACTTTAGTTGAGCGCGATATAGAAGGGGGTATGATAGCTTCTCTCATTGAGCAATTATCTGAAGATGACATTGAACTCATGAGTGAAATACTACAGAAAGCTCTCACGAATGATTCGCAACAAGTTAATATTCGCATTAATCTTGTTCGTGCGTATCTGGCGCTCAATGAAAACACTCAGGCAAAGTCTGAATTAGCGATTATTTCAAAGAATAATATTCCTGCACAAGTCCAACCTACCTTAAGCCGGTTGCGCTTGATAGCAGATAACTACGATTTTGAAAGTAGAATAGGGGAAGTAAAGGATATTTTACAAGCAAGAGGTAAAGTTTCTGCTGCCGATACTGAATTTCTTGAGACAATCATAGAAAAAGAACCCTCTTTTTCCGAAGGATATAAGTTACTTGCTGAGTCTTATCTAAGCTGGGATGAGCCTGATGATGCATTAGAGGTATTACTTGATTGTCAAAATAACGCCCCATTTGATGCAGACGTGACTGTGTTACTTGCAAAAGTACTTTGGGACGCAGATCAGCCAGATTTAGCTTTCGCGTATCTGGATAAAGGTTTAAAGCAGGATAATCGTAATGCAACCTTACTATCTCTGAATGGTCACTTTCTATTTGACAATGGTCAAGACGAAGAGGCGAAAGAATTTTTACTTCGCGCTGAAGAAATTGACCCGTCCAATTCTGAATTGGCTGTAACCCGACTTTATATCGCGAATGTACTTATTGAGACAAGGAAAGATTAATACCTGCCTTTTAGCTTTCTGAGATTGGAAGGCTTTTAATATATGCTTGAAACACTGGTGGGTCAACAAGTACACGATTTCCCTGAACTTTAAGGAGTTGTTTCTGCTGGAGCGAAGCAAATACCTGCTGCACCTCATATTTATTTGGATCAATATTAGGGCGATTGCCTATAAATTCGGTTAGCATAGTTCTTTCTTCTTCACTTAGGCTTTTCCATATCGTTTCGCATTCTATACGCACTGCCCGTTTGGATACGAGTTCATAGACTAATTGTTCACTGCTCGTCATTACAGTGTTTGCATCAATAGCAGTCAACGAATCTAATGCTCTAAAACTTGCTCGCAAAATTCCGGCGTAGCGTCCTGTAGCCCACAATAGAAAATCTATTGCATACGTTTCGTATTTTCGTTCATTTCTTTTAAGGAGATCCGCAACCATATTTCTAGCATCATTATCGTTATAGGGACCCACATAGACGATATTATCATTAAACAGCTCTGTAAAAGGTTCAATTTCCAGTGGAGCAATGTCCAAATCTTTTATCAGTTGTGGCAAGGGCGATCGAGTAAAAGTCAGATACGAAATACCTTTTTTGTTCGCATCGCGTAACCCTCGTAATGTAAGAAAAAATTTAACTGGAAGTTGTTTAAGCATTTCCTCAAATTCATCAAACATAAAGACAACGTGCGTACCTTGCTTCATAAATATCTCTAGCCCAAGCTCGAAATAACGAAGTCCCATATACGCATATAGCGGATTTGTGCCATCCTGAAGCGCTTGGTATGTATCATAGAATATACGTGCATCATCAGTCGAGAGATTACTAAAAGGATAGAAGGCCAGAAAAAGACGATGCATCATTAGTTCATAACCAGCCCAACATCTAATAGCATCATTATTGATTTCAGTATTGTCTGGAAGTGGGCCGAGCATACTGGGGTCAATGATTATTGCTTTGAAGGGTTTTCCGCCAGCCACGTCTTTCATATAAAATGATTGGACAGTTTCGTTCGAAAGATGTTGTAACAAATTTGATTTACCAACACTTCCGACACCTACCAGTGAACAGGATTCTCCGGCACGCCAACGTTCCATAACGTAACCCACTTCTTGCTGTCGAAATTCCATAGATTGGGTTCTGCCACGTTGATTATTCATTGAATGCTATTTTCATCTTACTAAGTTCGATATTCTATAATAATCCCCCAAGATACCTTGTTGTGCAAGTCACAGTTCATCTTGATTCGATTACTTTATGATAACGATCATTATCATGAGTAATGAAATAACGTTAATTAACATTACAGTTATGTAACATAGGCTGTATGTACATCGAATCAAGTTATACTTAAAAAATTCAGATATTTTCATCATCAAATAGACGTGATTGTTCCGCATTACTATGTCGATTCATATTAGCTGCCATCCGCTCGACAGGCGCTTTGCTATAGATTTATCAACTTATCTCAGAAATCTTGGCTTTGCCTCAAGATTAATGCAATCTATTTGTAACAATGTTGAAACTAAAATTGCAAAAAGTGATGTCGTTATTGTGATTTTAAGACCAGAGTATATAAACTCACTAGTTTATCAATATTTATCTGAAAAACTTCCTAATATTAGACTTTTTCCTATCCTCCGATCTCCAATTGATATTGACGATTGGAATAGAAACATAGTTCTTAGCCCAGTAGTCGATTTTACAAATCACAATAAAGAACAAGTTACCTCAAATTTAAGAAAAATGGGTGACTTACTGATTTCATATTCGGTGGCGACGAGCGTAACAAAGCTGAATCTCCAAGAAATCTACCTAGATGCATTAGAAGCCACGTTGAAAAGGCAATATTTCACTGTAGATTTGCTCGAAACCACTAATTATGGGTGCGATTCTATGTCTGAGAATCCAGTTCATACCTTTCTATCTGAAACATTATTTAAAGTGTTTTCAAAGAATAAAGAGGGTTCTGATAGTGCGGGTTATCCTTCATATACAATGGATACCCTTGAACACATTGCCAAACACCACAAATCTTACACAGTGATTTGTGACCACTTGGATAGTCGATTAATAACTAGTTTTATTGTCGATATAGTACGGTTGCAATTTATCGCATCAAGCGGCAAAACACCGATTCCAATTCTGCTAAATATCGAAAATTGGGATAAAGAAATACCATGGGCAAAATGGCTAGATAGTCAAATAAATTTTAGTAATACTCCTATCGAGGATCTTGAAACTCGGAAGATTGCTTTATATATCAGTGAATTAGAGCACTCGCCCTTAAAAATACATCAATTTAGTGAAAGTTTTAAGGAATGGTGGCCCAGAAACTCCCCTCCCCCGTCCTTAGTTATGGTATGTGCAAATTTAGATAACCTAACTGACTATGATACCGTAATTAGACCAGTTGAACCCAATTTGGATCAATTGAAGCAAATCTGTGTCAAATATCAAAATCGCCCTTTTGCACAGTTTTTACTGAGTTGCTCAGAGAATGATAAAAGGTTCCCAGAGATTAACTATTTAGTAAGGAATCCGGTTTTTTTATCCAGTTTATTATCAATGCGTTTTGAGAAAGAAATAGAGGTTTCCCAGCAACGCATCAGTGATTATTTTCAGCACTTCTTAGGCAATCTCTGGAACATGGGAAACGATAAGAATGTGCTTGAAGCCGACTTTTCTGAAATCACAGATGCATTATCAAAAATCGCTGCTATTATCACGGATCGTCATAAATCATTTATTATATACGACGAGGCTTTAGATTTTATTCAGTCTGAAACCTTACTCAACAAATGCATTGATACAGGGCTATTTCTTCTCACAGACAATAAACTTTATTTTTCAATGCTTTTTATTCAGGACTATTTCGCTGCGGTTGCATTAGTGCAGTATGGCATCCCTTCTCACTTACCACGTTTGGTACTTACAAACCAATCTAATCGTGTATCCCAGCGTTGGGATAATCCCATAATCATCTCCAGCCATATTATGTTATCTACTGAGGAGATGTTAAAGACAATTACGGATATCGATCCCATGCTGGCGTTGGGTTGTATTACGAGTGGTGTTTCTCTAAATACAAATCTCTACACATACATAATAGACAAAAACCTAGAAGCTCTGGTCAATGTAGGAGATTTTCGCACAGATTTTGCAAAGTTGCTCTACGCGATTGATCCGGCTACAGCTAAAGCAATTTTAGTTGAAGTTTTGAGAAATGCACGTTGGTCAATTCGACTGTACGCTTATGCGGCATTTCAAGATCTAGACAGCTCCTTGATGATTGGGCTAGCTGAATCATTAGTCGATGTTAACGACAATACACGAACTAGAGTTTCGCAGGCCATAAGGCGCATTGGATCAAACGCCCTCCCTACCCTATTCAAGCTACTACATGATGACAACACTCAAATAAGGCTGGGTGCAATATGGGCAATTAGCGAGTTGCGAGATAAAGCATTTGTGCCAGCCTTAATAAAAATACTCTGGGATCATAACATAACAGTAAGTACACAAGCAGCTATAACCTTAGGTGCATTGGGTGACTTAGATTCAGTTACGTATTTGGTCAAGCATTTACACCATCGACATGCAAGTATTCGTAAGGCAGTTATCAATGCCCTTATAGAAATACAAAATAAATACTCTAGACCATTTGTAGATATTATTCAGCAATTGGATACGGCAACACGTCGACTAGTTGTGGTATATTTATCTGCTTCTCATACAAATACCCCGCTCGACTTTTTACTGGCGTTTTCACACGACGAAAACGTGGATGTTAGGATAGTTGCAATAGAAGGACTAGCGACTATCGCTGAACCTCGTGTCATTTCAAGATTAGAGGAGTGTTTAGAAGATATGTCCAAATCACGATTGAGAAAATCTACTGTTAGTGAAATTGTTTCTAGAATTTTATCCAATATTCCCGGGCATGAAGAAGCAACATCTATAATCACGAAAGATCGTGATGGCATCAATCCTGATAGTACAAATTTGTTAAATTCTTCGCAAATTGTTAAAGTACGTTTACTGAATGCAAAAGAGCAACGAGCCAACACCGAAATTGCAAATTCTGATAATAGTTTACATACACAACAGCAAGTTGTAGATGGAGATCTTTCGCAAGAAAAAATTCTTGTAGTATCTTCCGAAGATGCATATGTATCAGATATATTGGCACAGTTGCGGGGTAGAAACTGGAATACAAGCAGTAATGCAGCTAAAACACTTCGTAATTATGTGAAAACTCTTCGGGGTAATACGAGCTTGAAAGTCGTAAACCAAATCCTCGAAACACTAAATGATAACGATTGGGTCATTCGCTGGGTGGGTGTAGAGACGCTAGGATGGGTTGGAAATATGCATGTAGTCCCACATTTGATCCAACGACTAGCAGATTCTAATTGGAAAGTCAGAATTGCAGCTATAAGAGCGCTCGCGGAAATCAAAGATGATGCCGCAATCGTTGGATTGTCTACACTTGTTTCTGACGATAATGCGGTCGTAAGAGAAGCAGCAGCAGAAGCGTTAGGCTTTATAGATGGAAAACAAGCTATACATGCTTTGGAAGCGGCTGCATTAGATCCAGAAGATTTTGTCAGATTGGCGGCTGTTGAAAGTTTAGGTAAAACTCACGACAAAATTGCTACACGAGCCTTGTTGTCTGCACTCAAAGATTCAAGTGAACATGTTCGATGGGCAGCAGTCAATAGTTTAACTGGAATTGCAGATGCCAATATGGTGTCAGTATTGATCCCAAGTTTATTAGATACGGCAGGGCCTTATTGGGAGCAAAAGAGGATTTGTGATGTGATTGTTGATATACTAAAACAGATTGGTACTGAAGAAGCTAGGAATGCCCTTTTAGAATGGCAAACTAGTCAGGCTTAGAATCATCTACCCTTTTCTGCAACCTCAATGAGAAAATCTTATGCGTATTTTCGTAAGTTATGCTCGCGTCGATAAACCATTTTGCATCCAAATTGTAGATACACTTGATGTACATGAAACTTGGTATGACCAGCGATTATACGCAGGACAAAATTGGTGGAAAGAAATCCTAAGAAGATTGGATTGGTGTGAAAGTTTTGTCTACTTGCTTTCGCCAGACTCAATCGCTTCAGAATATTGTCATAAGGAGTTTGAATTAGCTCAAAGTTTAGGTAAACATATTGTGCCGGTCTTGATTCGCGAAGAAGTCAATTTGCCGGATAACATAAAAGATACGCAATATGTCGACTTAACAAATGGCATCACTATTGAAGCTGTCAAAGTCCTCTTAAATTCAATCTATATCGCCGAACGGCGCAAACACCCTGCCCTGCCTGTATCGGCTATTGCCTCTGAGCGCGTTGCACCACCAACGACGAATCCAGCAAATGTTATTAGTGTAGCTGCTGCCGCAATGGAGAATGGTCAGTTTGATCAAGCAGTCTTCTTGCTCAAACAGGCAAAAGAAAGTGGATTTACGTCGCGATTTATTAATCTAGATGCTTTGCTCCAAGAGGCTGAAACAGCCCTTGAGCGCCTCTCATATTTACGTGAAGCTGAACGAGAATACAAGCAAATTTCTGAACTTGTAAAGCTTTCGAGAACACGTAAATTGGGTTTGGAAGCTTTTGAAGCTTTTAGGCGCGATTTTCCAGATTATGATCCAGATGAATTGGCACAATTAGTCTCTAAACCTGAAGAAATAAAACCAACCGCTGTTGTGGTCAGCAATAAGCAAAATATTAAGCCTCCGTTTGTATTACCTTTACTTGAATGGTGCGAAATACCTACTGGACAAGTCAGGATAGATGAGATTGATAAAAACCAGAAAGTACAACAACGAAAAGTAGCGGTCGAAGCCTTCAGAATTAGTAAGTATCCCATAACCCACAATCAATATCACTTTTTCTGTGAGGATACAGATGGGTACAAAAACACCCAGTGGTGGGAATTTTCCCCGGAAGCCTACAATTGGCGAGTTAATAACCCTGAACCTAAGCCCGGTCGTTTTAAAGGGGATGAACGTCCACGCGAAATGGTAAATTGGTATGATGCAATGGCTTTCTGCCGCTGGCTCAGTTCAAAGCAAAATACAACCACCGTTTTACCATCGGCAATCGAATGGCAGAGAGCCGCACGGGGCGATGATAGCCGAATCTACCCTTGGGGAAACACGTTTGATAAAAATCGTTGTAATACCCGTGAGAGTGAAATAAAAATGACATCACTCGTCATGCGGTATAGTAATGGCATTAGTCCTTTCAATGTTTATGATATGGCGGGGAATGTTTGGGAGTGGTGCTTGAACAGTAAGCCAAAACACGATCAGGTCGAGTATTCTGATACAAACGGAGAGTTAACGGATATTACATTAGTAGGTGAACGCGCAGTGTTTGGTGGGTCATTCGTAAGTGCTTATCAGCGCTCTCAAATATCATTCCATTATTATCTTGACCCGCTGTGTTACCACGCGACTATTGGCTTTAGAATCGTTCAGAAAACACATCTAAAGTAGAATTTCATGGCTTATCAGGAATGTGTAGTAGTTTTTAATACTCATATTCAATGACGAGGTTTGTGATCATAAAACAAACTGCCTCGTACATCAAGGTACGAGGCAGAAGATGCTCCATAGGGAATTCGAATCCCTGTCTTAGCCTTGAGAGGGCTACGTCCTAGGCCTCTAGACGAATGGAGCAGTAGGAAATGTCATTTTAGCAGTTCAGTGATAGAGGGTCAAGCATTAGCTAATTGACTTAAGCTAGTTAGTCGGTAAGAGACCAACCTTTTCTTTTACCTGTTGTAGTGTTTTATCTGCCATAAGCCGCGCCTTGTCTGCACCACGCGCCAAAATATCATCCAAATACCCCGGCTCATTCATAATTTCAGAAAAACGCTTTTGCAAAGGTTCTAAGGTTGTGTTCACAACCTCTACGACTGCTTTCTTTAAATCGCCATATCCCTTACCAGCAAACTGTGCTTCAGTTTGTTCTTGGGAAAGTTGTGCCAGACTCTGATAAATGGTAAGAAGATTGTTTATGCCAGCTCGTTCAGGTGTATTGCTAAAGCTTATTTCTCCTGAAGAATCTGTAACCGCGCGCATAACAGTTTTTTTGACGCGGCTAGGAGTGTCAAGTAAATAGACAGCGTGACTTTCTGTTGCGTCACTTTTGCTCATTTTGCTTAAAGGATTATCTAATCCCATGATTCTTGCCCCAGCCTTCGGTATCATGACCTCCGGTAAAACAAAAGTGTCTCCATAGATGTGATTAAAGCGTTGAGCCAAATCTCGCGTATATTCGAGATGCTGTCGTTGATCATCACCGACAGGAACGGCATGTGCTTGATAAAGCAAAATATCGGCAGCCATAAGTGTAGGATAGTTAAGTAAACCCGACGATATTGTATCTTGTTGCTGCTTCGCTGCTTTGTCTTTGAACTGAGTCATTCGGTTAAGCCAACCCATCGGCGCTAAACATGTAAGTATCCAAGCGAGTTCAGCATGAGCAGCTACGTGTGATTGGACAAAAATAGTAACTTTATCAGGATCTAAGCCAGCAGCAATATACAGTGCAGCAACTTCTCTGGTCTTAGCACGAAGATTTATAGGATCCTGTGGAACGGTTATGGCGTGTAAATCTACTACACAGAAATAGCATTCATATGTTTCCTGCTCAGCTACCCATTGCTTCAATGCGCCTAAATAATTTCCAATTGTCAAATTACCCGATGGTTGGATACCTGACAAAACGCGCTTTTTGAAATTTTCAGACATTAAATTTTTACCTTCGCTATTATTACAACAAAACTGGCATCAACCAGTTGATGCCAGTTTTGTTTTTGCACCCAGAGGGATTCGAACCCACGACCACTGGTTCCGAAGACCAATGCTCTATCCACTGAGCTATGGGTGCTTAAGTAACTTCATTTTAACGCACTTTGGCAGTCGGTCAACCGACAATCTTTCTATCCACAACGTGTTTGTTGTGCATAGTCGCCGCCAAACCTACTCGATCACCTATTTGATGCTGAATGTGCATGGCAGAGTTAAGCAGTTCTTGTGCATCTGCTAGCCGATTGATTTTGATGAGCACACTTGCAAGGTTACATTGTGTCCGGGCTAGTGCAAATGGATCATTATCTTGTTCAAGAAGTAACGATAATGCAATCGACAGATGATTTGTAGCGGAATCAATATCTAAACCTTTTTCCCAGATACGCCCCATAAGATTATGGACTCGCGCAGTGACCGATGCACTGTTGCTGAAATTGAAAAAAAGTTTATCTCCTAGTGATGCAGCATACTCCATTTCTACAGGAGAAGAAGGTTCTTTTGCATAGATTTCAATCTGGAGGATATTTTTTCGAGGTTCATTATCTGGAAGTCGGTTTAAAAAGGTTTTTGCATCAAGAATATTGTTGTGTTCTAGCGCTATCTCAATACGCTCAATTACGAGCCTAATTCGAGTATACGCATCTAAACTGGAATCAGGTAACACACTCACATGATTGAGTGCTTCTATTGCACCTTCGTAATCACCTTGATACCTTAACAAAATTGCTAACTCAAGTAGTGCTTCAGCCTGATGTAAAAAGTCTCCATTGTGGCCTGCGTATTCTACAATTGACATAAATACCGAATGCGAATGCGACCATTGCCCAAGATAACGCTGGCAGATTCCATAGCCGAGTACAAGATCAAGATTATCCGAATTAAGTTCACTAGAGTAATTACCTAGTATCGTAAGCCATTTTGTATAGTGGCCTCTACGAATACCTTTGCGCCAAAATTGATGTGCCGCTTCGGAAAGGTAATTGGATCTGATTTGTATCCAATCTGTTGAAAGTGCAGATTCAATTAGGGCTAAAGTCAATTCAGATGAGCTATCTTTATCCCAGTTTACATAATCCATAAAAGTAGCAAGCGCGTTCTGCGATTCAAAACTAGACTCATAGCAATGTTGAATATATCGCTGTGCTGAGAGTGTTAAACCGATCTTAGGGTTATCAAAACGCATCATCGTTGCGATACATAGCCGACTGAGTATAATAAAATCATCGTTATGTACATACGGTGAATCAATTTCAGATAAGTTGATAAAGGTCGGTGTGGAATCAGTCAGTAACGCCAAAATCAGCCAAGCTAAACGTTCTGACGGCATGAGAGAGTCATAAATACTAGAAAATACTTGGTTGAGCGTCATCAAAGTGGCAGATTGAATATCAAATATGGACCAATTCTGTGCCAATAATTTAATAGCAAGTGGATTACCGCCGATTGACGGCCAAATTGACCGAGTAAAATCAACGGTTTCGAAATAAGCTTTGTACTCTAGATTTGAATTGCTCAATATCTCCTGAGTTGCCGAAGGTGAAAGCTCACGCAAATTAACTTGGAAACAAGTCGGTAGTGGGTAAAAAATATGACTCGTTAAAAAGATGTGTGCGTTACTAAATTCTTGTAGAAAATTCTGTAATTCCATCAAACCCTTGTGTAAATTTTCGCTGTCATCAATCACAATCGCAACGCGCTTGATTAAAACATATTCAGCTATATCAATGTTGGCGTTTTCGACTAACAGGCGTTCTTTTAAATAAGATTTAATATTCTCTGTGTTTTTGGGCGACTGAAACCAAACAATTTGATCCAACTCATTATTGTTGATTATTTCTTGGAGAAAATGTTCTACAAATACCGTCTTGCCAATACCGGGTGCGCCTATTATATGGAAGTGCTTAGACTTGCTGCTGCGTAGATGTTCCAGTTCTTGCTCGCGTTCTATAAGGTCCGAAATACCCCCTTGATGAGGTAGTTGCAAATAAAGCATCTGTTTGCGACGGGTTTCCCTTGCTTCTTGTTCCATTCGAATAAGATGTTTTGACAATTGATCAATTGTATTATTTTGATAGCGGCGTATTGTGCGGTCATCAAGATTGACCGTTTCACAAAACTTCTGCTGTGATATATGCAGGCTAAATTCAACATAATGAAAATAAAGCCAAGTCCAACCGACTAGATCTGAATTAGCTGTAGCTGCATCTTCTTTAATAATTGCTGTGGCAGCAATCAGACTATCTCCTGATTCAACTGAAGGCAGATTATGCAGCCTTCGTTGATAATCATATTGGCTTTGTATAACTGAAATCAACAAATCATTGAGCGCAAACTGATGTGGTTGCTGGAAAAATGTGAAATCAGCAGCCATCATACGAACTTCAACAATTTGTAGAAATTGCATGGGATTGATGTGTTCGCTGGGGGTAACTTGTATGAGTTGGTCTAATGCGTGTCGAACATATTCAGTTGTGATTAATAATGTTTCTGAGTTCACCACATTGCATCGGGGAAAGTGCAGATACCTGCGTGTATTCCTAATCGTTTATACATTTGGAAACCCGTAAACGGATGCCCTAAAATGCCATCATGTATAGCCCATGAGCGCCCACGAACACTTTTCCAGCACTCTTCCGATCTGAAAACTGATTTATTCGAAAGTTTGCTGTGAAGTCCCCCACCGGGTTTAAATTCGCTGTCGATATGACACATTTCTTTATAGCCGCGAATGTAATTAAACCCATAACGTTCGAAAACCCAAGCATTATGATAGGCCAAGGGTTCAATGAGAAATAGATCATGCCCCATTCGACTAACGAAGGTTTCAAAAATGGGAACGGATTGGTTAAATGAGCGAAGACCCCGCCTAATTTGCCCCGGTGCTAAACCAGCTTTCATTGCCATTTCTTCGGCAAGTAAATTCCTACTGGTTGTTCCCAATTGGGTTCTATTACCTTGGTCATCAAAATCAATATCAAATCGGGGTGAATCCATGTCATTTACAACAAGAAGTAAAACTAGTAATTGATTGTTAAAAGTATCAGCCATATTCAAGTAAAGTGCCGGATCACTGTCCAGCATATTACGTTTAACAAAAATCTCAACCGCTCTGCTTCCTTCTGGACAACGAAACCTTACAACAGGATTTCTGTCTACAGTCAGTGTATTTGGATCAATGTTAAAAGCTGTAAACAACCAATCAGGTATCAGCGTTTTATAAATCAAATGCTTTTCGTTATCTGGAAGCGCATTAATCTCGCGGATAGAGTTAGGCAGATTCATTGCTACTGATAATTTTCTTTCATGGCGCGGCGGATTTCACGGTCAGAATCCCTTTTTGCAATTGAGTCACGTTTATCGTACTCCTTTTTACCTTTAGCTAAAGCAATTTCTACCTTTGCTTTACCTTTCTCAAGATAGACCGTTGTGGGAATAACAGTGTATCCGCGCTCACGGCTTTGTGAGATTATTTGTGCGATTTCCTTTTTGTGCAGTAATAGCTTGCGCGGTCGCATAGGATCAGTATGCCCAAACATGAGACCTTGTTCATAAGCCGAAATATGGACACCGATCAACCACAGTTCCCCATTCTTTTCCTGAACAAAACCATCGCGTAAATTGATATTATTTGACCGAATAGACTTTATCTCGGAACCTTGTAGAACGATACCAGCACTAAAAGTACGCTCAAGATGATAATCATGTTGAGCCTTACGATTGCGAGAAATGACTTTTATATCTGCCATAAAAACCTGCTAATTGGGCTTTGCTAGTATTGCACTAAGTTGACGCACTGCCTCACCAAGTTCCACATCACGACCATTTACATCAGGGATCATTGAAATATCAGGTTCTAATCCTTGCCCATCGAGATGTTGTTGTTTTGGTGTAAGCCATTCCGCTGCCGTTATATGGAGCGAGGAATTATCTGATAGTCGAAAAATTTGCTGAACCGTACCTTTTCCGTAAGTTGCTTGACCAATTAGTATGCCACGCTCCCGATCTCGGATCGCTCCAGATACTAATTCAGACGCGCTTGCAGTGCCATGATTAACCAATACGATAAGGGGAATCTGCGTCGCTAATCCATTTGAAGCGGCATTCAATGGGGTTTCAACCGAATTCGTCTTTTCATATACCACAACACCGCCGTCAAGAAATTGACTGGCAACGTCAACGGATTCTTTTAGTAATCCCCCACTGTTGTTTCTCAAGTCTAGTACCAACGCTTTTATATTATGTGCTAGTAGGTCGGTTAAAGCGTCCTTTAACTCCTGTGGTGTGCGGCTGGTAAAGAGTGTAATCTGGACGTAACCAATTTGAGGTGTATCAGCCAATACCCGCCATATAACAGACGGAATGTTAATAACAGCAAAAGGAACAAATACAGTTAGCTTTTTGCCATCAGGTTTGACAATAGTCAGATCAACACCGTTATTATCTTTGACTTCTCCCCTAAGCATCTGATCCAGTACATCCGGTTGTATGGTTAGATCCACAGGTTTATCGTTGATTGCAATGAGTTCGTCGCCCTCTTCAACACCTTTTTCCAAGGTCGGGCTGTCTTTAAAAGGATAAACGATAAGCTTTCCATCTTCCGAACGTTCTAATTGCAGCCCTACCCCACCATAAGTTCCCGCTAATACATCCGATTCGCTTGCGGCAACAGGTGGATCAACAAAAAACGTGTACTTATCATTGAGCGTTGCAATTATACCCCGAATAGCCCCGTATTCTCGTTGCTGTTCATCCGGTTGTTCGCGCAAATAATACTGGTTAATTAAGGTTTGTACTTCACCGAGTAAGGCATACTGACTTTCGGCAGCCTGAGCAGTTCCCGGTGCTACAAACCCGCGTGTAACGAAGCCAGCCGCAAATGCAATGCCAATAGCCAGCCCAACTAGTGCGCCGAAAATAAGAGATCGTCTATAATTGTAAAGAACAGTGGAACGTTTTTGCATTTGGCGAAGCTTATATGCTTTACTATTTATTATACAAATTGTAGCACTCGCATTACTAACCCGATAGTGTAGAAATCATGCAACCAATGCATATAATGTGCAAATCCAGCTAGGAAATAAATATGAATGATCCCCAATCCGCATCGCTCGTCTTAGTGGCCGATGACGAAGTACAGACAACAGTTATGTTAACGCGTATATTTGAGCGAGAAGGCTATAGGGTTCATAGTACTTATGACGGTGCCTCAGCGCTCGAAGCTGCAATTGAGCTTATGCCTGATCTTATTCTATTAGATGTTCAAATGCCAAAGATGAACGGTTTTGAGACATTGCAAGCCTTAAGAGAAAATCCTATCACCGCAAATATCCCCACTATTATTGTTACGGCAAAAGCTCGGCAACCAAGTGATATTGCCTATGGACTCAATTTAGGTGCGGATGATTTTGTGCAAAAGCCATTCGATCCACGCGAATTACTGGCACGAGCAAATAGCAAAATACGCTCACATAAGTTAGAAGAGGCTCTTCACCGCCGTAGCCAAGAATTGGAAATACTATTACGTGTTGGAGAAGCATTAAACCAGCATGTAAATGTCGAAGAATTACTCAATTTAGTTCCGTATTTAGTCCTTGATTTATTACCCGGCTCAATCTCCGTAATTTACAAGTTTGATGAAGAGCTTAGTGATCTGCAATTTAGGGTAGAAAGTAAAGGAATTGCTCCTCACACAATAACAGATAAAGAGCATCAAAAATTGGTCGAAAAATTCCTAGTTGGTGGTAATTCCATTTACTGGAACCATGCCGATATAAGCCTTATCAATGAATTCACAAGTGGTATTGCAGTTCCCCTCCAGCACGGCGGAAAATCGCTCGGTATGCTGATGTTAGCATCGAGCAATATTAATTTTGCCTACGACGAGAATCATCTACGCCTCTTTGAAGGAATTGGACGACAAGCAGCACTTGCTCTACGTAATGCCGAACTTCACGAGATTCAAATCAAGTATTCCTCCCAATTAGAGGTAATGGTTGAAGCAAAAACAGCCGAGTTGAAATCGGCACAGGAAATGCTTATACGATCAGAAAAACTTGCTTCAATTGGAGAGCTTGCCGCAAGTATCGCACACGAGATCAACAACCCGCTTCAACCGATCCGTATAAATCTAGGGGATATGTTGGAAGATATTCAGAATAATATCCCTATTGATGTGCGAGCCATCCAGATTACACAAGAAAGTGTCGAGCGTATCCGACGAATAGTTAATCAATTGCTCGATTTTGCTGGAAAGCGCAGTAATAGCGGTATGGAAATGGAACTTTTGGATGTTGGCAAAATAATCGAAACAGTAGTGAGTCTAAACCACAAGTTCTTCGAGAAAGAAGGAATGCAAATCAGATTGAACATTCCCACAGAATTGCAAATGTATGGTAACAAAGATCAGTTGGAACAAGTATTTATGAATTTGGTGTTAAATGCTCAAGCCGCTATGCAGCGTGGAGGTGTTTTAGATATAAAAGGATGGATCAATAAAAACGAAATCATTACTCAATTTACAGATACGGGTTGTGGAATACCCGCAGAGCAAATTAACAAAGTCTTCGATCCCTTTTTCTCTACAAAAGTTAACGGAACCGGATTAGGATTATTTGTGAGCTATGGCATCATCCAGAACCATAATGGGATAATTGAAGTCGAAAGTAAAGTTAATTCTGGAACCGTTTTTACTATTCGACTTCCATCTGACCAGCCTGCCCAATAGCTCGTTTAACTGCCAGTTACGGGTTTCCATTTGGCCTGATAATCTTTATCGTTGAGCGTTGCATTGGCAAACGCAGTGGAATCATCCATGCTTGATCCTAGCCACAGCAAAGTTGTGTTTGAACTACAATCAAGCATTCGTGCTGATATGGCTTGTACTTGATTGGTGTAATTTACACTTGCTTTTGCGAGTGTCTCCATCGCTTTGGGTAACAATTCACGCAACTCTTTACCAGCCGAGGTACAGACACTAACGCTCAGCGTCTTTCCTAAATTAGTATCGGAAATCGAGATAGCGTTTTCAGTTTGAAGAGTAAACCCACTGAAATCGCTTGATATAGCCGAGAAATCGCTACTAGTTCCCACTGTTGCTGTTGCATCTATTATTGTGTTCTCAATTGGTGTTGATGTCGCGGCTCCTGCGCTTAATTCTTCGGAGGTAGGCGTAATTTCTAAAGCGCTCGATTGAATCGTTTCTACAGGGATTTGAGTGGGAAATTCAGTTGTCTGGGGTGACGGAGAGTTAACCGCAAATGGTTTAACGATGACTATTGCCAAAGCAATAATGAGTAATATGGTAATGAGCGGTACATAGAACAAAGGGCGGCGGTAAAAAGCTTCCTCCCCTTCGTCGTCAACCATCTCATCCGGTAAATCATCGGCATTATCATCACGCAGTTTAGCACTCGCTAATTCGCTTCGTGCAGGTAATGGTTTAATGCCCGGAACGCTAGAAGGCATCGCAGGAATAAATGCAGGATCTTTGTCGATGTCAAGAATGTCATCATTCTCTTCACTCTGTTGCTGGATCTCAAGTTGGTTCAGCAGATCACGCGCATCTGGATAATTCGCGTCTATCCTGAGAACATTATTAAGAGCCAATCTAGCTGTATCAGCATCTGTTACTGCATGTGAATACAACCACCAAACATCTGCGTTGTCCTTTTCCGATTCGAGTATCGGCCGCAAAATTGCCTTTGCGTCTTCTAAATTCCCTGCCTCGATTAAGCTAAAGGCTTGCTTTAAGGCAATTTCGATATTCTGGTTCATTCAATTATTCTCCTGCTGGGAGATGAAGATTAGGCAAGTACTGCGATCATAAGGGCAGTTTACACTTAAGTTCAACAAGGCGCAAACATTATAGTCAGAATAATTAAGACTTCAATCATATTAAAACAAAAAAATCCACCGATTTAGTGGATTCTTAAGTGCCCCGGAGAGGATTCGAACCTCCGACCCGTGAGGGACACACACCTCAAGCGTGCGCGTATGCCAGTTCCGCCACCGGGGCCAATTACTAACTACCTCATCATTATACTAACGAGCCGAAACGTGTCAATTCCCTAAACCACATAATGTGGAAGAGTAATGCATTTTCTGTTATGCTTCTTTCCGTTTGTTAGCAGTACAACACAAAGATTGAGAGAAAAACAATGCGAATTGCACTCGACGCAATGGGTAGTGATACTTGTCCGAAGCCAGATGTTGAAGGAGCAATTCTTGCCGCACGCGAATTTGGGGAAACAATTTTAATAGTTGGTGATGAGAAGATCATCGTCCCAGAGGTTACAAAACATGATACAAGAGGGCTGAAAATCGAAATTGTACATGCGTCGGAAGCAATTTCGATGGAAGATAAGCCCGGTGTAGTAGGAAAAAGCAAACCCAATTCATCTATGCATGTAGGAATGAATATGGTGAAGTCCAAAGATGCCGATGCATTTGTTACGGCAGGCAATACTGGCGCGGCAATGACCATTGCTACTTTATTTACGCTTCGGCGTATCAACAAGGTCAAGCGCCCTGCCCTAAGCTCCATCATCCGTGTCATGAATGGTCACACCATCATCATGTTGGACATAGGAGCGAATACCGACTCGAAACCGGAATGGTTACTGCAATTTGCTATCATGGGTCAAATCTATGCCCAAAAAGCGTTGGGTCTCCAAAATCCGAAGGTCGCCTTGTTGTCGAATGGCGAAGAAGAAACAAAAGGTAGCCAACTTATTCATGAAACGACTGATTTGTTAAAAGCTTCGAGGATGAATTTTGTTGGCAATATTGAGCCACGAGATATGTTAGAAGGAAATGCTGATGTCATTGTCAGCGATGGCTTTGTAGGTAATATCGCGATCAAAACCCTCGAGGCCATGGGAAGTACTTTGTTCAAACTTATACGGCAGGAGATTAAGAGCGACCTCATCGCGACAGTGGGTGGCTTACTGGCTCAAAAAGCTTTCAGACGTGTCTACAAGCAAGTTGATCCGTTTGAAATTGGTGGCGCACCTCTTTTGGGTGTGGATGGTGTTGTAATTATAGGACATGGTCGCTCAAATGCAAAAGCGATTAAAAACGCGATCGGACAAGCACGCATGGCTGTAAAGGGAGATGTAATTCAGTCGATAAGCAAAGGGCTTAAAGACTTTCCCGAATAATGACTACTAAGATGGAGTGATAAGGTGGAATTACTACGAAATGGTCGCCCCCGTGTGGTGATAACCGGGTTGGGAGCAATGACAGCTCTTGGCTCCGCAAAAAGTTTGTGGGATGGGCTAAAAGCCGGTAAATCGGGTATACGTCGTATTGAAACAATACCCATAGATCACGTTCCTGTTCAAATTGGTGGAGAAGTGCGCGACTTTGACCCAACCGATTATATCGATCGCAAAGAAGCACGTCGTATGGGACGCGCTTCTCATCTTGCAGTTGCGGCAGCAAGTATGGCAATTGAAGACGCAGGGCTGAGTTCGGAAAAGATTGAAGCCGAAGGCGAACGTGTGGGAGTCGTGATTGGTTCGTCACTTGGCGCTCATGAAATGGCCGAACAAAGCACCTACAAGTACAAGACTTCAGGTTACATTAAGCCAAATCCACTTTCGCTAATCAATTCCCTGCCCAATATGCCTGCCCACTATGTAAGTAAATTTTTCAGGGCATTAGGGCCACTTAACGCACCATCCACCGCTTGCGCGGCTGGTACACAATCAGTCGGAGAAGCATCGGAACTCGTCCGCAACGGACGATCCGATATGGTCATTACAGGTGGTGTAGAAGCGGTTTTGCAGGATTATGCCATAGCCGGATTTGACGCTATGCAGGCGCTTGCAAGCGAATACAACGATAACCCATCTGCCGCAAGCCGACCATTTGACGCAAATCGTTCTGGGTTCGTCTTCAGTGAAGGCTGTGGTATTGTCATTATCGAAAGTTTGGCTCACGCTCTTAAGCGTGGTGCTAAAATCTATGCTGAGATATTGGGTCATGCATCATCTTCCGATGCCTATCATATTGCCGCACTCGATCCAGAAGGTCGCGGAGCTATTCGTTCAATGCGTTGGGCTTTAGATGATGCTCATGTAAATACTGAAGATATTCAGTACATTAACGCCCATGGGACTTCTACTAAAGCTAATGACGCGATGGAAACACTCGCGATCAAGCAAGTGTTCGGTGAACAGGCTTACAATCTGGCTATCAGCTCTACCAAGAGTATGATGGGACATGCGTTGGCAGGTTCAGGTGCAATTGAAATAATTGCATGTGCAATGACTTTATTCGATCAAATCATCCACCCCACGATCAACTACGAGACACCTGATCCTGAATGCGACCTTGATTATGTTCCCAATATTGCAAGAGATGCTAAAGGATTGCGATATATTCTCTCGAATAGCTTTGGGTTGGGCGGTCAAAATGCAACGATAATATTAGGGGCAAGACCCTAATCATCCTCTCCCCTATCAACTGATGATTCTATTGATGGCGCGACTTACAAGTCGCGCTTTTCATTGACAGCACCCAGATGCGGTATAATGACCAAGATACACAACACATAAATAGAGATATATGGATGTGTTATGAAAGAATTTCAACAAATTGAAACTCTAATAACCGGGCGTGAAGTTAAAAAAGCCGATGTGATGATTGCGCGTCTCATGCGATTGAGTTTATCTGCTGACGATGCAGCAAGCTTATTTATGTTTCGTGCTCGTACACGTTTGCTTGCTGGCAGACCTGATGATGCAATTGACGATTTGTTATCTGCACAAAAACTCAAAGCGGAGTTAGACACCCAATCAGATCAATTTCTAGAGCTTTGGGGTGACACGCACTTTTCACGTTTTGAATTAGCCAGTGTAGGTTTTGCTGATCGTGCGGATACAGTACGCGCACAGCAAGCATATGAACAACTGCTCAGTCAAAACCCTCATTATGCGAATATTGGATGGATTTATTACCAACAGGGTCGCATATACCTTACTCAAAATAATGTAAGCCGCGCAGAAGAATGTTTTCATGAGGCATTAATTAGTGCTAGTCATTTACGATACTTGACGGCCTACTGCTATGAGCGTTTAGGTTTTATTGCATTTTATGAATATCGGGAGATAAAACGGGCGCTTGCATTTTTAGATCGCGCTACGGATACCTACCCGCACACTGAAGACACCTACTGGTTAGTACAAATAAACATTCTGCGCAGCCGAATTTATAACGTTGTCGGCGATAGTGATTTAGCTCTCAAAAGCGCAGAAATAGCCCTCAAAATTGCTTCCAATTCGCATACGGAGAAAGGCTCAATGTCTGAGGCTATCCTCAACATAACTGAACTTCTTTCTAGTATTCAAGGTCATGATAAACAAGCGTTGGTTTATTTGGAACAATTTACACAGCAAACGAAAAGACCACCCGGAGCTGATGTCACATGGTCAAGGGTATACGAAATGAGAGGGAATGCCCATTTCTCTCTTGGTCAATATGATAATGCCATATCCGATTATGCAACTGCTTTACAATTTAACCCCGATCACCCGTGGGAGTTATCGCTCTATCAACAAATCGCACGATGCCACTATAAAAAACGTGCTTATCCTGAAACGATTGATAGTATCAATCACGTATTAAACCTCGCACAGCAAGATGGTATGAATGTTGAGGATTTCCGCGTCTACGAACTATTAGGTGGTGCATTGTTTGCCCTAAAACGTTATGACGAAGCCACACAAGCCTATCAATCTGCGCTAAGAATTATCCCTCCCAATACGGACTACAGTAACCAAATACGTTCCTATTACAATTTGGCAAAAGAATTGATTTAACTCATCAGATTCCCTAAACTAAGCGCTCGCTCGTCTTCTCAGTTTATGAAGGTTGTCCCTTATGACTTCAACAATCAAAATAATTGGTGGTGGTCTGGCTGGCTCAGAAGCGGCTTGGCAGCTTGCCGAACGCGGGTTTCAGATCGAGTTGTATGAGATGCGCCCACATAGAACAACAGGAGCGCATGTCTCGAATCGTTTGTCTGAATTGGTATGTAGCAATTCGATGGGGTCAAAACTTGCTGACCGTGCAACAGGTGTCTTGCAAAATGAACTCAAGACCCTAAAATCTCTCTTATTGGAGTGCGCGGATCAAACTGCCGTTCCCGCTGGTGGTGCATTGGCTGTAGATCGGGATGCTTTTGCTGCTTTGGTAACATCAAAAATCGAGAATCATCCCAATATCAGTGTTATTCGCGAAGAAATCACATCTATTCCTGATGGGCCAACTATTATTGCAACTGGCCCATTGACGGCTCCAACCCTCGCAATGGCAATCGCCCAACTAGCAGGACAAGAATATTTGTATTTTTATGATGCAATTGCACCTATAGTGACAGCCGAGAGCATTGATATGACGATTGCCTTTAAAGCAAGTCGTTATGATCGCGGTGATGAGGAAGAAGGCGATTACATCAACTGCCCGATGAATAAAATCGAATACGATGCTTTTGTGCAGGCTATTCGGGCGGCAAAGACAGCCGAATTACGCGACTTTGAACGTGATGATCCGCATTTCTTTGAAGGTTGTTTGCCCATTGAGCAATTAGCTTCTCGTGGCGAAGATACCTTGGCGTTTGGGCCGATGCGTCCGGTTGGATTAAGAGACCCACGTACTGGAAACCGTCCACATGCCGTTGTTCAACTTCGACGTGATAACTTAGCCGGCAGCCTGTATAACATCGTTGGGTTTCAGACCAATATTAAGTGGGGTGAACAAGAACAGATTCTTCG
Source organism: Aggregatilineales bacterium (assembly GCA_038328375.1). Lineage (GTDB taxonomy): Bacteria > Chloroflexota > Anaerolineae > Aggregatilineales > Phototrophicaceae > CFX2. The sequence continues at coordinate 7,841 of JBBQLX010000043.1, read as the reverse complement.
ACTTATCCCCGGTCTTGCCCAAGCTGAATTTGAACGAATGGGGCAAATGCACCGCAACACTTTTATTAACTCCCCTACTCTACTTGAGCAAACAATGCAGATGCGTAGTCGTGCGGATTTGTTTTTTGGAGGTCAAATCACAGGGGTTGAGGGTTATGTGGGTAATGTTGCGACAGGGCTTGTGGCTGCCATCAATCTTGCACGGCATTTGGAGGATAAGTCGGCCTACATCTTACCGCCAACTACTATGATTGGTGCGTTATGTCACTACATCACCCACGCCGAACCAAAACATTTTCAACCGATGAAGGCGAATTTTGGCATCATGCCGGAATTGGATGACCCTGTTAAAAACAAACGAGATCGCTATATTGCCTATGCGGAACGAGCAAATAATGCGATTCACGACTCGTTAGTAACGTTAGATGATGCGTATTTGCAAACAAGCGCCTCTCAACCCTATAATGTCCCTATCTAAATGGTGAAGTTTTTGTATTGATGCAAGTATGAATTGGGAAGCTAAACATATCATGCGTGGTCTGCAAAACTGGCTCGAAATACACTCTGAAGCGGTTATTGAGAGTGCGGTTGCAAGGCTTTCGCACGATGAAACAGTAAAACTACAAATCGCTGACTCGGTTCGCATATTTTTTGACGCATTCGCTCAAGCAGCGCAGGTCAACACCCTTGACCCCATATCAGCGATTTTGACGAATTGGGTAAAGGGGCGTAGTACGCCCACAGATGGCGAAGTTCCTAGTTTTTTGCCATTGCTGGCAACCCTAAAACAAGTCATGTGGTCATATGTATTGCAAACCTGTTCGCCCGAAGAAGCGATTCCGATACTAACAGATAGTGATCTCATATTCACAGAAGCGATGATTAATCTGGAAAGTATAGAAAATGACTCACTTTTGGAAAATATGCGTAATCAACTCCATAAAGCGCAGACTCGGGTCAAACATCTAGACAAGAGCAAATCAAATTTCATCGCTGTTGCTGCCCACGAACTGCGAACTCCCTTAACCTTAGTTGAGGGGTATGTGGATATGATCGGAACGCTGTCCGCATTTTCAGTTGACCCTCAAAGTTTCGTATTGGTTGACGGTATCAAAAGCGGAACAAAACGACTGCGGGACATCATTAATGACATTATTGATGTCTCGTTGCTTGATCTTAAAATTATGGAATTTCACTTCCAGCCGGTGTGGTTTAGTCAGTTGATTAATGCTGCTGAAAAGAACGTGCGAAAACAATTCGCGATGCGATCTGTTGAAATAAAGATTGATCGGGATAGTATCCCAACAGAGCCAACTTATGCTGACCCGGATCGGTTGCTCCAAGCGGTTCAAAAAGTCATGATGAACGCCGTTAAATACACGCCGGATGGCAGAAGTATTCAAGTACAGGGTAGGTCATTGCCGGGGTTTACCGACATCATGATTATGGACGATGGAGTGGGCATCGACCCTCATAATTTACCGCATATATTTGATAGCTTCTCGGCACTTGGTGACGCATCGTTACATTCAAGCGGCAAAACTAAATTTAAAGGTGGTGGTCCCGGCTTGGGACTGCCCATTGCCAAGGGTATTATAGATGCACATGGTGGCACTATTTGGGCAGAGAGTGACGGGTACGATGAGAATCAATGTCCCGGTAGCATATTCCATATAATGGTGCCGATGGGAAATGCAGTGCCTGACGAAACCGCATGGCGTACTCAGAACCAAAGTTAAATGCCCAAATACCGAACGCAGTTTAGCGACACTTCAATGGAGTAATTCATGCCAGAACATGCGGCACGACTTAATAATCTTCCCGTTTATTTCTTTGCGGTGATTGCCCAGAAAATTCAGGCGTTGCAGGCGCAGGGTATTGATGTTGTTAGCCTTGATATTGGCAGTCCTGATTTACCCCCTCCTCGTGCCGTTATAGATGCTTTATCACATTCGGCATACGAAGCAAATACACATGGATATTCAGGGTATCGGGGCATACCGGCTTTTCGCAAAGCAGTGGCACATTACTACGAAAAGCGATTTGGAGTCATTCTGGATTCGGAGAAAGAAGTAATGCCACTCCTCGGCAGCAAAGAAGGCATTGTTAATCTGAGTTTGGCATATTTAGATCGGGGTGATTTAGCGCTTGTTCCTGATATAAGCTATCCCTCATACTCCATGGGTGCGCGGCTTGCGGGGGCTGACGTATGTTGGTTACCCGTTTCACAGGAAACAGGTTTTCTGCCTGATGTGCATGCTGTACCTGATACAATTGCTGATCATGCAAAACTCATGTGGGTCAATTATCCTAATAACCCTACCGGGGCGACTGCGGAACCTGATTTCTATCAAACAATGGTGGATTGGTCGATTAAACATGATATTCTTCTAGCCTCCGATAATCCGTATGTCGACGTAACCTATGATGGCTACAAAGCATCAAGTGTGCTTGAGGTCAAAAATGCTAAGGATTGCGCGATTGAGTTCATGTCATTTTCCAAGACCTTTAATATGGGTGGCTGGCGCTTGGGCGCGGCAGTTGGTAACGCTGATGTCATCAAAACACTCTTACAGGTTAAGAGCAATGTAGACAGCGGTCATTTCCGCCCTATCTACGAGGCAGGTATAGTGGCTTTGGAAACCACCTCTCAAAGGTGGATTGACGAACGAAACGCGGTCTATCAACGCCGACGTGATCGTATCTTGGAGACTTTGCCACAGATTGGTTTGCAAGCACAAAAACCAAAAGGCTCTCTCTATATCTGGGCGCAAGTTGAAGATGGCGATGGTGACAAGTATGTAAACCACGCACTCGACCAAGCCCATGTGGCTTTCGCACCCGGTAGCGCTTATGGTCCGGGTGGTGAAAAATATATTCGTATCAGTCTTGGTATTTCTGATGAGCGCTTAGAAATAGCACTGCAAAGACTTAAAGACTGGTATCCAAAAAGAAAAGATTCAAATTAACCACAGAATTGTGATGTGTTGATATGCACGAATTGATACCGAGCTTACCCGGCAAAGAACGTACTGTACTGGTTGCCGCACAGGTTAAAAATGCTCGTCCGTTACTAAGGCTGGAAGATTCGTTACTCGAATTGACGATGCTGGCTGATACAGCCGGTATGCAAGTAGTGGGTCAAACTGTACAGAGAATGCAACAGATTGATCCCAGTACCTACATTGGCTCCGGAAAAGTTGAGGAAATCAAAGAGCAGTTGATTGAATTGGATGCCCAATCTGTCATTTTCGATGATGAGCTTTCACCACGACATCAACGTCAGTTAGAGCGTGAGTTTGGGGAAAACGTCAAAGTCTTGGATCGCTCAGCACTGATCCTTGATATATTCGCTCAACACGCTCGCACGAGGGAAGGCGCTTTACAGGTCGAGCTTGCCCAATACGAATATCGTTTGCCACGTTTAACGCGACAATGGACACATTTAGCGCGACAAGCGGGCGGTGGTTCGGCGCGTGGTGGCAGTGGTGGTGTGGGCTTACGTGGCCCCGGTGAAACGCAGCTTGAGGTTGATAAACGAGAAATTAGCCGAAAAATCTCTAAGCTCAAAGAAGAGTTGGAGCATGTGCGCGCACATCGCAGCCAATATCGTCGTCAACGAAGTCGTGCCGGAGTGCCTGTCATTGCTATAGTCGGTTATACCAATGCTGGAAAATCAACATTACTCAGGACAATAACTGGCTCGGATGTCTATGTTGCAAATCAATTGTTTGCGACACTCGACCCGCTGACACGTAAGGTTGATTTACCATCAGGCCGCAATGTTTTGATGACCGATACTGTCGGCTTCATTCAAAAGCTGCCAACGAATCTAATTGCTGCTTTTAGAGCGACCCTTGAAGAAATTATTGAGGCGGATTTGCTATTGCATGTAGTTGACACGTCTCATCCCAATGTTCTACAACATATTGAGAGTGTTGAAGACACGCTGGCAGAATTAGAAATGCCGCCTGTACCTCGTATTTTGGTATGGAACAAAATTGATCAGTTGACCAACAGTGAACTACCTAGTCGAATTGGTCGTGAGCATTACGTAGCTGAAACACCGATTTCTGCCCAAAATAATGTCGGCATTGATGGTCTGTTAGCTGCAATCGAAGACGTGCTTAATTCCTATCTTCGCAAAACAAAGTTGAGCATCCCCTATCAACGGGGTGATCTTGTGTCGCAGCTTTTTGAATTGGCAACCGTCGAGGGTCAGGAACACACTGAGGATGGTGTCATCCTAACGGTACAGCTACCTTTATCTTTACAAGAGCGATTCAAAGAATTCCAGATAACGTGATGGGATAGAAATAATGTTTAAGCGCATTGATGAGTCCAGTTGGCTAGCGAGCCGTATTGCGAGTTTCTCGGAGTTCATGTCAAAACGACGTGGGCTGCCTGTGGTCATTGGTATTGGCCTGATAATCATCAGTTTTGTTCTTCAACTGGTAGACGTTTATGCGACTTCGCAAGCCTTACATCTTATTGGAGTTATCACACTCAATGTTGGCATACTCATGGCGTTGATTGGATTGCTGCTGGCTGACCCACTCGGAAAGTAAATCTTGACCATTCATTATCGTAGCATTGAATCAATCAACGACCTTGAGCAAGTTGTCAATCTTGAAATACTGGTTTGGGGTATTCCTACCCGCGATGCCGTGCCTTCTAGTTTGCTTCACGCGATGGTCAATACGGGAAGTTTGGTTGTAGGTGCTTACGATGACATTAAGCTCATTGGTATGGCACTGATGTTTCCAACCTCCCGCAGCAATCGCAAGCTCCTTTGGTCACATATGGCAGCCGTTCACCCGGCATATCAAAGTCAGGGAATTGGCTTTGAGTTGAAGCAGTTTCAGCGTAAGTGGGCGCTTGCGAACGGTTATCTGGAAATCGGCTGGACATTTGATCCTCTTCAAAGAGGTAATGCCAACTTTAACCTACATGTACTTGGTGGCGCTACCAATACCTATTTTGAGAATTTCTACGGTGATCTAACCGATGGGATCAATGCTGGCTTACCTTCAGATCGCGCTGAAATTATTTGGAAACTGAATAACCCCCGAGTTAAACAACTTAGTCAGCGTAAACAGCCCAAACTACGGTTCTCAATATCTGACAATATTGATGAAATTTATTTGCTCCGTTCGGTAAATAATCGACCTGTTTCCAGTGCAATTCCCCCTCAAAAAAACATTCTTCTAGCGGAAATACCCGCAAAAATCAGCGCCTTGAAAGAAACGTCTAGAGAGTTGGCTCTAGAGTGGCGGTTAGCACTGCGCGATACATTTCAGACCGCATTTCAAGCGGGTTATAGCGCTCAGGATTTTGTAGAGATCAACGGTCGCTTTTACTATGTCTTGGTTGCACAGCAAGCATGGTATATGTACGTCTTAGAGTGCAGCGACAAAACCCTTTATACAGGTATAACGCCTGATTTGGCTCAACGTGTTCTCAAGCATAATAATGGGCGAGGTGCGGCCTATACCAGAATGCGTCGTCCCCTAATTTTAATTGCTGCGTGGCGGTTCCCCAATCGGCAAACAGCCATGAAAGCCGAAATCGCTTTTAAAGGCTTGCAACGGTCAAAAAAGCTGGATTATATAGCAACCCAAAACCCCTTCAACGACGCGCCGTTTGTCGATAATGGTGTATGAACTTATCCATAGTGTTGTTCATTTAAGCTCTAAAACGGCTTCGATGGCTGTGGCACTATCAATTTGTTGCTATGCTCTGCTTGCGTGGTAAAATCCTGCCTACGTGGTTCCGCATGGAATTTCCGTATTATCTCATGTCTTCTATGGAGGAAATAACAATGGGTTTACAGCGAAGAAAATGGTTATTGATCGTACTGATGATAACACTCATGATTCCAGTTCTGGGTGTTGTTGCACAGGATTCGGATGTTAAAGTTGCTTGGCCCGATTTGGGTGGTAAAGAGATTACCATCGCCGTGGAGAATTCCTATCCTCCTTATAACGCCATTGTCGACGGTAAAGGACAAGGATGGGATTACGACACCTTTATCGCAATTTGCAAGCTTATTAACTGTGTTCCTAAGTTTGAAGAAACTGCCTGGGACGGCATGCTACTTGGTATCTCCAACGGTAGCTATGACGTAGCCGCCGATGGTATCACCTATACTGCCGAGCGCGACAAGACGGTCGATTTCTCTCAATTGTATCAGGCTTATGACGAAACCCTGCTCATCCGTGATAACGATACTCGTTTCACCACGGCTGACGAATTGAAAAAACTCCCGAATTTCTTAGTCGCCACACAGATCGGCACGACCAACGAAATCACCGCAAAAGCGCTCTTCGGTGAGGCCAATGTCAAGAGCTTTGACACTTTCGGCGCGGCGATTGAAGCCTTGAAGAATGATGACGCTGACGCTGTTGTCGTTGATCGTCCGGCAGCAGAAGGTTATATTGAAGCACAAGGCGGCCTCAAGACTTTGACTGAATCGCTGAATGGCATTGAAGGTCTTGCCTTCGCATTCCCTCCCGGTAGTACACTGGTATATCCAGTAAACGCTGCAATGTCGGCGCTGCAAGCTAGTGGTGCATGGGATGAAATTTTCACGAAGTGGTTCAAGCCTGCGGCTAAATAGTTCGACCGATAAGTGCAAAACTTTCAAAGGGGTGGGCGCAAGCTCACCTCTTGTTTTTATGATCACAAAAGGATTCCCAAATGAATTCCTCGGCCTCTCTTACTGAGCCGCAACCCAATTCACCGATGCGCCCCCCCCAACTTGTGAATTTGCAGGGTTTTGTGCGTAAATTACTGCAAAATAGGACGTGGCTTATTTTGTTTATTTTACTGGACATCTTTGTGATTTACAGCATCGCGACTCAACCGGAAGTCAAAAAGGTCTGGGATTATGTCGTGCCCGGTCTTGCTGCAACCATCAGAATTACAATAATCTCATTTGTAGTTGCGGTAATTATCGGTTTGTTTGTCGCATTTGGGCGCATCTCAAAAAACATTGTTATCTACAACTTATCAACTTTATATGTCGAGCTATTTCGCGGTCTACCGTTACTGGTTATTATTTTAATTTTTAACTTTGTGTTGACACCGGCTATTGTCACTTTTGTAGTCGGCAGCTCAGATAATGGAAATAATGCGAATATTCCATTTCTTGATGACTTGATTCAACGACTAGTAGGAACGCCTGAAGATCAAATATCAACCACCGTACTTCGAACCCGTGATATTGACCCTGAGTTACGTATCATGTTGGCTTTTGCAGTCACTTACGGCGCATTTATGTCCGAGGTTTTTCGTGCAGGTATCGAAAGCATTGGGCGCGGACAGGTGGAAGCTGGAAGATCATTGGGCATGAACTATCTACAGGTCATGTACTACATTATCCTCCCACAGGCTATTCGTAATGTATTACCCGCGTTAGCCAACAACTTTGTGTTTCTATTGAAGGATACATCTTTGGCATCAGCGGTTGCTGTACCCGAAATTTCTTATTTGACACGGCAATATTCGAGTAACAACTTCCGTTATCCTGAAGGGTTGTTGGTGCTAGCGTTTCTTTACGCTAACTTGACGATAGTGCTATCAATGGGAACTGTCTATTTGGAAAACCGCTTGCACAAAGACCGAGCGGGCGCTCGTTAGCTTCCAAATGCTCAAAATGATGCGGATATTGCAGTTGTTATTGCATTTACTGCACAAATTGCACATTTACCGTAACTACTCAGGTAGAGAAAAAGAACCAAAAAAGATAAAAACGAGCTAGAGTCATGAAATGAAAGCAACAGAGAAGCCGTTAAGCCTAGAACAACTCCAAGGGCTAGATAAAGCCGACTTGCTGGTAT
>JBBQLX010000042.1:0-41543 GCA_038328375.1 Aggregatilineales bacterium | reverse complement strand
GTTGCTCGTCCGATGCTGGCACTATTTCGGCGGCTTTCCATCCGCAGCATTCCACTCAGGTAAGCTTCTCCGTAGGCTCGTGTGTCTCGTGTCTTTGTTCGTGTGTGTCGTCCGTAGCCGCGCCAAAACCCTTTCAGTCGTTCGTCTAAGCCTTCGATGGCTTCTAATGACAGTCCCCAGCGTTCCATCTCACTTGTTTTTTCGTCGTTTTCATCCCTCTATTTTTACCTCATCCCTTCTCATTTCCCTAATCTGACTTTGTCGAGCATTAGAATTTGGTTTGGATGGGGTTAGGTTTTAGGGAGATAAAAGGATAAGAGAAATAAGTTTGTGAGGGGATGAGCAATTTATAGCACTCCATCGAAAGACTTAGGGAGGCAATCCCTCGCAAGGACGGCGAGAAGATCATCAAGCGGTTGGACGTTTCGGGGTGGGTTTCAGGGTTTAATTACAGCATTCGCTCGCTGTAAATTAATCTTGAAGAGAAACCAACTGTGAAATTCATACACCGCCTTTCCCTGTTTTTGGTCGTCGTGCTAGTCGCGCTGCCGCTGGTCATCATGGCGCAGGATAATCCTCAGCCGCCGCCATCAGACGATTCTGATTTAGTTGTACCCCTGCCGAATAATGATGATGACCTGGTTATCCCTCTGCCGAATAACGATGATGACCTAGTTGTTCCCCTGCCCACACGGGATGATTCCGATTTGGTTGTCACATTGCCTCCATCAGATACCTGTGGTAATGATGATCCCAACACAGTCTTTACACCGATTTGCCCGCCAACGAAGACTCCTACAGCGACCTATGTTCCCATTACGGTCACACCGGGCGCAAAAATTGTGAACGGTTTGTGGGTGCTTGATCCGAACGCATCAACCTACAATTCCAGCGGAAGCTGCAATATCCCCGGTGGTGATAACGGTGGTATGGGTGGTGAATATCAGCCGGACGAATTACCCAAAGTGCCTGTTTGCATGACCGCAGACCAACAGTGGCTCAAGGTCGATGCCAGTGGCCCGTATCCGCTCGATGTGCCGAGCTACTATTCTGAGTCGGAAATGTCACGCGAACTGTTGGAAACCAACGGCGAAACGACAGGCAGCGTTAACCTGACAACCACTCGCAAATACCATGTCATCAGCCCCAGTGAAATCGAGTATTTATACATTCGTCATGAAGAGGGCGGTTGTACCACCACCAGTACCGTGCGTTATAAATTGGTCGAGGCGAATAATCTGGTTTGTAGTGGCGTGGTGATGACACCAGAGTACACCGCTGTTCCAACACAGATGCCGACTCCCAAACCGGGAGAAACTCAACAGCCACCGATGACACCCGAACCGCCCATTCAAATCGGTGAATACACAATCGAAATTCCAGTACCAGATGCAAGCTGCAATGCTGATCAGATGCCGCCTGCTGATCAGTTAGCTGTGAACTATGACAACAACCAGAACATGTTCATCAATTTTGGCGGTCTTTCCTTCACCCTCTTCTGGAATGGCAGTGATTACTATGAATATCGCAAAGGTAATCAGTTCATGGTGTCTGTGAACACTTATCCGGGTGGTTCGTCACTCTCATGGAGTAAGCAGGGCTGCTTCGTCAATAGTCAATTGATGGGTGGTAACATGCCAGCCGCCGCTACATCCGTTCCCGTTGAACCGACCGATGAGGCCGTCACAGATGCGGCAGCCATCGCTGGCAGCAGCTTCAGTGTCACATGGGATGCGCCAGCCTATATGTGTGCGGCAGAAAATAAGTCCATGCTGCCGGATTTGAATTCGGCTGTCTTGACCGCACAGACCGATGGTAATTTCACTTTCTCGGTGGCTGGCATTGACTATACCTTGACCAATCAAGATGGCATCTTTGGTTTTAACCAATTCAATACCGACGGATCGATGCTGATGATCGGTATGAATGGTTTCTATGAAGGCATAGGATCAGGAAGCTTTAGTGTCATTGGCGCAGATGGTAAGTCATGTATTAGTCTGCTAACTTTTACACCTAAAGGGTAACACGCGTTTGATCTAATCACCCCTAACGCGGAGATAGTTCAGACTGTCTCCGCGTTTTTGTTTTAACATACGCCAGCTATAATCACAGGTCTTATCTGACCTAAAATGAATTGCGGCGATTATGCGTTATGTGACAGTCGATGAACTGGTGTATATCAACCAGCAGGTAGCGACGGGCGAAGCGATCCACAGCATTGTGGAGGGGAAGCGGGCAGTGCGCGATATGGGCTTGTTGGAAGCGGCAGCCGCACGTCCGATGGCAAGTGCCTTTGGCGAGGATGCTTATCTAACACTGGGCGAGAAAGCGGCGGTGTTGCTGCATTCTGTAGCCCGTAACCATCCTTTTGCTGACGGCAACAAGCGCACCGCGACGGTCGCAGCACTTTTCATGCTGGCAGTAAATGGACAGCAGGTAACATGGGACGACCAAGAAGCGCTGTCGTGGATTATCGCGATTGCCGAGGGCAAGCAAATACCAGAAGCGTTCGCCGCATGGCTGCCGACCGAAATCGGCGAAGCGATGCCTCAAGAGGACGCGGAACTTGATACGGCGTTACTCAAGCGACTGATTACGACTCATGCCAAGTTACTGGCTGACTTGGCTGAGCGCTAATACCCCTGAAAGTGGGGAATGACAGGTTGCCGTTGATGCCCTAGCATAAGCCTGTGGATGGTCAATAATAATGAACCGGAAACGGTTTTTCTGATGAGGAGGTGGATTGATGTTTAAAAGATTACTATTGGTGGCAGTGGCAATGACATCACTGGTGGGCTGTCAGGTTGTTCCGGGAACGGGTGATAAAAGCACCGATGCAGCGGCGGCACAGCAGTTCGTTCCACAAAATATTCCCGGTTATGATACAACTGATGCAGCTAATATCACCGATGCCCTCACAAAGGTCGGCGCGGCAGGTTCATTGCTCACAGGCAACCTCGTGTCTGCCGGAGCCATTGCGAAGCTGAATACCATGATCTCATGCTATCAAAGCGTAGGTGCGGTGGCATCCAAGGTCTATATCGACAAGAATATCGCATCTAATCCCAGCGCTCCGAAAGTGGGAGTATTAGCTGTGGTGAATGTCACTCGGCTCCAGCGTAACTTGGTGAGCTGCGTCTTGAACACGGGCGGTGCTTCGGCACAGGCCGTCAACGAAATTCAACCGTGCGGCGGCAGTGGTGATAAAGTTGTCAACGGCGAAACCCTGAGTTACGTCTACGCCGCGACCACACCCGAATTGTGCGCGACATTCCAAGCACAGTTCAATTAGTCTGTAGACTGTTTCTAAATATAAAAACCGCTTCAAGTGAAGCGGTTTTTTGTTTCATAATCTAAATTATCGGTAAAGCCAGTTATTTTTGCTCGGTAACTTTGGGGTCGGCTGCCGATGTTTCAACCACATCCACTGCCTCGTCCGAGTCTTCCCAGCTAATAATCCACACACAGGCTCCCGCGACTAAAACCGTCGCGACGACTAACGCCAGCCATTGAGTCGCCAGCAAGCCAACATCCTTAGCTTCCACCACCAGCAGAATAACCATGCCCAATGATAGGACAATCCAAGCAGCCAGTCGCGGATGATACAGCGCCCATTGTACGGGAGGGATTTTAGCAAGTTGGTTCATAATCTTCACTCACCACAGGTAACGGATTGACGTAATCATAACCGATTCGTTTGGAATTGAACACGGTTATTCATGAGGATTGTATCAGTAGTAAGCAGACAATAAAAACGGGGTGGTGAGTTTATACCCACCACCCCGCTAATCCAGTAAGCCGAGGCACTCGCCCCACAGCGGATTAATTCTCAGACGACAATTGTTTGTTGCCGTTGACCTTGACGGAAATCTGTTTGGGCTGCGCTTCTGGCAACTTCGGCAGAGTCAAGTTTAATACACCCTTGTCGTAGGTCGCTTCAACCTTATTAGCATCCACGCTCTGCGGCAGGCTGACGCTGCGGCTAAATTTGCCGTAATAACGTTCTTGTACCACCACTTTCCGATTGTCTTCAACTTTCGGTTGTGGCAGTTCACCACTGATGGTCAGTGTGCCGTTCTGCATTTTCACATGAATATCATCGGGGTTGATTCCCGCCAGCGGCACAGCCACTTCATAAGCCGTATCGGTTTCATGGATGTCGAGTGCGGGTGTATCCGTACAACCCGTGAAGGGTGGGAAGTTACCCTTCCAAACGTCTTCAAACATCCGATCCATTGCACTTTGCATGTTCGCCATTTCGCGGTATGGATTCCAGCGAACGATAGTGTTAGCCATTTGCTGCCTCCACATTCAATATTAAACGATTACTCTTGTTATACGCCGCAAACGTCTGAGTTTTATCAAAAAAGCATCGGAGGTTTATTAGAAGCGATTTCGCAGGAGAAAAATGATCTAAAGAGGTGATGATGGGACAAATGTAATTTATTTCGTAGGGAAAAGATGCGCCTTTTCCCTACATTGCTCAAATGGGTGTTTATTCTTTGTAATTGGCCTGTGCTTCAGCCAGCGCGTTGCGTTCTTGATCCAGCATATCGGCATTGCGGAGCAACTGCGACATGAGGATGCAGTAGGCATTGTTATCCATCCGTTCAACCGCGTCAAAGGCTGCATCTATATCCTTGCCCATGACGAACAACCCGTGCCACGGTGCAATCACACCCGCCGCTTGTTTGCGGATACGGGCTTCGTTACCGCGAATACCACCGGCGACACTTTCAGCCAGACCGTTACCATGTGCCGGAGCATAGGCCACAACCGGAACTGTACCGAATTTCTGTGTGGCTTCCAACACGGGTGGCATGGGACGGTTCATGGCGGCAAATACCAATATATTTTTAGCGTGGGCATGTACCACACCTGTTCCGTGTTCGCCAAATTCGCGGTGCAGCCCGAAATGAACCTTTGACTCGCGGGAGATTTCACCTGATCCGTCCAGAATATTCATATCTTTGTCAGCGACCAGTACGTCCTCCGGTTTAAGCTGCCATTGGCGGGCGCTGCCACTGTAACGCGGGGTGATACATACGTACTCTCCAACACGGGCGCTGATATTGCCACCTGCTACATCCGTCAGACGGCGGTCAAAAAGCAGCGCACCCAAGCGGGCGATTTTGGCGCGCATAGCATTTAACTGCGGGTTGGCACGTACCGATTCCTGTAATTGCTGATTAGTCGTCATAAATCATAATCCTTAAAAACTTTTGATCATTGCCTGATTATAATCGCCTAAGGGAAGACTGCCCATAACGGCTTTATGGAGAAACACTTACCAAATGCCCACACAACCACATGCTGAAGGTGTGATAAACTATGACTTTTATCACTATTTTTCCATATCCCTGTACTTAATTGAGGAATAATTTCGAAACGTTTAATGTAATTCGAAATGAAATAGTTTACAATTTCTGTAGAGGGTGTCCTCGGTTAAGGTCTCGCGGTTCACTACAGGCAACTAAGAGGTGTATAGGATTCATGGCTGAAGTACAGAATGAAATAGCACCCTCATCCGACAACGTTGAAATTGATTATTTGCAAACTTTCTATCACGACCTTGTTGAAGCCGCAGGGAATGTGTTTTTCGTCACAGATGCCAAAGGTTTTTTCGTTTATCTGAACTCGGCTCTAGAACGTGTGATGGGCTTTACACCCGCCCAATTCTCCGGCAAACATTTCAGCGAAGTGGTCCATCCAGAATGGGTTGATCGAGTCGTTTCATGGTATACAACTCAGTTTCTAGAGAAGATACCTGAAACAACATTTGAATATGAAGTGCTAGCCGCTAATGGAGAACGTCGCTGGGTCGAGCAAATTTTGCGACTGATGATTGTTGATGGCGTTGTTACGGGTTCTAATGGTCTACTGCATGATATTACCCCTCGTAAACAGGCGGAAGGAGCCCGACAAAATATTGAAAAAAGCTACTTACTCGCCTCCGAAAATAGCGGCTCGATTGTATTTTTGATCAGCCAAGATGGCACGCTGATTTACACCAATCCAGCTATGGAAGTGGCAAGTGGATACAAGCGTAATGAACTGGTTGGCATGAGTGTATTGAAGCTCATGCGTCCCGATCATCAACTAGGGCTAGCCCATTTTATCGACATGCAGGCCGACGGGCAGTTATTAGCCCCCCGAAGTGAAATCCGTATTATTCGAAAAGATGGCTCGACTTGCTGGTTGGATATTGTTGCTCATTGGGGCGAGATCGACGGCAAGCCGACTATTTTTGGTTCAGCGCTGGATATAAGTGAACGCAAGCGCATCGAACAAGAATTAAAAGACAGTCAATTCTTTGTTGAGCAAATTCACAAAACGATTCCTGACGTGATTTATGTGTTCGACCTTGAGGAATTGCAAGTCGTTTACACTAACCGGCCTTTTGGCGTTAATTTGGGTTATACGCGCGATGAAATTGAAGCAATGGGCAGTGGTATGTTTTTCAAATTGCTCTCTTCTGCAGTTCCTGCTGATGGAGCAGTGAATTTCCAAGAACGTATTGCTATCCTGAGAAATCTAAATGAAGGCCAATTACAAGAAACCACCAATCGACTGCTTCACAAAGACGGTAGTAAACGTTGGTTGCTGTTCCGCAACACAGCGTTTGAACGGGGTTCTGATGGACAAGTTAAACGCGTATTAGGGCTAATTCGTGATGTCACTGAACAAGTTGAAGCTCAAGAAGCCATTCGTGACAGAGAAGAACAGCTCCGCAAATCACTCCAATATCAGCGTGCATTGAATGAAATCAATTTTGAACTCGGTGATATGGATTCGCTTCAGGGTATGTATCGGCGAGCGGTTGAACTGGGACAAAGCAAATTAGGCTTTGACCGGATTGGCCTGCTGCTGTTTGACCAAGAGACCGAAACTGTCATGGGCAGTTATGGTGTGGATGCCCAAGGCCAAATTCGCGATGAGCGTAAGATACGGCATCCTCTTTCAGAGGGATTGCGTTGGGTGAGTAAGTCGATCCGTGATAAGCAGCGCGTTCGGGTACGCGAAGATGTCGATCTGTATGATAATTGGCAGCTTGTAGGGCATGGTTGGAACGCGATGGCCTTAATGTGGAAAGGCGGTCAGGTTATTGGTTGGTTGGCTGCTGATAACCTCATCCGACAGGAACCTTTGCAAGAATACCAGCTTGAGCTGCTTGGATTGCTTGCAATTTCGCTGGAACATTTTTGTGTTCAGAAGGAAGCGGAAGCGAAACTACGGGAAAGCAATCGTCGTTATGACCAACTGGTTACCAACATGCCGGGAATGGTCTATCGTATTCGGCGGCACGACAATGGAAAAGCCTACTATGAGTATGTCAGCCCGCGCTGCAAAGATTTGACGGGGTTAGAACCAGACGCGCTTCTGGCGGACGTTAACTTGTTACTCGACCAAATTGTGCCGGAGGATCGGCTTAAATACGACGCGTTGGTACGCATGAACCTTGAAGCGCCTCAAGTGTTCCGTTGGGAAGGGGCAGTCATCGTCAACGGTGAACGTCGTTGGCGGCGGGTTGAGTCACGTCCCTATCAGATTGACGATGGCAGCATTGTTTGGGATGGCATTCTCTCTGATGTGACCGAAAGTAAGCGGGCGGAAGAAGCGCTGCGCCAGAGTGAGGAAAAATCACGCAAGTCGCTAGAATATCAGCAGGCATTGAATGAAATTAATATTGAACTGGCTGATCTGGATACCTTTGATGAAATATGCAAACGCTCAATTGAATTGGGAACAACCCGGCTAGGCTTTGACCGTTTGGGGTTACTGTTCTATGAAGCTGAAACAGATCTCATCAAAGGAAGTTTTGGGACGGATCAACACGGGAAGTTACGCGACGAACGCTCGTTTGCACAACCCATGTCAAGGTTCTCAAGCTGGTTGAGCGATTCGGTTCAAGGGAAAAGACGCGTTCGTATCCGCAAAAATACACCGCTGTATGATGATGGAGAAGTCATCGGTCAGGGCTGGAACGCGATGGCGATACTTTGGAACGGCGAACAACCGATTGGCTGGTTGACTGCCGATAACCTCATTTGTCAGGAGCCGTTGCAAGACTATCAGCTTGAGTTGTTAGGATTTTACGCGAGCGCCTTAGAGCATCTTTACGTGCGTAAACAATCTGAACAGGCGCTGCGCCTCAGTAACCGCCGCTATGATGAGCTTGTGACGAATATACCGGGTGTCGTCTACCGCAGGCGACAAACGCCGGATGGTCGTGAATATTTTGAATTCCTCAGCCCACGTTGCAAAGAAGTCACAGGGATCGAGCCAGAAGCCCTCAATGAAGATGGCGACTTGTGGCAGAAGCAAATTGTGCCGGAAGATTTACCGAACTACATGGCAACTGTGGAAGCAGCTTTGAATACCCGTCAAATGTTCCTGTGGGAAGGCACAGTCATCATTAATGGTGAACCTCGTTCTCGGCGGATTGAGTCTCATCCACGCCAACTGGATGACGGCAGTGTTGTGTGGGAAGGTATCCTGACAGATATTACCGAGCGTAAACAGGCTGATGAAGCGCTGCGCCAATCCGAACAACGTTACCGGACAATGGTCGAAGAACATTCAGAAATGATCAGCCGCTACAACCTTGATGGTGAACTAACCTTTGTGAACGAATCGGTTTGCCGTTACCACGGAAAGCCGCGTGAATACTTTATTGATCGCAGCATTTTGGATGATACGCCGCCTGAATACCATCAAGCTATTTTGCAACGTATTAAGCAAGCAGTTATTACAGGAAATCCATTCCAGCACGAGCATCCAATACGCTTGGCGGATGGCAGCCTACGTTGGTTCGAGTGGACAGATACACCCATATTCGAAGCCAGTGGGCAAGTGGTTAAATTCCAGTCTGTCGGGCGCGATATTGATGTTCGCAAACGGACGGAAGCCGACCGTAATGATTACATCAACCGCTTGGAAATCATCCGGCAGGTGGATATGGAGTTAACCGAAAGCCTGAACTTTGATCATGTATTGCAGATTGCCCTAGACGCAGCTATTGGAATCAGTCAGGCCAGCGCCGGAGCGATCCACGTATTGGAAAATGATAACCTACGGGTTGTTCATGTGGTGGGTAACTTCCCAACTTCGATGGTTGGTATAACTTTGCCTCTCAGTAAAGGCATCGTGGGAAGGGTTGCGCGACGGGCGATCCCTGAACTCATCACCGATGTGAACCTTGACCCCGATTACTTGCCGAATGTAGTTGAAACTCGCGCCCAGATGACACTGCCCTTGGTATCGGAAGATCGTTTGCTTGGTGTCATCAATGTACAGACATCGCAAGCAGGCGTTTTCACCCATGCGATGTTCGACTTTCTCAAGGTGCTGGTGGTTCGGATTGCCTCCGCACTGGATAATGCCCGCCTGCACTTGGCGACTGAACATCACCTGATCGAAATTACCAACCTTTACCAGCAGGTCAGTGAACTGGAACAACTGAAAACGCAGATGATTCGGATTGCAGCCCATGATCTACGTAATCCACTGGGTGTGATTTCGGGTTATGTGCAAATGCTTTCTGAAGAAATGGCGGCGCATTTGTCTGCGCGGAGCCACGAACAGATTGGCGCGATTGTGGACTCGATTGGGCGGATTGATAAGATTACGCGCGATATTTTGACGTTAGAACGGATTGCTGCCGGACGTGAAGTGGCGGCTGAGAAGATTGATTTGACGCAGATGGTGACCGAAGCCTATGCTCAAATCAAAGGTCAAGCTGCGGAAAAGCACCAAAGCTATGAACTCGAAAAGCCGAATGTACCGCTGTACATCAATGGTGATCGCTTTCTCTTGCCGGAAACGATCATTAACTTGCTCACCAACGCCGTCAAATATACGCCTGAAGGTGGAGAAATCCGCGTTCGCTTGCTAGAGAAAGACAATCTCGCGCTCTTGACCGTAGCCGATAATGGATATGGTATTCCGTTGGATAAGCAACCTGATTTGTTCCAACCTTTTTACCGCGTCAGAACCAAGGAAACACGCGGAATTAATGGTACAGGACTAGGACTGCACTTGGTAAAAACCATTATTGAACGGCACAAAGGGCAGATGCACTTTGAAAGTGAGTACGGGCATGGCAGCACCTTTGGCTTTGAATTGCCACTGGTCGAAGTTGCCGCCCAGCGGGGTAAGCGCAAGACCAGCGCCGCCAAATAATTGCATCACTAACAGACATTGATAAACTCAAGGTCGCCACAAAGCAAAGTGGGCGTAAGATAAAATCAGTGTTCGTAATAACAATTGAGCGCAAATGATGCAGCGACCTAAACAAAGTCTTTTGGCGGCACAACAGTGGTTGTTAATCATCGTCATCGTGGCGGGTATCTTCTTATTGCTGGTTGCCATGCGACCGGATATTGTACCGAGTTGGATCGGGTTCGCGGTGATATGCGGCTTAGGGGCAGCGGCTTTGTGGCGCGGCCAGCAGCTTACTCACGCAGCCGAAACCACTGTAGTTACTGTGCAACCAGATAAAAAATCAGCCCCTCGTGAACAAATTGTGCCTGAATCAGCGGAGATGCTGCGCGATACCATTGCCCAACAAGAAACCAACGTACAAGAACAGTTGGCCTTAGCCGAGCGAACCAATAAGCTGCTCGGTGAATTTATGGCGACTGGCGAACTGATGCAGACTCAAGCGCGGACGATGAACCAAACCACACGCGAAGCCAGTAATAACGTCACCAGCGGCGGGCTGGCCTTGCAGCAGGTGATGGACGAGATGGGTGGCATCCGTGAAAAGGTGATGACCGTCGCCCAAACCATCCGCACACTTGCCCAATTTGCCCAACGTATTGATAACATTATCGGCTCGGTCAGCGAGATCGCTACCCAATCGAACTTGTTGGCAATCAATGCCTCGATAGAAGCGGCGCGGGCGGGTATACATGGGCGCGGCTTCGCAGTCGTAGCCGACGAAGTACGGTCACTGTCGCACCAATCGACACAGGCAGCGGGTCAGGTACGCGCCATCTTGGAAGAAATCCAAACGGCGATGAAGCAGGCCATCCGTGCAACTGATGAAGGGCTTGAGCAGGTTGCTCTGGGTGTCGGCGTGGCAACTGAGGCCGATAGTGTGATGCATCATTTGATGGAGCAGGTTACCGCGGCACAGAAAGCCGTAACGTCCGTCCACGATATTATCCGGCAGCAGGTAGACGGCTTAGACGAGATGAGCATTGGCGTGGAGCGTATGGAACGGGTCGCCCATAACACCTTGCTCCAAACCCAAACCATCACTCAAATTAGCCAGCATTTAATCCAACTGGCAGACGATTTACCAGCAAGTTTGCCTACCGAAACCCGTAACCCTCGGCTGGAAATCGGCAGCGCGCTTTAACCTCTACAGATTTCGTTAATTTACCGCCCATAAAACGGACACATCCAGTTCCAGCTTTTTAAAAGTTGCTGGAACTGGATGTGCTTGACGCGTGTGAACCCTTGTTCTATGATTATGACATCACGGAAGAAGAAATCGACGTTGATTCGATGGTAAATTTCCAAAACTGATGTTATTAATTTAAGAGGAGCGTTCGTTATGGCGCAGGTCAAAGGTATCGGCGGTATTTTCTTTAAAGCCAAAGACCCTGCAAAGTTACAGGCATGGTATCAAGAACATCTTGGCTTACCCAATTCTGAGAGTGGTGTTACTTTCGAGTGGGATAAAATTGATGGTATTGAGGGAAAAATGACGATTTGGAGTCCTTTTCCGCAGGACACGACTTACTTTGAACCGACAACCGCGCCGTTTATGATTAATTACATCGTGGATGATCTGGACGGATTGTTAGCTCAACTTCGCGCTAAGGGTGTTCAGGTTGATGAGAAGGTCGAAGATTACGATTATGGACGCTTTGGCTGGGCGGTTGATCCCGAAGGCAACCGTTTTGAACTCTGGCAGCCAAAGCATCCAAAAGTCTGAGCAAACCCCGCACATGAAAAAAAGGGCGCAAAGTTTGCGCCCTTACAAAATGTATTTGATCGAATTCTTACGAAGGTGATGTGACTGCTTGTTCGGTCGGTTGAAGTGATACTTTTTCACGACGGCGCTTGCTCATATATTCCGCCAAGAAATAACTGCCCACCACCAATACTACCGAACCAATTTGTAAAACGATGCCCTGCCATGTCGGATAGACACCGAACCACTCTTCCATCCAACGGGGAATAAAGACTATTCCCACTGGCGAAATCGGCATCCATCCCACCACTTGCACGGCATAAACGGTATTCCCGACCAAGCTAACCAATACCAGCGTAATCAATATGCCCGTTACGCTCAGCAATCGCTTGTAAGGCAGGCGGTTGTGCAGCAGGAATACCACCACTGCGACAGCGAGTACACCCAACAGCCCGATTAACAACCCCTGCAACACCACGCCATCTCCGGCGGTCAGCATCAACGGTTGCAGGAAAAGCGCCGTCTCAAAGGCTTCGCGATAAACGCTGGTGAAGCCAAGGGTAAACAGTCCAAACATGCCACCTAAGGCTAAGACACTGGCTTTGCGGTTGTGCAGCGCTGACAGTTGATCTTTCCAATAGACTTTGTGGAAGAACCAATTGGTAATCAGCAGCATGACTCCGGTTGCCAGTAGCGACACCCACGCCACCAACTCATTTTGTTGGCTGATAATCGTCGTCATCACGCGGCTGAAAAGCCAACCCGTAAACGCAGCCGCGACACAGGCCAGCAGCGCACCTAAGATCATCATCCGGCGCATCGGTTGTGTGCCACGCGCCCGCAGACTGCCCATCAAGGCCACCAGAATCAGCACCGCTTCCAGTCCCTCGCGGAACACGATGATTGCCGTGTTGGTAATTGTCGCACCGGGAGCAGGTGTACCTGTAAGCGCACTTTCGGCTTCCGCCAGCGCTGCCGAGATGCGGTTTACGCCGATTTGAACCTCTTGGATGCTGGCTCCCGTGGCGACCATCACCGCCAGACCGGGCTGTCCCGGTTCACCCTGCCAGAAAAGCATATCCAATTTGAGCGCCACTTCCGGCGCGAACCCCAGCAGCTTTTGCCCCATCGTTTGTTGCATCACACCGTAGGCCGCGACACAAGCTGCCAGTGCCGCCGCATAATCACCCGATTCAACCTGTGCTTTGACCTGTGTCAATACGCCCCGAATAGCCGCGATGTCACTTTGGCTGTCGAGCGAACGCCATTTAACGGGCAGACGATTACCAAGGGTTTGCAGTACCGCGTAGGTGCTTTTTTGGACTTCAGCCGGATCAGCGAATTGGATAAGCTGGGTACTCATTTGGGCAAGCTGCGGCGCAACAGGATCATCTCCATCGAGAGGCAAACGGCTGTCGATGTCAGCTTTCAGATTCTTATAAGCGATGCGTCCTTGTTGCAGATAATCAACCGCTTGCTGATATTCCGACTCGGTGATAATCTGCCCGTCTTTGACCCCTTTGGCGTATTCCAGCGGAACCAGTGTGATGTAGCGCATCATCTGTCCAGCCATGCGGCTGAGTTCAATATCAGTTAACGGCGCGGCATTAAAGTCCGTCAATGCCGTATCAATCTTTGTGCGAATGGTTTTAAAGGTTGCGGTATCACCGGAGGCCACCGCGCTCACCAGTTGATTGAAGTCGCTTTGCAGGTCTTTCGCCGCAGCTTCGCCTCTATCCACAGCAAAAGTCGGTGCAACGATAGCGAAGTAACCCGCCGCCATTCCGGTTTGTTCAGCTAATGAGAGTGCCGCATCGGGGGTTAAGGACTCGCCAGCTAAGGTGAGCGTGTCCCGTAATCTGCCCTGATAGGTGTCCATCAGTTCAGCTTGGACGATACTGTAAACGTCATCGGGTTTGCGTTTGCCATCAATCAGCGCAAAAATTTCACTATTGGCATCTGCACGAAACGAATTGGTCGAGGCGGAAGGATGTGGGTCACGCAAGCGCAGCCATATATTAGCGGTTGTGCCATCGCCTTTTTGCAGCGCGTTCAAGGTCATGCTGCCGCCCGCTTGTAACAATCCGACCCATAAACGGCTGGAGATCAAAGCCAGCCCAACCGCATCATTCGCAGTAATCTTGTCGGAAGCGGCGGCGAACCAGCCATCGAGTTCTTTGGCAAGCTCAGGCAAATCGGTTTCAATCTGTGGGCGAAAGTCGGTCTCAAAACGGGTGCGGGCATTCTTGAGATGCTCGAATGCGGTCGTCGTATCATGGTCAGCCAGCGCCCATTGTGTACCCAACATTTCGACGCGAATCCCGCTTGCCGCATCCCAAACGTCGGCTGCCGCTGATACAGGCGCGATCAACATCAGTGTGCTGAACAACAGCACACTAGTAATAATAGATAAACGAAGGTTGCGAAGATGCATAGTTCCGCCCCGATGATACTTACTTATATCATTTTTACCCCATTTTGCCTTTCAACCACCTCTCAATGTGCGGATAGAAGATGAGAGAAAGTTTTAATTCAAATATTAAAATAAGTATGGCACTCGTGGGAATAGGGTTCAGTTCACAGCTTCTAAAGCGGCTATACTTTGCTGATGAAATATATGAGGAGTAAAAAATGCGATTTGTTCTTATCTGTTGCTTCATAGTTTTATTGTCAGTTACCAATATACCTAAGACAGTAGCATGTGGTGGTGGTGGGCCATTTGTTGTTCAGAACTTCGATGATAGCAATCTCATCGTTCATGCTTACGTTGTTGAGGTCGATGATCGAGGATATAACGCCATTTTACAAACGGATTATTATTTCAAAGGGCAGAACAATAAGTATCTGGCGATTGATCGATTTTCTCCCGCATTGGAAGTTGTCTCTGCGGTGCGTGGTTATGATACAAGTTGTACTTATTCCGGTTATGGTCAAAAGTGGGTTGCGGGCAGTGAAGGTTACTTTGCCTTATTAGATAATGGGAACGGAACTTATACAGATGACGCAGGCCTCGGCGTAGATATACCACACTTCTTCGTTAAATCAGGCATAGTCGAATTCTACAGCTTTGATACAAACAAAGGAACACAATCCCTATCATTGCCAGTTGATGAATTTGAAGCATTACTACTGAAATACGGAGGTAAATCTAAGCCTGATGAACCCATCCCAAGTGCTTATCCTTTAAAACGTTTTCTTACTATCACAACCCAGTCGGGACAAAAGTATCAATTAAACCCGGATCGGTCTGTATTACCACTTGATCTAAAGACCTACCCGCTTGCAATATCAAATGATGGAAGTCATGTTGTATTCAAGCTCGACGATGAACGACTTGGTTTTCAATATTTGTCACTTGAACCCAAAACTGGAGAACATGGGGAGGGTGGTTGGCTTATCGCTCAAGTTGGAAAAGCTGCTTTATTTTCACCGGATAGTAACTTTGTCGCGGTGCAGGAAGCGACCAAGCTCACAGTCTACATGTTCGATAACTATGAACATAATGGCTATGGTCAAGCAATGACAATGACTGCCATTGCTCATCAAAATGCTTTATGGCTTTCCGATAATATAAAGATGCCAATGATTTGGAGTGCAGATAGCACTTCAATTGCTTATCAAGACAAGCAGGGCATATGGGTTTGGGATATTTTTGAGAATTCTGAACCTAAGCTTATTGTGAAGAACACAGGGAAGATGGAGTTGCTTGATCTTTCAAATTCCGGTCGCTATGTTCGCTATAAGTTGATCGAACAATGGTTTCTTTTGGATACCCAAACGGGTCAGACATTCGAAAATGCTATTACCACACCCAATGAAAGTAACTTGATCTATATTCAACCAGAATATCCTGAAGGCACTTCAGATATAAATCGTAATGGTGGTAGGACGTGTCATGTACCACTATCACAATCCTGTCCGATTTATATTTTAGGAAGCATCAACATTGATTTTTTCTGGTACAAATATGATCAAATTGCATTTTTAAGCTGTGGGGAAGAGATTTGCCGTATCTCTACGGATACTTGGCAACTTTCAATCGGTAACACTTACAATTATAAGACTCAATTGGACATACAAATACCACTTGTGAGTGCGTTTGATTATGACATCACTTACGATCAACCTGTTGTTGCAATCAAGGATTACACACTTGAATTTGGATTCTATTCGGATTATCTACGTGATGAATCGATTGACCAGTCTTTAGACATTGATACGGTTGATTTGAGTAAGCAGCTCGACAGTCCGATAACGCAACTTGAATGGGGACAACCCATCTTTTATGAATTAAGTAATCAATAGATAATAGACAAAAAAATACAGCAGTACCAAACGAGTACCGCTGTATTTTATTTAGAACGTAAGATTAAGCGTGTGACTCGACGCTCGAAACCACAACCTGTTCCTTTTGTTCTTTGGCTTCTTTGACGGCAGGTTTGCTTTCGCGGCGGCCCTTGTTCATATGTTCCGCCCAGACATAACTGCCGATGACGAACGCGGCGGCGGCGATTTGGAAACCGATGCCTTGCCATGTGGCGAACAAACCAAGCCATTGCCCCATCCACAGCGGTAAATTCACACCGATAATCGGGTTAATCGGCAGCCAGCCCACCACCTGCATGACGTGTACCGTGTTGCCGACCATCGTCAGCAGCACGAAACCGATCATCACACCGGTGACCACCAGCATCTTCTTATAGGGCAGTTTGCGTTGCAGCGTGAAGGTAATCACACCCACAATCGCCACGCCGACCAATCCCAGTGCCACGCCTTGAAGGACAATGCTCAAGCCGGCTTCCAGCACCAGCGATTGCATAAACAGCACACTCTCAAACCCTTCGCGGTAAATGCTGGTGAAGCCCAATATAATCAGACCCAACATCTGCCCCGCAGTGATGACAGCGACTCCGTTCACCAGATTACGCTTTTTGCTGTGGAAGCCTGCCATCCAGCCCGTCCAATAAACCTTGTGGAAGAACCAGTTGGTGATAATCAGCAGTACGCCAATCGCTATCAGCGAAACAATCGCTTCCAACCGTTCCCCTAGCGGAAGCATCGTTTGTAGCAGCGCGTTCGCTGCCCACCATGTTAAGCCGGTTGCTACGAAGGCCAAAAGCGCACCAATAATAATCGGGCGGCGGAATTGGCGTTCTTCCAGTGACCGCAAACTCGCCAGCAGTGAGGCCAGAATCAGCACTGCTTCCAATCCTTCGCGGAAGACGATGATAGCCGAGTTACTAATGACAATCGTCGGTGTTGATTTGCCCGCATCCATAATTTGCTGGGCTTGGACAAAGGTGGTTTTCAAGATGGCAATGGTCGATTTGATCTGGGCTAATGGCGCACGCGTCGCGATCAGATACGCCAAACCGGGTGTCACACCATCGCCTGTACCCACATCATCAGCGTCGTGCGGCATCGTACCGCCTTGCCAGAACAACCCTTCAATTTCAGCCGCCATGTCGGGTGCGAAACCGCGTAAACGCTGTTCCATACCCAGTTCGAGCAGACCGTAGGCTTCCAATCTTGCCGACTCAGCCAGATCATATTGGTTACCTTTGACAGCCAGCGGAATTTGGTCGAGTATCGAGACAATCACATCCATATCGGACGTGCTAGCGACCTGCTGCCATTTTGCCGGAACAATATCCTTAAGTATGGTCTGGATGCTGTCGCCGCTGGCCTGCAAAGCATTGGGGTCCGCCGTAGTTTGAATTTGAGTCTTCATTTGAGCCAGCAGGGTTGCTACACGGCTGGCCTTATCAACATCCTGCTTTTCCAGCGTTTGCGAAATGTCATTAAAAGCGGCGGTTGAGGCCTCAAGGAAGGTGGTCGCTTCCTGAATTTCAATATCTTTGACGACTACGCCGTCACGGATGCCGCGCTTGTATTCAATCGACACCAGATCAACGAAGCGGATCAACTGGCCTGCCCGCCGTGCTTGATCCGTTTCACTTAACGGCGCGGCACGGAAACCTTTGAGGGCGGCTTGCACCGTTTCCATGTTGAGTTCATAGCTGTATTTATCGCCGCTGATGGCAACCCGTTCCAGCGCATTGAAAACCTGTGTGGTTTGTTTGAGTGCCGCATCGCCGCGTTGCTCGGCATAAGTGCTTGCCAGAATGTTGAAGTATCCAGCCGCTAAACCGACTTCTTCGGCCTGCCGCAGATCGAAACCGTTTCGGTGAGCATCATCGGCATTTGCTAGGCTGGTGGTCAACTGGGCTTGATAACTGTCGAGGAGGTCGTTGTGGATCGCCGCCAATGCATCTTCAGCTTTACCGTCGCCAGCAATAAATGCTTGTATCGCTTTAGTCGCATCTGAATTGGGACGGCTGAACTTGGTCGAGGCGGTGAATTCGCGCAGCAGCAGCCATTCAGCAGCGGTTTTACCATCATTTGCCTTTATCGCTTGCACCGCCAATTGGCTGCTGGCATTCAGAAAGTCCGTCCAAATGCCACCCCGTGCGATGGCGAGTGTCAGCCCATCACCGGCTTGCAGCGCATCACTCGCCTGCTTAAAACCTTTATCAATTGATGTTGCTACATCAGGGACGGATTTGCTAAAAATGGGTTTTAAACTGCTGTTATAAAGATCAGAAGCGGACTGCATTGCTGTCGTTGCCGCTGTGGTATCACCGAGCATGAGCTTGCTTTGGACGGTGAAAAGTTGTTGGCGGATCTGTTCAGCATTGGCCTGTGGCGTATCACTTTGTGCCATGACCGGTAAAGCAAAAAGCACCAGCATACATGCCAGTACTGTACAGATTGTCCAGCGCATCCGCTTCATCATGTTGTTCCTCGTTGCCTCTTCAAACCAAACGGATGTGCAACCTGTTGTCACACATCCGCGATAATATCGAGCGAAAATGAGAATAGCTTATTCTTGAATGGTGATGTCGAGCAGTGCCGCCGCCTGTGTGATCTGACCCGTAATCGTCTGGGCGCGGTCTTGTGCTTCCGTCCCGAAAATGTCAGCTTCTTCTGGCTTAAAGCGCTTGCCATCGTTCTCCTGCTTCAAGATATCTTCCACAAACGCCTTCAAGTCCACCAAACCCTGATTGATTTGTTCATGTTGTTCAGGACTTTTAGCTTCGATTAATGGACTAACACCATCATAAATAACCTGCAAGCTGGAGAGAATACCCGTAATATCCGAGAGGCGCGAGATCACACTGAAGTTTTTACCCGTGGCATCATCACCTTCGACAAAGCGTGAAATCTTCCACGAGCCAAAGTATTCGCTCATGGTCGGAACCATCACAACCAGCGCCGTAAACGCATCGGATTCGTTCGGTTCCCATGCGGTTGCCGACTTCAGAAGTTCGGCTGCTTGGCTTGCCAACGCATCGGCTGTACCTTTGAGGATGTTCGCATCTGGCAGTTCGTCACCGAAACCAATCTTGCCGTCACCGTCAACATCAATCTTGGCATCGCTCACATACTTTGGTTCGGTTCCCCATAGGGTCGATTCCAACACGTTGAACAATGCGCCGGGTTTCTCTAATTTGTCGCCGCTGGGCAGATCAACTGTGAAATCAACAGCATTATCGGGGTCTTCTTCACCGGAAGGTGAGGCGTCGATAATCGCATCGTAATTGCTCAGGCTGGGGACACCTGCCACGATGCCTTCCATTTGTTCGTAAAACGGGCTGATGACGATCCACTGCTTCTTAGCGGCTTCGATTGCAACCGCGACTTCTTTTTGCTTGTCTTTCCACAATTGTGCGTAATCAAACTTCGCAGCTTTGGCGAGTTCATAATAAGCATCGGTGCTTTCGGTCAACAACTTCGAACCGTCAGCTAAATCATTTGCTTTACCTAATAAATACGTTTTAACTGCATCCAAATCGGCTTTATCATCCGCGCCGAAAACACGGCTG
Source organism: Aggregatilineales bacterium (assembly GCA_038328375.1). GTDB lineage: Bacteria > Chloroflexota > Anaerolineae > Aggregatilineales > Phototrophicaceae > CFX2. The sequence goes on along the minus strand of JBBQLX010000042.1, from coordinate 21,731 downwards.
AAAGGTAAAATCAGTACACTCAACATAACCGCTAACAAGATAACCTTAGACTTCATATTCATCCCCAACTTAAATCAACGAATTTCCCAATAGGTGAGATTGAGCCTAAGAGTACAGATTTTTGCAGCACATATCTACAAGACTGGTAAAGCGATAAATTTCACAAGAAGTATTTAGTGAGGCTAAGGGGTTAATCCAAACTGTGATTGCGGGTAAGTTCAAAGTTTGACTGTGGTTTAATTTCAGAACATTTGCTTAACGAGAAATGGATTTGATCTACGCATAAATTTCCTCCCAAACCATTTTCCAACGTTCTTTCAACCGCAACCCTTCATCTGCTCCCTCAAAACGGTTAACAAACTCGTCCCCAAAGAGTTACATTTTGGTAACCCATTCGCCTACGTTTTCTGCTATTCTGTATTTACCTTTGTGTCACTGTGCCTCGGAGTCTGTGTGCTAAGAACAACTTGTTTTTCCCCTTGCGTCTTTGCCTCCTTGCACCTTTGCGTTGGGTCTTTCGTATTTGCATTTTCGGCGGATTACTCCCTCACAGCCGCGATGCAAATGCACAAATTGCACAGCGGCGGACACACGCGACCAATCCGCTGCACTCAGCGGCATTAGCCGAGCCACCACGCTGCATTTTGTGCTAATTCAGCGGATATACGCGAGCTTCCCGCCCGCCATTTCAGCGGTAAATATGCAAATTGTGCAATAAATGTGAAAAGGGAAATCGTGAGGATTTCGTAGGGACACGGCATGCCGTGTCCGCCGACCAAACATCTACCGTGTATAACTACCATCATTAAAAATCCCGCTGGGATGACAACCGCGCTTGGCGGTGGTGGCCTGTTTTTCCAGCGCTACAAATTCATCATAATGGGCATGGTCAGGCTCGTATAACACCGCTTCGGCATAACCCTGTTCGACCAATGCACGGTTAACGAACAAATCACCCACGTATATATAACGGAGCAACCGACCATAAACATCGCGGTCGCTAACATCCTTGACCATCCGCACTGATTTGTCCTTTACAAAGATGCTGTTGGCTTGCGTCGCCTCGCTGTAGCAAACCTGATCGCTTTCCGGTGTATTCATCCCGATGTAACGCACCCGTTCGGTTGTCCCGTTCGCCAGCTTTACATCAATCGTGTCGCCATCAATAATTCGTGTGACCTGCGCCGTATCCCCACCTTGGTCAACACTCCCGCCTGTCGAACCACCATTACCTGTTGTAATAGGTGATGTACTGGTGTCAAAACCAAAGGTGCAACCTGCAAGCACAGCCATCACAACCAAGCTGATGATGAAGCTCGGGCGTAAGTGATTTTTGGGGTGGGTTTGGGTGTTTGAATAGCTCATATTATCTAGTCTACTGTGAGCGCCCTCAACATACAAGCGCTTGGATAGGTTTTTCGCTCTCCAAAAGCGATCTTAAAAATGAGCTAAAATGAAGGTGAAAATAATCCGGAATAGTACTTTGCGCCTTAGTGGTGGTTCTATTCGGCTTTTATTCGGTACACTTCAATCAAACGGGATGAAATAGAACGACTAAACTTAATTAGATGAGTCAGTGGCTTGTCCTACAGGGATGCCATAACGGGATGAGGAAATAATCATGCGCCGAACACTTTTTTTCGCGCTCTGTATGCTGCTGTCGATGGTTGGATTCACACGGGCGCAAGACGGAATGGACTTGCCCACGCCTCTTTATTTGCTGACGAACAACGGGCAGATACAGCGCATCGGTCTCGGCACAGAAGGTGTTTCGCCCGTTTCGCCCCCCGATGCGTTTGTGGTGGATTTTGGGATTGCTCCCGATGGGAATTGGTTGGCCTACCGCACCGAAAAAGGCCTCTACATCCTCAATATTTACAGCCAAGAGGCCGCCACCATCGAAGAAGGTACAGCCGATCTACCTCCGTCACGCGGGCATGGTGATACGTTGGCTTGGTCGCCCACCGGAGATATGGTGGTTTACACCACCGCCTATGGAGCGCGGGTCTATACCAACACGCCGAACACTCCCTTATTTGCGGACTTGCGCGAAGGGCTGTTCGTTAATTTGCTGTGGTCGCCTACTGGAGCGTATCTGGCAGCCGAGGCCGAGGGTAATATCTGGTGGGTGTATCGTCGTGAGAATAATGCCCTGATTTTAACCAGTGCTATACCTTCATCCATTGGCTTGGCGTGGGCTAGCACCGGCGAGATCGTGTTTGCGCCTGCTGATGGCGGACTCATTCGCATGAATCTAGCAGCCGGTAACGCCCAAACCATCTTGCTCGATGACTCGTGGCATTACAGTCTGCCCACCACCCAAACCGATGGAACACTGGTGCTGTTCGGGGCGCAGAAAACCGATACCGATGTACCGGAAGGCAGTGGACGATTAATTAGCCTTGCACCGAATACCCCGCGCAGCAGTGCTGTGACCGAAACCGTTATGGAACTAAACGGCTTACGCTGGGCTCCCTCAGGCAAGCTGATCTTGGCTTTACGTGGTGGTGTGTTGGCCTTGATTCTCCCCAGCACGGGCGAAGGTTTCCCGCTGCCCTTTGCCGATGTGGTGGCTTATAGCTGGGGGCCAGTGCCGCAAGATAGTGTGAACGGCATCGCCCTGACGTTTGCCGGAGCATTCTTAGCCGCAGATGGTAATAACGTTCAACAGGTATGGCGCTTGCCGGATGATAGCAGCCCACCCGTACAGGTGACACAAGCCACCAGCGATGTGACGGCTTATGTGGTGTCACCGGCTGGGCGCGATGTCGCCTTCATCAGTGATGGCAAGTTGTGGTCGCAGGGATTTACGGTAGTCAGTGATGCCAAACAGTTAGCCGATAAAGCACCGTTCGCAAGTGACCTGACCTATAACCCCAATGGTCGGCAGATTGCCTACGTGCTGCCCAACAGTGACGGTGTTCAAGGTGGCATCTGGGTGGTTTCTGCTGCGGGTGGTGATGCCAAGGTCATTTTGGCACACGGCGCACCCAATAATCCGCCAGCCTCCGCCTTTAGCCAACCCGTATTCGCCCCCAACATTAATGGACTTTTGGTGACGCGTTCGGCTGCTAATTATCCTGAAGCGCTAATGCTGATTGACCTGAATACATTGGAAGCCCAAGAAATCGGTGTTGCCAGCAAATCTATCTGGCTCCAAAGCGGTTTGGTGTTGGCTTACAACAGCGGTTTAGGTTATGGGGCGAATACCAGCGAACAGATTATTTACCGGATTGACCCTGCACGTCCGGCAGAGGCGGTTAAGATCGCAGCCATTCCACAGCCCGCGCGGATTGTGACAATGCAGGATATTGTCGCGTCACGGGCGCGGCTGATTTTGGGAAGTTCACTTATTGGCCCACGCGCTTTGAACGTCGCGGATATGCTCACGACCACCGGAGCGATTAGTGCTGTCGGTAATGGTGGCTTTATGGTGTCGCCTGTCCTTTCACCTGATGGGCGATATGTGGCAGGGGAAACACATGAAGGTGGCGCATTAACCATCCGTGATATGCAGACCGGAAAACAAGTTGTGCTGGCAGCACCCCCCCAAATAAGTGGGTTCTCATGGGTACACTAATCCTTCTCTTAACAATGCCGTGTATGATACAGGTCATAATGTTGATTTATATATAGTGTCGGCGGAGTATGCTTGCTGTGCAGCAGGCGCACGACACTCCTCAAGGAGGTGGCTTGATGCCATCCGAACGTGTTTTGGTGATCGAAGATGAGGCACGAATTGCCCAGTTTATTGAGCGTGGTTTGATCTATGAAGGCTACCGCGTGAGTGTGGCACGGGACGGACATACCGGATTGACCATTGCCCGCGATAATCCACCTGATTTAGTGGTGCTGGATTGGATGCTGCCGGGGTTGGATGGATTAGAAGTTTGTAAGCGATTACGAGCCGCCAGTGATGTGCCGATTTTGATGTTGACTGCCAAGGATGACATCAAAGACCGTGTTGCAGGTTTGGACGCGGGCGCGGATGATTATCTGGTTAAACCGTTTTCCGTGGATGAACTGATGGCACGGGTGCGGGCATTGTTCCGCCGTTCAGTTCCTGCCTCACGTCCTGAAATTTTGCGCTTTGCTGATCTGACCTTGGATACTGGAACACATCGGGCTTATCGTGGTGAGCGTCCGATTGACCTGACCGCTAAAGAGTATGAACTACTTGAATTGTTCATGCGTAATCCTCGACAGGTGCTAACACGCGACGTCATTTTTGACCGCGTGTGGGGTTACGATTTCGGTGGTGAAAGTAACATCATCGAAGTATATGTACGTTATCTGCGCCAGAAAACTGAAACCGAAAGTTCGCCGCGTGTTATTCATACGGTGCGTGGTGTCGGATACGTACTGCGTGAGGAAGAATAGGAAACGGATTCATAAAACCAATTCGGTTGGTCTAACGCGTGATTGCCTATCGACCACAGTTTGTTATCAACCGGATTTGGGTTGAAGGTTTAAGTTGTAAATAGCATGACCATCCGTAAGAAGTTGATCCTGTTGTATGCTGGTTTGTTGGGAATTGTCATTATCCTATTTGGATTGGGCGTGTTCTCAGTCATTCGGTCGACATGGATCGAAACGGTTGATGGGACACTGCATGAAACGGCGGATCAAGTCATCAAAAACAGTGATTCGTACTCAGTGCGCGAATTCGGTTCGCCAGCCCGTATTGTCATGGTACTGCCGCAACTGGATATTTTCCGCGCGTCGAACATTCTGGTTCAGGTTTGGGCTCCAAAAGCGGATGGTTCAACCGGTAACGAATTACGGGCGCAATCAGACAACTTGCGGGACTATGCCCAGCCGCTTGACGACAACTCGCTAACTGGTACGACTGCCCAATTTTCCACCGTCAAGATCAATAATGCCGAAGTACGCGTATTGACCGTTCCGCTGCGTATATCGGGACAGGATGCAAGTTTTGGCATGATTCAGGTGGCGGATTCGCTGGAAACCGTGAACCAAGCCACAAACCGTTTGTCCTTGTTTATGCTTGGCGGTGGCATTCTGGCAGTGCTGGCTTCGGTGGGTTTAGGTTATTGGCTCTCTGACCAGACTTTGAAGCCGATTGAAGCACTGACTGAAGCTGCCGATAATATTGCGACTGCCAAAGACTTGGAAACCCGCCTCACATGGACTGGCCCAATGGACGAATTGGGGCGGCTGACGGTCGTTTTCAACCGCATGATGGATCGTCTAGAGCATCTCTTTACCGCACAGCGTCGGTTAGTCGCGGATGTTTCTCATGAACTGCGTACACCGCTAACTGCTATTCGTGGCAACCTTGATCTAGTCAAGCGCTACGGTATGGATGATGTGTCGCTGGAAGCTATGCAGAGTGAGACGGCTCGTATGTCGCGCATGGTGGATGATTTGCTGCTGCTAGCCCGTGCCGATTATGGCAACCTGACCATCGAAATGAGTGAGATTGACCTCGACACGGTTGTAGGTGAGGTTTTCAAAGAAGCCCGTATACTCGCTAAAGATCATAACTTGTTGGTTCGTATTCATCAAATCGAAGCGGTACGCTTGAATGGCAACGCTGATCGCCTGAAACAACTCCTGCTTAACCTCGTGAGTAATGCTATCAAGTTTACGCCGGATGGCGGGCAGATTGGGTTGGCGCTGCGTCATGCGGGTAATGACGCTATCTTGCAAGTGACCGATACAGGCGTGGGCATCGAACCGGAAGATTTGGCTCACGTCTTTGACCGCTTCTATCAGGCGGATACGTCACGGACACGTATCCATGATACAGGTGGTGGTGCGGGGTTGGGGTTGTCGATTGCCAAGTGGATTGTCGAGGCGCATGGTGGGACGATTGAGGTCAAGAGTACGCCCAATGTGCAGACGGTTTTCACGGTGAAGCTGCCGATGAGTCAGCAGGCTTTCCCTTTAGTCAGTGAGGACGGGCAGTCTTACAGTTCAATGGCTCTGCAAAAGCTCGGCTTATCCCGCCGCAAAACTCATATTGAACCGGTTGTTGAGGAACAGTAATCAGTTGAACTTATTGGAGAGGTCGATTTACTCTTATAAGCGCTCCCGCAAACCCCGATTGGTCAATTGTAACTAAATGAATACGATGAGCTTGACCCACAAAATCAGTGTCGAATGTACAGACAATAATGCCAGCGTGTTTTGGGTGTTCGTTGTGAAGTCGGATGAAATGTTTCCGATTGAGCGTTTACAAAATGCGATTGTTTTCAGTTGCAAACGCTAATACTTGTTCATCGGGGATTTTCTGCTCAGCTTTGCCACTTTCTGAAGTCGTTAAAACATCATGCCTAATTCTCTGAGTTGTTCAACAACTGGCTGTGGGAAATTTTCATCCGCATAAAATTGAACCATACTTCATGCAGCCTCGTTGTCCGTAATTTGCTGCTCAATTTCCGTGCGGTGTGAGCGATAGTATTCCCATGCGTTGGCTAAATCTTCTGCCCGCAATGTTGGGTAACTTCGCAACAAATCAGCTTCACTCGTTCCCAACTGACGGGCTTGAACCAGTATCCATACTGGAATGCGGGTACGGACAATACAAGCTTCGCCACCACTGACTAGCGGATCACTTTCAATGCCTATAAATGGGTCGCTCATTAATACCCTTTGCCTGCCGTGGTAACCGTCTCACCACGCTCCGCTTTGACGATGGCGACACCCGCGCTGGCTCCGATGCGGGTTGCTCCGGCGTTAACCATTGCCTGAGCATCTGCGAGGTTGCGTACTCCACCAGAAGCCTTTACACCAATATCCGGTCCGACGACTTTACGCATCAGGGCAACATCCGCAGCCGTCGCGCCACCGCCCCCAAAACCGGTGCTGGTCTTGACGAAATCTGCGCCAGCCACTTTACAAACTTGGCAGGCAATGACCTTTTCTTCATCGGTGAGTTTGCTGGTTTCAAGGATCACTTTGCAAATGACGTTATGGGCGTGACAGTTTTTGACGACGGTGGCAATGTCATTATGCAGTGCCTTGATGTCACGGCTTTTGAGTACGCCAATATTCATGACCATATCAATTTCGGTCGCGCCGTTTTGGATCGCTAACTGCGCTTCATAAGCTTTGACTTCGGCAGGCGATGCGCCCAACGGGAAACCCACAACGGTACACACGGCAACATCGCTCCCCTTGAGCAGATCAGCACACAGCGCCACATTCGTACTGTTGACGCACACCGAGGCAAAGTGATATTCGCGGGCTTCACGGCACAGTTGCGCGATCTCGGCAGCGCTGGCATCCGGCTTGAGAAGTGTGTGGTCAATAAAACGTGCGATGCCTAAATCACGCGGAATGTAGCCCAAACCAGAGGTGATGCGTCCTGCACCTGTATCAACAAAGTGCTTCACACGGTCAGCACATTCGCGGACGCAGCGCCCATCCTTGCAATCACAGCCATCAACGGCGTGAACAGTCGGGGCGCTCACTGGTGGCTTACTGGTTGGCGCAGGTTCTGGCGAGACATTCATCTTCTCCACAACTTGCCGCGTGATTTCGTTGACCATTTGTTCAAATTCGGTGTTCGATACTCGTTTCATCTTCATTCCTAATCGTCAACTTGGGTTTACCAAGAACGTCTATGTTTCGTTTTAGCTTTGGTTACTGTACTTCTGTTCAACCGCTACGATTTTTTCAACACGTTTGCCATGCCGACCACCCCCAAAAGGTGTTTTGAGCCACGTTTCGGCAATTTGTTTGGCGAGTGCGTTACCGATCAAACCCGCACCGAGTGTCAGCACATTAGCATCATTATGTTCGCGGCTGTTGACTGCCGAGGCGTAATCATAACAGAGGGCTGCCCGTACACCCGGTACTTTGTTGGCGACCATGCACGAACCGATGCCTGCGCCGTCAATCATGATGCCGCGCCATGCACGACCGTTAGCGACCTGTTCGGCGACTGCTAACGCGAAGTCGGGATAATCGACGCTGTCGGTGCTGTTAGTTCCGCAGTCGACAATGGTGTATTTGGCTTGCAGTTCGCCTTTTAGCATCTCTTTCATGGCGAAACCACCGTGATCCGCGCCAATCGCAACGCTGTCACCTTCCATATGGGTATAAGCATCGGAAGCGGTGACGAGTTTAATGCGACGGGTTAAAGCGGCGCTTTGGGCTAAGGGTGTCACAATCGCACCAATAGGGATTTCCAACGTGCCCCCTTCGGCAACCGCGTTGACTACCGTTTCATCAATAAGTGCGCGGGAATTGCCCTGCCCAAGTTGGCGACGCAGCGCAACGGCTACACTCCGGCGGATGGCTTGTTCGTCCGACATCATGACTCCCTATGTACCTGATATGCCTTTGATTGTATCCCTTTTCGACTATTGTGAAACAGGGAGTACTGTCAGCGTGTAGGCGGTATCACCCTGCACATTGAGCCGCTGCCCGTTCACATAGTTATATAAGCCGATGTGGATTTGGTAATTTCCGGCTGCTGTATCGGCTGGCACGGTGAGGGTAAAAGGTGGGCTAATCAAGGTTTCAGTCGGATTGTTCCAACTGAGAGTTGGACGTTCGGCTATAGCAGGTGCACCATCAGCCTGTGCTAAAACTTTATATTCTGACTCAGGTGTCAGGTGGATAAAGAGCGAGTAATTATCGGCGGGTGTTTGGGTGGCCTTCCAGTAGAAACGGAAAGTCAGACTGTCACCGACTTTAAGAGTTTCTGCACTTCGATCATAGCCGAGCAAATGAATCGAGTCACCGAATTGCACGTCGGTTTCGTGATCCATGCGCCACAGCCGATAGAAAGCCATTTGTGTGCCGGTTACTGACGAGCCGAAGAAGTCGCGCAGGCGAAGCATTTGACCAAGATAAGCTTGACCATCAGGCGTTTTTTCCATTGATTCGATTTCACCGTAAGGCAGTGCGGCGTAAGTCATTTTGCGAGTATCACGCCACTCGGCGAGCGGATGCTCCATGATATTGTCACTGACCCACCAATCCACCCAATGGCGATGCGGGATGCCGCCCCATATGGGGTTAAAAGTCTTATGGTTACTTTCGTCTACGATCACCGTGCCGGGGTCAAGGTTAGCATCAAACCACTGACGCAGTTGAACGCGGGTATCGGGTAAACGGCGGGTTTGTACCAATGCCCAATCTTGATTGAATTGGGGAAGCCAAATCACGATGCCCAATACTGCAAAAGATAGTGCAGCACTGTAACGCAGGAGAGGCAAACGGGATTTATAGGATTGCAGCACCTGTACGATTTGCCAAATGGCTAGGCCGAGCATGATACAAACAATGGCAGTAGCAGGGAGGACATAACGGACAGTGGTGGGATTTACCAGACTATAGGTGCTATCCAACCAAGGGAAGGCAATGATGCTGGCTAAACCCAGCCCAACAACAGGCAGCGAAATGGTTGGCAGTTTACGACTCTTAGCATAAAAGTAGGCGGCTGTTCCTAGCAAGAGCGCGATCAGACAAACGGCTAATCCAATCGGCTCAATAGTTTGGAGGATATTGTTGAGTACGCGGCTGACATCAAAGAGATTCTGTAACCCTTGATTTTGGACAATCGCGCCTTCGCGTTGGAGATTATTGAAATCGACACCATAAATAAAAACCAGCCAAAAACCAGTCAGACCAATCAAGAGGATTTGCAGCGCGAGTATACGCCAACGTTTGGGTGATCGAAGGGCAAAATAAAGGCCAACGAGGATACCGGGAATCAGCGCGGGTAAGGCGGGATACTTCATGAGGACAGCGCCGAGACCTGCAACGACGCTCCATATTGCGCGACGATGATGGTTAGGAGTGAGGAATGAATCGACCGCTAGCCAAAAAGCCAGCGCGGTAAAAAAATAGATAAAGGGATCAGGCAGTGCGTAGACACCGTTTTCTAAGACTAAGGGCGCAATACCCCACGCCGCACCTGCGATCAATCCGGCTAGATCTCCTGCGGCAGCACGGGCTATTATGGCGATGAGGATTAAGGTAGCGAGGTTAATGAGAACCACGACAGCACGAAAAAATTGAGTAGTGGCGGCTAATCCCCGTTGTCCAACGGATTCGAGGATGGGTTGCGCGACGGTTTGCAGTGCCACATAAGCCGGAGGGATGCCCACATAGTAACCACTGGATTGGATGACACCACGCCATTCCTGCCCACCCACAAAATAAGCGGGTTCATCAGGATGATCGACATAAGGGAGGCTAAATTGGAAGCTGAGCAAGCGCAGTGCAGCGGCGACCAGCACAATTAACAGCAATCCCAAGCCAAACGGCTGGATGCGTTTATAGATTAGCAACGTAAAGCAACCTCAAACGTGTTTGAACAGGCGGAACAAGGCTTTATAGTAACTGATTTGATGGGAATTCATGAAGATGCGATTGTGGTTAGCTATCCCACAAAGCGCAGTGTTTCTTTATGTTCAGGTTCGTTTTAGGGGTTAGGCTTTCAGCCTGCGATGGCGGGTTGAGGTGCTTTGATGACTTCAAATTTGTAAGGGCGTAGGTCTTCTTTAAGCTGTTCTAGGATTTGATCCGCATTGTTCATGTCGAGTACAAGGGCGGGGTGATCCGCTTTTAGCTTTGAGAGTAGATGTTCAATCTGCTCAATGCGGAAACCGAAGTCTACGCGGTTAGCAGCGAATCGTCCGGTTACGCGACCGACGAACGCTCCAACCAAGGCAGCCGTTCCAAGTGCGATAATTGCGCCGACACCGGGCAGCGCCAAGGCACCCAGTTGGGCAACACCAAGCGCACCCATTGCAGCACCCAACGTGCCACCGGCAATGCCACCTTGATCGGGCGATATATCATCATCTAAAAGAATGGTTTCACCCGTTTGGGCTTTGGCGACAATTGCCCCACGCCGGATGTCGATATAATCCAACGTAGCCATCCGGTCAAGCGCTTTGGTCATCACTGTGCGTGATGGGAAAACCAATAATACAATTTCGCCGGACATGGCAGACCTCCTACAACGACTCACGAACATGGGTAGTATACATCAGGAAGAACCAAATAACGTAAGCGTTTTGGATTTACGGTACGAATGAACTAGCAAAGCAATAGGAAATTTAACCGCAGAGGACGCATAGATAGGAAGATAATTTAATAAATTTTTGTTTCAATGCAGATATAAGTTAGATTATCTCACTTAATTATCAGCAATAGAGAATGAAAAATGCCGGAAGTTGAGACGATTTCTAATACTGAGTTACCTCTCACTGTCGATAGTATGGTGGATGAGTTGAGCGCATGTGGATTGGAGATGGGACAAACCGTACTCGTCCACAGCAGTATGAGCAAGCTGGGTTGGGTGGCGGGTGGGGCGCAGGCGGTTATTCAGGCGCTGTTGCAGGTGTTGGGCGAGGAAGGTACGTTGATGATGCCTACGCACACCACACAGAACACCGACCCGGCAAATTGGAATAATCCACCTGTACCGAAAACATGGGTTCCGATTATCCAAGCAAATACACCCGCGTTTGATCCAGCGATCACTCCAACACGCGGTATGGGTGTGATACCAGAATTATTCCGAAAATGGCCGGGAACGGTGCGGAGCGCACACCCGATTGGGTCATTCGCAGCGCGAGGGCCAAAGGCAGCTACCTTAATCCGAAACCATCAACTGCTGGATATGTTTGGGGATAGTTCACCCCTCGGTACGTTATATGACTTGGATGGCTACATTCTGCTATTAGGCGTAGATCATGGGAATAATACATCGCTGCACCTCGCTGAAAATCGGGCGAATTGGTCGGGTAAGCTGTTCATCCATGAAGGTACGGCGATGATGGTGCACGGTGTTAGGGAGTGGGTGTCCTTCAAAATGCTGTCGCTGGAAACGGATGACTTCAACACGATTGGAAATACTTACGAAATGCGGGCAGGAATCCAACGCGGACGAGTAGGAGCGGCAGAGGTTCGACTCATCCGAAAGCGCCCGTTGATTGACTTTGCAGTAGAATGGATGGAAGCAAACCGGAAATCGATTTGATATTTGAGGGGGAAATGTGCCAGAAGCCGATACGATTTCTTCTGCCTATTTACCTTTGACGCTTGAAAATCTCGTCGAGCAATTTACTCAATGTGGATTGCAGGCGGGACAGACGGTGCTTGTCCACAGCAGCCTGAGCAAGCTAGGTTGGGTAGTCGGTGGAGCGCAGGCGGTGGTTCAAGCGCTGATTAACGTGTTGGGCGAAAGTGGCACCTTGATGATGCCAAGCTTTACCCTCCAGAATACAAACCCCGCCAATTGGCAGCAAAACCCTCGACCAGCGGAATGGATACCGATTATCCAAGCGAATATGCCTGCTTTTGATCCGACGACTTCTCCACCACGACGTATGGGGGCTATTGCGGATTTGTTTCGCATTTGGCCGGGAACGCTGCGGAGTCATCATCCGGTAGGGTCGTTCTGTGCAAGAGGTGTTCACGCCGAGTATTTGACGAGCGAACATGAACTGTTGGATGACTTTGGACCGACTTCACCCCTCGCCCGATTATATGAACTCGATGGTTACATCATGCTTTTGGGTGTTGGTCACGGGAATGATAGTTCGCTGCATATGGCGGAGCATCGGGCAAATTGGCCGAGCAAGCATACTGTCGTGGAAGGCTCGGCAGTGCTGGTGAATGGTGTGCGCGAGTGGGTGAAGTTTGATATGCTCGATCTCGACGACAGCGATTTCTCAATGATAGGCGATGCCTACGAGAAACATGCGGGCATCCTACAGGGGCGAGTCGGGCAGGCGACGGTTCGTTTTATGAAACAGCGCTCTTTAATCGACTTTGCGGTAGAATGGATGGAAGCAAACAGAAAGTAGGACTGAGTACTGAATGCCACGTACTGAGTTTTTGAGTTTTGAATATGGTCGGCTGGTTGATGGTGCATTAAGGAGCTAAAAAATGGCAGAAGCATTGGGAATGATCGAAACCAAATCGTTCGCGGCGCTGGTGGAAGCAGCAGACGCGATGGTGAAGGCGGCGCGCGTTGAGCTAGTCGGTTACGAGAAGACCGGCGGCGGCTTCGTAACAGCCATAGTACGCGGGGATGTGGCAGCGGTAAAGGCCGCAGTCGAGGCGGGTGTCCGCAGCGGTGAAAAGGTGGGCGAGATTGTGGCGGTTCATGTGATTCCGCGCCCCCATGTCAATGTGGACTCAATCTTGCCATTGGGACGCACCGACGAAGGTAAGGCTGGTATGAAGAACGCAGGGTAGCTTTTAGATGAATACAGGTTTTTAAACGAAAACCATTTTTAGTGACAGACACGAAATGATTATGATGTGGGAGGGTCACAGAACCTCCCCTACGAGAAGAAATTTGTTTTTGGATGTTATTCCCTTGCCATCTCGCCCCGGTGGTTTGCTGGTGCTTTGAGGAGCATAATTATTATGATGCTGGCAAAAGTGATTGGTACAGTGGTTGCCAGTGCTAAGAGCGCGAAAACCGAGGGGCCGAAAATGCTCATCCTGCAACCCTTGGATTTGGCAGGAGCGGCAAAGGGAGCCTATGTGGTGGCGTTCGACGCGGTGGGCGCGGGCGAAGGCGAAGTGGTGCTGTACGTGACGGGCAGCAGCGCACGGCAGACTCCATCCACCGAGGGACGACCATCAGACGCGACGATTTTCGCGATTGTGGATACGTGGGATGTGGACGGCAAGGTACAGTACGAGAAAAGTGCCGAGTACAAAGTAAGTCAGTAATCCATAGTCATTTGTCGATAGAAAAATGCGAAAGGGGTGCGAAAGCGCTCCTTTTTGTTTCGGTTATTGATGCGGAAACTGCAAAAACTGCATTTGCGACATGCCGTTTTATGGCAGATTTGAGGGAGCAAGATGCCGAAACTGCGGAAAATGCTGCAAATGCGGCAGATTCGGAAGTGGTTTTGTGGCGGCGGCATTGTCATTGGCAGCGCATGAAATGTTGCTGTTGCTGTTGTTGTTGCAGTTGCGACAAGATCGGTTTTTGTAACATTTACAACATCTGGCAGATGTTAAGGTGCATCGGGAGAAATCCTCACCCCCCAGCCCCCCTCTCCATTGCATGGCAGAGGGGGAGAAAATGCAGCGGCGGTGACGGTCAGAAAAATTGCGGCGGCGGTGGAGCAAGATGTTAAGGTGCGTTGGATATGAAGTGGGCGGACAGCCGTCCGCCCCTACAGCCCCATTGATATGATATTCGATTTACGAGGCGAATGGGTTAACATTTGGAAGAACATTTTGTAACTCTTTGGTGGGGTTGGCGCTAACCAATTTGAGGGAGGCGGCAGGTGGTACAGGTTCATGGATGGTTGGGAAAGGGTTTGTCGGGTTAACCAAAAGTAAACCTAACGTAGAATATGTTTATGGCGAGAACATTTTGTACAGTAGCAGCGGACGCGATGTATCGCGTCCCTACGAAAGGCTGGTCAGAATGGTTGAGGCAGAGATTGAAGCGATTATGCGGAAGATCAAGGCGGCGTATTGGAACCGGCAGTTGATTGATGCCGAGTTGAGAGAAGCGGTTCGTTCACCGGAGATGATGACAATATTATTTGAACGATTGGGCAGTAACGAATTCGTTGACATTAACGAAGTGGGATTTGCGTTAGCTGAGATTGTAGGTGAAGGCGCGAAGGCGGCGTTAATAGATGCCCTATCAAGTGATCGCTGGCAAGTACGGGCTGCGGCTGCCGAGGCACTTGGACATTATAAGGATTTTCAACTTACTCACTACCTCATTCCTTTGTTAAACGACCCACAGCAACCTGTGCGGATTTCGGTGACAGAGGCACTGGAAGGACTGCGCGATCCATCGGCCGTGCCAAGTTTGATTGAAGCCATTAAAGATATAAATCGACATATTAGTATTTACGCGACCTATGCTTTGTATGAAATCGCTGAAGAATATGAAATACCGGAATTGTTTCCTTACCTGAAAAGTGATGATGCTCATTTACGGGTCGTGACGGCATATGTATTGGGTGCAAAAGGTGGAAAAGATGCTGTACGCGGCTTGATTGATCTGGTGCGGGTTGGTATGAGAGGTGACAAGACGGAATATGAACGGGCGCGAAAAGAGCTGCGACTGATTGGTCGGCCTGCGGTAGAGGCGTTGATTGAGGCACTCGATGAGCGGGATGTGATGCCGAGTCTATTGGCGATTGAGGTACTCGCACCGCTGGGTGATATACGAGCGCTGCCGCATATTGTGGCGGCGATGGGTGACGAAAACGATCAGGTTTATGAGGCGGCAACATGGGGTGCAAGCACATTTGGCGAGGTGGCGATTCCGTTATTATTGGAGTCGATAAAGAGTGAGAATCTGAGGCCGCGGGCGAATGTGGCGGCGGCATTAGGCGAAATCGGTGACACCAAAATCACAGAGGATTTGGTAGGGTTATTAAAGGATAGTGATGCGGATGTGCGGCGGGCGGCACTGTTGGCCTTAGAGGACATTGGGAATTTTGATGCTGTCCCACATATTATTCTGTTGTTGAAGGGTTCGGCCCAAGATGCCCATCAACAACCGACAACCGCGAGTTATGCGGCTCAAGTGCTAAGGCGCAAGTTATCCACGCCAGAGGGGTTGGCGGCTGTTGAGCGATGGAGACAGGAGCAAGGCGGTAAAAGCGTGTGAGGATGTGCGGAGCATGTTAGCATCACGCTCAGCCAGTGAAGAATTTGTGAATTCGCATGATGGTTTTGTATTGGCTTATTTGAAAAGTCTCTATAAAGGAGTAAAATCTATCTCATCAGCAGGTTGTAAAAAATTGTTCAAATTATTTACGGAATTCAATAATATGTTTGCCGTCAAAAATGTAAGCGAATCTCAATTAGGCAGCCGATGGGTAGTATTGGTGACTTATTTGCTGCGCGATGGTCGCCCGCGTCGCTATGCCCAAATTCAAAGAGAAATCAGGGGAATATCACCGCACGGGTTGACACAGATACTGCATCAACTCGAAATGGAGGGGATGATCGTCCATAATGTTTATTCCACGATGCCGCCTAAAGTCGAATATGGGCTGACGATAAAGGGTAAGCAATTAC
Organism: Aggregatilineales bacterium; assembly: GCA_038328375.1. Taxonomy (GTDB): domain Bacteria; phylum Chloroflexota; class Anaerolineae; order Aggregatilineales; family Phototrophicaceae; genus CFX2. The sequence continues at coordinate 5,723 of JBBQLX010000042.1, read as the reverse complement.
TGGAGCGGTTCCTCGACATGGGTGAAAAAGCGATGCAGAATGAGCCTGCGTAGAAGACATTTAAACCGCAGAGTCCCTATGAAATAACATCGCACCCGAAGCTGAAAGTCGTGTATCCAGAACCCCCACCCCAACCCTCCCCCCCATCCACAGGAGGCATCGCACACCGATGGAGGGAGCAATACGGCGTATGAGGTGGGTTACTTTCAGAGCAGACGCGGAGATTACGCAGAGAACACAGCGTCATTTTATAGGGCTTCGCCCAAAGACTTTTAGAGTAAAAGATTTTTATAGCTGGTTGCGATTTATTCTTTCAGTTCGAGATATGCTTCGTCAATTTCCTCGCGGCGGGCCTCGGCAAAGGCGCGACCATACCCTGTAACTGCGAAACCACATTTTTGTAGGACGCGGAGTGATCCGGCGTTGTCCTTGGCGGCAGCGGCGTATAACGGTCGGGTGGGGATGACATCTAAGAAGGCTGCCAGCGCTTGGGTGGCGATGCCTTTGCCCCAGAATTCTTTGCCAATCCAATAACCCACTTCGGGCTGCCCAAACATGGTAAATTTGGCGATGTTGCCTGCGATTTCGCCATTATAGAGAATGGTTTTATTGACAATCGTTTCATCGCTCATGATTTTTGCCCAGTGTAGATCGAACGCGTGTCTGTCGGAAGGATCACGCGAGGTGAAGGCTGCCATGTGGTTGGCATCGGGGTCTTGTTGTTGGATGAAGAAGATGGGGAGATCGGATTCGATGATGTCACGCAAGGTGACGGTGTTTTGGTGGGGCATATGGGTTTCCTTGCGAATTAGGTGATGATAAATTAAATTGCTAGAAGGATAGCAGGCGGACGGCATACATCGCGTCCGTCATGAAACCATTACCGTATTATTTCATCAACCGTCAATATCATGTCGCTACAATTGGGTGCTATCATATACTCGATAACCATTAGCGAACATTGTACAGATAATATGTTCTGTGAGGAAGTGGATATAGTACAGACCGTGATTTGTAATCAAGTCATTATAAGGTTAGATGACCAAATCATTTGGATAAAGTAGCTTAGAAGGTACGTATAATTCGCACGATTGCCGCTTGACTCTGCTTTTAGCCAATGATATTATTTGTTCTCGCAACCGAACGGCTCACAACCTCAACTTCAACGAGGCAATGTAGAACGCCGAAATTGAACGAATGGCAGCGAAAGCACCCTGAAACAGGGTAAGCTCGCTAACCTGAGAGATTTGCGGGCGTTCTGTGGTTGAAGATCGCCCGTTTGCTTGTCTGGAAATTGATTAATTATTTCGGAGCTAAAGTATGCCAACGATCAATCAGTTGGTGCGTAAGGGGCGGCAGGCGAAGAAGAGCAAATCAAAAGCTCCCGCTTTGCAGTTTACCCTGAACGCCTACAGCCAGAAGCGCACGCGCCGTCGTAAGGGTGCGCCGCAAAAGCGTGGTGTTTGCACCGTCGTGAAGACCATGACCCCCAAGAAGCCGAACTCGGCTTTGCGGAAGGTTGCGCGTGTACGTCTGACGAATTCGCTTGAAGTGACCGCTTATATTCCGGGTGAAGGACACAGCCTTCAGGAACACAGCGTGGTACTGGTACGCGGTGGTCGTGTTAAAGACCTTCCCGGTGTGCGTTACCATATTGTGCGCGGCACACTGGACACCGATGGTGTGAAGGGCCGCGAACAGTCCCGCAGCAAGTATGGAGCCAAACGTCCGAAGGCTGGCGCTCCTGCTGCAACTGGCAAGAAGAAATAAGAGGTTGAGGCGTTATGTCCAGAAGAAATAGTCCCGCAAAGCGCAAAGTTGCGCCGGACAAAAAGTACAACAATACCCACGTCACTATGTTCGTCAATCGTATGATGTACGGCGGAAAGCGCAGTACGGCGTTGGCGATAATGTACGGAGCGTTTGTCTTGATCGAAGAACGCGCTAAGCGTGATCCGATTGAAGTATTTGAGCAGGCGCTGCGTAATGTGACTCCGTCGGTGGAAGTGAAGCCGATGCGTGTGGGCGGTTCGACATACCAAGTTCCAGTGGAAGTGCCATATGCACGGGCGACTTCATTGGCAATGCGCTGGCTGCTGGAGACCTCTCGTGGTCGTGGCGGCAAGAACATGGCTGAGAAGCTTTCCAGTGAAATATTGGATGCCGCTGCTGGTCAGGGTACATCCATTAAGAAGAAGGACGATACCCATCGTATGGCAGAGGCCAACCGCGCCTTCGCCCATTTCCGATAGGTTTCGTATCAAAGGGCGCACAAACAGTGCGTCCGTTACAGAGAGATGTTTGGTAGTTTGAGAGTGTTATGGCTACAAAGAGCGCGAAACTCGATTTAAATAAAGTGCGGAATATCGGCATTATTGCCCATATTGACGCAGGCAAAACCACGACCACCGAGCGCGTGTTGTATTACACGGGCATGATCCATAGGATCGGTGAAGTGCATGATGGTTCTGCTACAACCGATTACATGGAACAAGAAAAAGAGCGCGGCATTACCATTACGGCAGCCGCTATCAGTGCAAGATGGCATGATTACCAGATCAATGTTATTGACACCCCCGGTCACGTAGACTTCACTGCTGAAGTTCAGCGCAGCTTACGTGTACTCGACGGTGGTGTGGTGGTTTTTGATGCGGTGGCTGGTGTAGAACCACAATCAGAGACCGTGTGGCGGCAAGCGAACACTTATGGTGTCCCGCGCTTGTGCTTCGTTAATAAGATGGATCGCACCGGTGCGAACTTCCAACGCTGCGTCGATATGATTATCGAACGTGTGAATGGCAATCCATGCGTGATCCAGATCCCTTACGGTGAAGGTTCAGAATTCGCAGGCATCATTGACTTGATGACTATGGAACTCCTCACTTATGAAGGTGAAATGGGGATGGATATTTCACACCATCCTATTCCGGAAGCTTACCGTGAACAGGCTGAGACTCGCCGTCAGGAAATGATCGAAAAGGTTGTCGAAAATGATGACTTCCTAACCGAGAAATACCTGATGGAAGAAGCCATCAATGATGATGAGATCAGAGCTGCGATGCGTTCGGCAACATTGGCAGGCAAAATCCAGCCAGTGCTGTGTGGTTCATCGCTGAAGAACAAGGGTGTTCAGACCATGCTTGACCGCGTGGTTGATCTCCTGCCCTCGCCGTTGGATGTTCCTCCGGTAACGGGTGTTCACCCCAAGACGGATGAGCCATTGTCGCGCGCACCGGACAATGACGAACCGACTGCGGCATTGGTGTTCAAGATTCTGACTGACCCATTTGTAGGTCGGTTGGCATTCTTCCGTGTTTATTCGGGTGTGGTTCGCGCAGGCTCCGGCTTGCTGAACAGCACCAAGGGCGACAAGGAACGTATCGGACGTATTGTCCGGTTGTTCGCTGACAGCCGTGAAGATGTTGAAGAAGTACAAGCAGGCGACATCGCCGCGATCCTCGGTCTGAAGAATACCTTCACCGGTGATACGCTGTGTGACCCTGACAAGCCAATTGTTTTGGAAAAGATCAGCTTCCCTGAGCCGGTTATCGAGCTTTCGATTGAACCGAACAGTAAGGTTGACCAAGACAAGATGGGTGTTGCTCTGCGACGTTTGGCAGAAGAAGACCCAACCTTTAAGATCGAGGTGGACGACAAGCTCGGACAAACCAAGATCAAGGGTATGGGTGAGCTTCATCTTGAAATTCTGGTTGACCGCATGATGCGTGAATTCGGTGTACAGGCCAACGTAGGCCGTCCCCGCGTGGCGTATCGTGAGACCGTTACCCGCCCTGTTCGCATCGACACGACGTTCAAGCGTCAGTCGGGTGGTTCAGGTCAATACGCCCGTGTGGTGTTTGAATTTGAACCTCTGAGCGACGAAGACCGTACGAAATTGGCAGCGGGTGAAGAGAATATCTTCGAAGACGCTATTCGCGGCGGTACGATCCCCAAGGAATTCGTCAAGCCTTCCTTAAATGGTGTTAAAGATGCCATGGCGGGTGGTGTGTTGGCGGGGTATCCGGTGGTCGGTGTCAAGGCGCGGTTAGTAGACGGCGCTTTCCATGATGTTGACTCGAGCGAAATGGCCTTCAAGATTGCTGGTTCGATGTGCTTGAAGGAAGGTGTGCAAAAGGGTGGCCCGGTGCTGCTGGAACCGACGATGAAAGTCGAAGTTTCAGTGCCGGAAGAATACACTGGCACCATTGTCGGCGACCTGTCGGCACGACGCGGCATCATCTTCGGTATGGATCCGCGTGGTGGTGGAGCAACCTCCATCCGTGCGAACGTACCGTTGGGTGAAATGTTCGGGTATGCAACGAGCATCCGTAACCTGACACAGGGACGCGGCAGTTTCAGCATGGAATTCGAGAAGTACGCGGTTGCACCCGCCCACATTGCCGAAGAAGTCGTCAAGAGCGGGCGTTAAGCAAGTTAATCCGTTAGGGAACGCTTCATGTGTTCCCTACACTGTCAAAGTATCGTGAAATGTATCGCAGAAAAGGATTGAAAGACAATGGCTAAGTTTGAACGTAACAAACCCCATGTCAATATCGGCACTATCGGTCATGTTGACCACGGCAAAACCACTCTGACCGCCACCATCACCAAGGTGTTGGGGCTAAAGGGGCAAGCCGCGCGCATGAATTATGCCGATATTGACAACGCGCCCGAAGAAAAAGCGCGCGGTATCACCATCAACATCCGTCACGTTGAATACGAAACGGACAAGCGCCATTACGCACACGTCGACTGCCCCGGTCACCGTGACTATATTAAAAATATGATCACCGGTGCGGCGCAGATGGACGGCGCGATCTTGGTCGTGAGCGCACCAGACGGCCCAATGCCCCAGACCCGTGAGCATGTTCTGCTCGCCCGTCAGGTGGAAGTGCCAGCGATGGTCGTGTTCCTGAACAAGATCGACCAAATGGATGATCCAGAACTGCTGGAACTGGTCGAGATGGAATTGAGCGAACTGTTGGCAAGCTATGACTTCGCGGCAGACACCCCAATCGTTCGCGGTTCAGCTTTGATCGCTAACGAATCGGCTTCGACTGACCCGAATGCTCCTGAATACGCGCCCATCCTTAAATTGATGGACACGGTTGACGAGTGGATCCCCACCCCTATCCGTGAAACCGACAAGCCCTTCTTGATGCCCGTCGAAGACGTGTTCTCGATCAAGGGTCGTGGTACGGTTGTGACGGGTCGCGCCGAACGCGGTCGCATGACCAAGGGTGAAGAAATCGAAATCATCGGTCTGCGTGAAGAGACCATGAAGACCATCGTCACCGGCATCGAAATGTTCCACAAGGAACTGGACGCTGCTGTAGCTGGCGACAACGCAGGCATCTTGCTGCGCGGTATCACTCGTGAACAAATTGAACGTGGTATGGTTCTGGCCAAGCCCGGCAGCATCAAGCCGCACAAGAAGTTCATGAGCGAAGTGTACGTCCTGAAGAAGGAAGAGGGTGGACGGCACAAGGCTTTCTTCCCCGGCTACCGTCCTCAGTTCTACATCCGCACCATGGATGTGACTGGTACGATTACACTGCCTGAGGGCGTGGAAATGGTTATGCCCGGTGACAACGTGAACTTGGAAGTGGAATTGATCACTCCAGTGGCGTTGGAAAAGGGTTCCAAGTTTGCTATCCGCGAAGGCGGCTTGACCGTCGGCGCTGGTGTCATCACCGAAGTTCTTAACTAAGAATACGGCCTGA
>JBBQLX010000041.1:0-42698 GCA_038328375.1 Aggregatilineales bacterium | reverse complement strand
ATCAAGATACCCAAGTGCAATTCACCACGTCCGCTGACGATGAACTTATCGGGTGAATCCCCATCAATGACACGCAAAGCCACGTTGTGACGAATTTCTTCGTAGAGGCGCTGGCGGAGACGACGTGATGTACCCCAGCCCGCTTTACCTTCACGACCGGTCAATGGTGAGGTATTGACACCAAAGGTCATTCGCACAGTGGGTTCTTCCACGCTAATCGGTGGGAGTCCTTCGGTGACGCTCGGATCAGCAATCGTATCGCTAATACCCAGCGGGTCAAAGCCGCCAAAGGCTAGAATATCACCAGCATGCACTTCATCAACCTCATCTTTGGTGAGGTTGCGGAAGGTGAACAGGTATTCAATACGTCCGGTAATGCGTTCGCCAGTGGCTGTTATGCGGACGGCAGGCATACCCTTACGCATCGTGCCTTCCAGCAGACGACCAATACCGATTTGCCCTTTATAGGTATCGTATTCGAGGGTTGTCACCAGCAATTTGGCTGGTGCATCGAAATCAACATTCGGCGCGGGAACTTCTTTGATGATGGTTTCAAACAACGGTGTCAAGTCGCTGTGTAATCCAGCCGGAGCATAACCGGCTTTACCGACCAAACCCACCGCATAAACCACCGGAAACTCGGCCTGCATGTCATTTGCGCCAAGCTCGATGAACAAGTCAAATGTATCGTTGAGCGCTTGGTCAGGGTCAGCAAAGGGACGGTCAACCTTATTAATGACCACGATCACACGCAAACCTAAACCCAGCGCCTTACGCAGCACGAAACGGGTTTGCGGCATCGGTCCTTCAACAGCATCAACCAATAGCAGCGCACCATCCACCATGTTCAGCACGCGCTCAACTTCACCACCGAAATCGGCGTGGCCGGGGGTGTCGACAATGTTGATTTTGGTATCATGCCAGTGGACCGCGGTATTCTTGGCGAGAATGGTGATACCTCGCTCGCGTTCCAAGTCATTGGAGTCCATGATGCGCTCAACCGATGCAGCTCCCTCGCGGAATACATGGGATTGCTTGAGCATACCGTCAACCAAGGTCGTTTTGCCGTGGTCAACGTGGGCAATAATTGCGATATTACGGATGTCATTTCTTACTTGGGTCACGATACATTCCTATCAACAGCCTAGTTTTCAGCGGGATTTTTCTACGCACCCCTGCCTTTTGCGCGCTGCTTATTTAAGAAGCAGATCGGTAAAAGATAGTTAATGTATGAGGACAGGAGATGTAGAAATGATTACAACTGAGATATTCTATCAGATAAATAGGATGAAATAACAGGCCAGAAGCGTAGATCAGTGGAAAATTAAGATTACAATGTTCCGATTAATGTTAAGATAATAGTATTCAGCGCAACAATTCAGGAAAGTTATTGTAGTAGCATGTTGGAAAACACAGTGATGTTGAACCCATTACTTGAGCATCAATTAATAGAACTTGGTGTTGATAGCTCAACTCCCCCTACCCCGGAACAATGGAATGCCCTGTTGAAAAAAATCAGCGGCATTTATACCGATTATCAAACAACCGAAATTGATTTGCACCAGAGTGAAATCCTATATGAAGAGTTGTATAACTCGACATGGCGGCAAGCCCAAGAACTGAGTTTGATGGTTCGGGTGCGTGAAGCTCTAACCAACAAACTGGAACTCAAATCGATTATTCGTACTGTAGTGGAAGCAACAGCCGAATCCTTTGGTTATGCGTTGGTGAGTATTTATTTGTTGTACAAGGATGTCCTGTACCTGCAACACCAAGTGGGTTATGCCAGCACAATTAATGAAATGCCGATCAACAACGGCATCATGGGACGAGTCGCACGCACGGGTCAAGCAGTACTGGTGGAAGACTGCCTTAAAGATCCAGATTTTATCCCCGCTATGAGTGGCTTGATCTCTGAGGTCTGTGTCCCGGTTTTCAAAAATGGGACAGTAGTTGGGGTTCTCAATGTCGAAACACAAGCCCCGCAGCGGCTTACAACAAATGATTTGGAGATGATGACCACACTCAGTGAGCATGTGGGAATCGCGATGGAACGCTCCCAACTTTATACGGCGGTGCAGGAAAGCAACCAGAAATATCAGATGGTTGTGGATAATATCCGCGAGGTGATTTTCCAAGTGGATTTGCAGGGGGAATTTACCTTCCTCAATAAATCATGGTTCTCACTCTCTGGATACACGCTCGAAGAAAGTCTCGGCAAGCACTTTGCCCAATTCGTCTACGAACCAGAAGTTAAAGGCTTATACGAATCACAACAGACCCAGACCATTAATGATCCTAAAAGTGATGTCCGCCTTCAGACGAGGTTGGCAAAACCGGATGGCAGTTTAGTGCCTATCGAAACTCACCTTCAACGCATTTTTAGTGTCGATGGAGCAATGGTGGGCTGGGGTGGCACGATTATGGACATCAGTTACCGTGTGCAAGCCGAAAAGAAAGCGCGGGAGATGCGCTTGCTGGTACAGGTACAAGAGGCCATATCAACCAAGCTCAATTTAGAGGACATGATTCAAAGTGTTGTCGAAACAACCGCAGATACCTTTGGATATGAACTGGTCAGTATATATTTGCTGCAAGGCGACACGATGGTCTTACAACATCAAGTTGGGTACAAGAATATCATCGAGCAATTCCCCATTACAACGGGCGTAGCAGGCCGGGTTATACGCAGTAAAAAACCCATCTGGATTGAAGATGCTTCAACAGACCCTGATTTCCTATTTGCAGAAGCTGAAATGACCTCCGAAATATGCATCCCGCTGATTAACAAGGGTGAAGCGATTGGAACATTGATTGTCGAATCGCGCGTGGGCAACCAATTTAATCAGTCTGATTTGAATATGCTGATTACGCTAGGCGAACAGGTCAGCGTTGCGGTGGAACGAGCGAAGTTATATACCGCCATTGAAGAGAGCAACCAGAAATATCAGATGGTGGTTGATAATGTGCGCGAGGTCATTTTCCAAACGGATTTGACCGGCAATATCGTTTTCCTGAGCAAAGCATGGGAACGAATCACTGGTTATTCCATCGCAAAAAGTATGGGGAAGCCCTTTACCAACTATGTGCCACCCGACCAACTTGATTTTGTAAGGCAAAAGGGACAAGAAGTTATTCAGAGTACACTACCCTACATTCTATTTAAGACCAGCATTTTAAAGGCCGATAACACGCACATACCGATAGAAGTACAACTCCAACGGATTTACGATGTTGAAGGCCGTTTGATTGGTATCGGCGGAACATCGGCAGACATCACCGAGCGTGTGCAGGCCAAAAAACAGGAACAGGAATTGGGCTTGCTGGTACAGGTACGGGCCGCAATTTCCAGCAAATTCGATCTAAAAGATACTATTCGGACTATCGTGGAAGCCACAGCCGAGGCTTTCGGTTATGATCTTGTCAGTGTTTATTTACTGCGTGGTGAAACACTTTACCTGCAACATCAAGTCGGTTATGAAATCATGTTCGACCCGGTTGATATTTCAATCGGGGTTTGTGGACGCGTAGCCCGCACAGGCATTCCGGCGCTGGTTCAAGATACAAGCAGCGATCCCGATTTCGTCAATGCGATGAACGCCCTTACCTCCGAAGTCTGTGTGCCGCTGCTCAATAACGGCGGTGTCATCGGCATCATGAATGTCGAATCCAAGAGTAAAATGCTGACCGAGTCTGACCTTAACCTGATGATTGCCCTCAGTGAACATGTCAGTATCGCCGTGGAACGAGCGCAGCTTTATACCGCAGTGCTTGAAAGTAATCAGAAATACGAGATGGTCGTGAACAATATTCATGAAGTCATCTTCCAGCTTGATTCGAACGGCATCATCACCTTTTTAAACAACTCGTGGTTACAACTAACAGGTCATACCTTAGAGAACAGTATCGGCAAGCATTTTTCGAGATTTATACCCGCTCAGGGACGTGAAAACGCTAAGGAACTAGCCAATCTCTTTCGCAGTGCTACTCGGAGTGGTGTTGGTGGTCAAATTATATTGGCTCGATACGACCAAACTCCTATTCCAATCGAAATACATATCCAACAAGTTTATAGTGTTGATGGCAAACCAATTGGCATCGGTGGAACCTTGACCGATATTAGCGAACGGGTGCAGGCAGAACAGCAAGCGATGGACTTAATGCTCAAAATGCGAACCGTTGAAATGCTAAAAGGCTTCCTGACCGGTGTCTCGCATGACTTACGCACACCCCTTTCAATCATGAACACATCGCTTTATTTACTGCGCCATAAACTAGGTGAAGAAGAAGCCGACAACCGCTATATCAATGCGCTGGAAAAACAAACTGTCCATATGCAGCGGGTGGTTGAAGACATGCTCGATATGTCCAAACTGGATGATGATGTAGCGGAACTCACCCAGATCCGCATCGACATCAACGGGCTTGTGCGTGACTTACTGGTTACACTGCAAAACAACGCCAACGCTAAAAATCAGCAGCTTGTATTTACCCCTATCGACGACAATGTGTTTATCATGGCTGACCAATTCATGCTGGGTAAGGTTATTACCAATATCGTCAAAAATGCTATCCAATACACACTGGAAGGCGGTCGTATTAGTATCGACACCCTGCAAACGTCTGAGTCCACCGTCAAAATCATCGTACAAGATTCGGGCATCGGCATCGAGCCGGAAACGCTGCCGCACATTTTCGAGCGCTTCTATAAAGCCAATGAAGCACGTCCCAGTGGACAAGGCGGCACAGGACTAGGACTTTCGATTGCCCGCCGAATTGTGGAAATGCACGGCGGTAGCATCGAAGCGCAAAGTATGGTGGGCGTGGGGAGTACCTTTACCATAACCCTACCAATTGGGCGCTAGATAACCATAGAAAATGACTAGAGGTAAGAGGCCATCTGAAAATTGAAATAGAACCGGACACGATATTAGATATAAGGCTGCACCAACTCTTTTTCAATCGTAATACCTGCCCATTCATCCGCACCAACACCATCGTAAATCAGGGAATAAGGCCCGCTATAGTTTGCCTCACGCGCCAGATCGAGGCAGCGAAGATAATCCTCGCTATCCGGCTGTCCCTCCACGATAAAGGAACATTTCGCGTGGCAGGATTCGGCGCGTGGCAGAATCGCGGCGAGATCGTCGTATTTCGAGGTGCCTTTCCAGTTGCCGAAGTCAGCCAATAAACCGATGTCTACGGCATCCATGACCTGTTGGACAGCGTTCGGTGTCGAGAGCAAGTCAAACCAATTTTCAGTGATCATTCGAACATTATTGGCCTTGCCGACTTCTACCAATTGGGTCAGACCTGCTTTGCTGCGTTCGAGTGTCGCCGCCGAAGGTTGTGATTTCCCCGCAACGACACGCGCCCGCTTTGCACCCAATTGGCCTGCGGTTTCGATCCAACCCGAGATCCATTCCAAGTCGCGCTGACCGTGTTCAGGATGGGTAATATCGCCGTCATCAATGAGCATCGTTAACAGCTCAACGCCCGCCGACTTCAATGCTTGGCGCAGTTCATTAATATAGGTTTGATCGCGAGATGGAATGTGAAAGTGGCAGATTTCAAAACCGGAAATGCCCATCGCAGCCAGCCGCGCCGGAACCTCCAAAAGGCTGATGCTGCCGGAGCCATAAGTCTCCGCCGAGCCTGAATTGGGCTTGCCGGGAGCATCTGGATAAGTCATTCCGAGGGCGCGATGTAAACTCCATGAAGAGGTCGCTAAGCGTGGGCTGCTGGCAGCATTCATTGAGGTTCGTCTTTCCTAGATAGATCCCATGTGGGCTATTCTAACGCTCAAATAGCGGACTGTCGTTGACCATCTATATCAAATTGCGAACGATAAGATAAAGGGGAGTCTTTAAATGCAACGGTAGGGAAAAGAAGTTCCTTTCCCTACCTCCATCACCTCAAATTCAGCCTATTTGTGATGGTAGGTTGACCAGCCCAGATACTTGTTGAATGCCTCGTCAAGCATATTGGCAACATGCGATTGGTTAATCGACACATGATGCTCAAAACCATTTTCGCAAATGTAGGCCAGCAGTTCTTGGAAGCGCGGCACTTGTACCACGCCGTAACCACCGAAAGTATCAATCGGGTCATCGGTGAAATCACCCTGCCCCGTATAAGCCACTACTCTGCCACTTAGGTCATCAGTCGAGATACGAAGGTAGCTAAAGGGATTCTTCTTGACGCGCCCGTAAATCGTACCGTAGGTATTTTCCTTACCGACTGTCTTAGAGATAATTTCCTGATAATCCATAATCGGAATATCTTCCACGAAAATATCTTTGGGCAGGTTGGAGCAGTGGAACACCACACCCTTATCAGGGTCTTCGCCGTAGTTGTTGTTCCAGTCAACCAAAGCTGACGGACGACCAGAGCCAAGTTGCAGCGCCAACATCGCTAACGCGCCAACAATATCGGTTTCGCAGGCTGCCGGATTGAGCTTGTTGCTGCTCATACTCATCAAGGTACATGGCACGACACCGAAGTATTCTTCCATCGAAGTCCAGCACTGAATAGCGGTGGCATCCAGCGCGTTCTCATCCATCCATGTATCCAGTACCACGCCAAACTTCGCCATGCGATACAGCGAAATTTCAGGGATACCACTGGTGCGGGCATAATTACGGATAGAAGCCAGCTTGGTTTGGACACCGGGGTCGGCATCCTGCAAACGGTCGATCTGGCCGAACACTTCCGAAAGATCAAGCGTTTCGACACTGATACCGGAATGATCCAGCAGCTTTTCGCTAAAGCGAACGGTCTTAAATTCCTTGGGACGCGCACCCATCATGCCCAACCGCGCCGTCCGCATACCGCGCACAATGCGGCAAATGCCAGCAAAGCCTAGCAAATCCTCCATAAAAGCCGGCGAAGTCGGATCCATCGTGTGGTTGCTGGTGATCGAGTATTTGATGTTGTACTGGCGCAAGTTGTTACAGGCGCTCATCTTGCCGCAGAAGCTATCACGACGGTAATTAATATCCATCTTGGTGGCATCATCAGGGAAGGCATGAATCAGCACCGGCACGTTCAGCCCCGACATACGGATGCTGTTGGCGATGGCGCGTTCGTCACCGAAGTTCGGCAGTGTGACCAGCACACCATCAATTTCATCACGGTGTTGGCGGAAGAGTTCGGCGCACAGATTAGCCTCTTTGAGTGACTCAATCGCGCCATTATTAGTGTCGCCAGCCGGAGTAATAATGACATTGATGCCTGCTTGTTGCAGCACTTGAAGGATGGTATTACGGCCTTCGCCCGCCAGATGCGCCGGAAAAAAACCGCGATTACCTACGATGACCGCCAACGTCACCGGACGCGCATTCAGCGCCGATGCGGGGGTCAGTTGCGAATGTGCAAGAACCATTTTGATCTCCTTAAAAAGTCTTTATCGTCACGATAATAGGATTTTACTTGTCACGTAGCTTGTAACGCTAATGGATTTGTAGAAAGTGGTAGGGAGAAGAAATACCTTCTCCCTGCAAAAATCTTATTCTCCACGCACTTCGCGGCGAATGGCCTTCAACCGTTTCATCACATCATTCGTACCACGGCCAAAATAATCATAGAGCGTTTTGTAGTCAGCGTACAGTTGGTCATAAACCGCTTTGTTGGCTGCAATCGGCTGGACAATCTCGTCCTTGAGCTTACCCATGACTTCAGCCGCCGCATCAATATTCGGATAAACCCCTGCCGCAACTGCCGCGTGCATCGCTGAACCGAGTGCGGGCGCTTGCGACGAACCCGCCAAACGCAGCGAACGTCCGGTGACATCCGCATAAATCTGACGCAGCATGGCATTCTTATCCGGCAAGCCGCCCGCGCAAATCAATTCGGTCACAGGGACACCTTGTTGTTCAAACGCTTCGATAATCACGCGTGTTCCGTAAGCCGTGGCTTCGATCAACGCGCGGTAAATATCCGGTGCGCGTGTCCCCAATGTCCCACCAACCAACAAACCGGTCAGGTCAGCATCCACCAACGTCGAACGGTTACCATTCCACCAGTCCAGCGCGATTAAACCATGTTCGCCAACTTTTTGCTTGGAGGCTTCATGTTCGAGGTATTGATGCACATCCATACCAGCGGCCTTGGCTGCCTCGTGATATTCCGGTGGCACAGCATTATTCACAAACCAAGCGAAAATATCACCGACACCACTTTGCCCCGCTTCGTAACCATAATAGCCGGGAGTGATGCCACCGCGCACCACACCGCACATGCCTTCGACGGTTTGCAGCTTATCGCCGTTTAGAATGTGGCAGGTCGATGTTCCCATAATCATGACCATCGTGCCGCTCTTAGCTTTGACTGCCGGATAAGTCACATGAGCATCAACGTTGGCGACTGCCACCGCCGTGCCTTCATTCAAACCTGTCCATGCGGCGGCCTGTGCAGTTAATCCACCTGCCTTTGATCCCAACTCGCCGAACGTGCGCTGCATCTTGCTATCAACCACATCAGCAAAGGCTGGATTGAGTGCGCCGAAATAAGCGCGGTCAGGATAACCTTCTTCCTGTACCATCGCCTTATAGCCCGCTGTACAAGCATTGCGAATTTCAACACCTGTGAGCTGCCAGATCACCCAGTCGCAAGCTTCAATCAGGCGGTCAGCCGCTGCATAAACTTCGGGCGCTTCATTCAGGATTTGCAGTGCCTTGCTAAAGAACCACTCCGACGAAATCTTGCCACCGTAACGCTGCAACCAACCCTGCCCCATCTTACGTGCCGTTTCATTGATCAGATCGGCTTCCGGTTGGGCGGCGTGGTGCTTCCATAATTTGACCCAGCTATGCGGATTGCTGCGCCATTGGTCAACACCACACAGCGGCGTACCATCTTTTAAAGTCGGCAGCATGGTACAGGCGGTGAAATCAATCGCCACACCAACGACTTCTTCGGCCTTCACACCCGCTTGCTTCAGCACGGCTGGAATGGTTTGCTTGAACACTTCGATATAGTCAAACGGGTTTTGCAGCGCCCAATCAGGTGGCAAAGGTTTATCGCTGCCGGGAAGGTGCTGGTCGATAACACCATCGCCGTAAGCATGGACAGCCGAAGCAACCTCACGCCCGTCGCGCACATCGACCAACAAGGCGCGGCCTGACTCGGTACCAAAATCAACACCAATGGTATACATATGAAAATTAATCCTTTGATCGTAAAACTTTTGCAAAAAGTCAATGTGTGACCGGTCACACAAAATTACCACATGACAGATCGTAACGCAAAACCACAAAACACTGTAGATGAAATACTACACCTTTGCTGTGTGTCAAACTTCACAGATCCCAAAATGGAATATAAAAGGACGATACATGAGTATCGTCCTTTTATTAAATTACCGTTCTCTTTTAAGGCGTAACGGTTACCGTATTCGTGGCGGTTGGCACAATAGCCGTTGGTATTGCCACTGTCGGCTGCGGGGTAATAGTGGCTGCGGGCGGTGGTGGCAATGTAATCGGTGGTGTCACCTGCATTGGTGTAGCCGTAATCACAATCACGCCGGGAGTCGCTGTAATAACCACTGGCGGTTGAACAACAATTACAGGGAAACCCGGTGTCGGTGATGCAGCAGGCAGCGGTGGCGCAGCCACAACGGGAAGCTGTGCGCATGGCCCCGTAACCGTCACAACCAGAGCGGATACCCATCCTTGCGAAACGTCATTTTGAACCACCCACCATTGACTATCCTGACTCTGACCAACAACTTGAATGGTTTGGCGAGCTTGCAGCAGGGCTAACCGTCCGTAACTCGTACCCGGCCCACTGCGGAGGTTAATGTTGCGTGGGCTGCTGGCGACACAGAAACCATCAACAACTGCGGGTGTGAATTGTGGCGTGAATGTAGGCGCTAGCGTCGCCGGAGCAACACCCAACGCACAGGGAACATTCGTCAGTGTCAGGTTGACTGTGCCTACCGCATCGGGTGCTGCAAGGATGGTCAGTTCAAGAAGTTGATCGCCTGCGCCAATGCTGATACAAGAACTGTTCAGGTTACTCCGCAAAGTAGAGATGATTTCGCCTGTACCGTCCCGAAGTTCAACATAGGCATCCAAGCTGAAAGGTACGGCCTCAATAAAAAGGGTCGTGTTAAAAACTGGATCGGTATTAAACACATAGGCTTGTGAGGGATCGGTCAGAGGAAAATTGATGCTCACAGGAGTATCGAATTCGAGTACCGTCAAAGGAATTGCTGGGCGGCTGTTCAAGCTCAGCAGAAAATCGCCGGGTGTTCCATTCACAATAATAAAATGCTGTCCGGTTTCTTGGATGCGAAAAACAATTTCCGCTGCGGTGGTCGCTGGAACCTCCATCGCGTTGTCATTGGTCGCTAAAAGATGTTGTGACGGGCCAGCCAATGAAAGTCTAGGATCAGACCCCACCGATATTGCCACTGCACGGATTGTTACCAGATCACCGATTGTCCCGTTGAAGGTGTAAATGACCGAACCATCAACCGCCGCAATGTTGTTCACCGATGCCGAACCATATTCAATCGGGATGCTATCTTGAGCATAAAGGTTAGAAAGAGGAAATAGACATAATAGTAATACAGATATTAACACCCATTTGGTAGAAAAACGTTTGACCATATGAGGAACCTCCTAGTGAATGAAAAAAACAGATATGAACGAGATAATTATGGATCGGTGTTAGAGTGGAGAGATAAGCGATCAATGCTCTGTTGGATAACAGGCTTTTGAGCCGCAATTATTCAACTGTCTAATCAGTCTATTCGCAGATTACATTTATTAATAAAAATTGTCATGGGTATACTGGACACAAACATGTAGTACAGAACCAAGTATATCTAGCATAATAAGTCATGTGACCAACATTTATTGGTAAGAGGATCAAAATGGAACGCAAAGTATTTGAGAAAAAATCGGTTATGAAAGGCACAGTGCAGCAAATATGGGATTTTCACGCCCAACCCAACGCCTTTGCCAAGCTCACCCCTCCCCCAATCTTCATTCAGATGCGCGAGAACAAACTCAAATCGCTGACCGAAGGCACGGTGGACTTCACCATGTGGATTGGGCCGATCCCGCTGCATTGGATGGCACAGCACGAACCGGGACCAACCCCCACCTCATTTATGGATCGCCAGATTGTCGGGCCAATGGCCTATTGGGAGCACCAGCACATTTTTCGTGCTGTGCCGGAGGGTGTTGAACTCACCGACCATCTTACGATTGAGCATAAACCGGGGTTAACCGGCATCTTCACTCGCTTGATGTTTGATGGCCTACCACTGCAAATTTTCTTTCTCTACCGTCACTTACGAACACGGTTGGCACTCAGAAAAACCACAGCAGATTAAACTCAAGCGTAACTTTAACCCCTCTAACCGCTTGTTATAATCAAGCCAAATGATAAGGGATGGAATGTTATGCTGATTTCGCATCGTACTTTTCGGCACATGGTAACAGGGCGCAACGCAGCTTGGTATATGCTGACGATGGTCATTGCCTTTGCTATCACAGTCGTTGGAACACGCTTGTATCTTGATCTGACAGGCTATCCGCAGCTTGGTAATTCAACCTTTCACTTTGCTCACGCATTGTGGGGTGGATTGTTGCAAGTGATCGCCACCGTCCTCATGCTCATCTATTTGAACGAATGGGTATTCTCTCTGGCGGCTGTCCTCGCAGGAGTCGGCATCGGCTTATTCATTGACGAAATCGGCAAGTTCATCACCCAGAGTAACGACTACTTTTTCCCACTCGCCGCACCCATTATCTACATCGCCTTTATCCTATTTGTATTCGCCTATCTTTATATACGCCGGCATCGCACCGAAGACTCGCGGGCGACTCTTTACGGTGTGTTGGAAGATTTGGAAATGCTGTTGGATGATAATTTGGATTTGAAGACCCACAGCGGTCTGATCCGTCGGCTGGATAAAATCAAAAATGAGCGTGAACGTCCCGATTTATCAGGCTTTGCCAGCACCCTGCTCCAATTCCTCAACTCGGAACAGATCAACATCAAACCGCCTAAAGCAACCTATTGGAGTCTGTTTCTTGACCACCTCGCGCAGCTTGAGGAACGCTGGCTGCCAAAATCGGTGGCTCACCGCCTATTGATCGCGGCCTTCACCATATTGGGCGGGATTTCGCTCTTCAAAATTGTGGTGCTGTTGAGCATCGTGTTCGATCAACACACACTAAGCAGCCCATTCCTTGCCAACTTTATAGAAGATAATCCGCTGGTTCAAAGTATCTACAGTTTTAACTGGTATGTGGTTCTGCTCACCGTTGAAAGCATTATTGGCATATTGTTTGCAATCGCCGTACTTGGGTTTCTAAGCAACCGTGACCAAACGGCCATCCAGATTTCTTCGGCTGCGCTGATCCTCTCGCTGACCATCAGTAATACCCTAGCCTTTTACTTCAATCAATTTTCGGTGGTTCTGGATAGCCTACTACTCACCGCCGTATTACTGTTATTGGTGCGATACCGCGCCCGCTTTAGTCAAATCAAACTGCGACCGCCAAAAGCGTTTCAACCATTTGAAACCGGCGACCCGCCCGCTTAATCTTCTTACACATATGGAACATGCCCTATGCAACAAAATAGGTCATCTTTTCAGACAACCTATTTTGATACGAAACGAAGTTGGATTCAGGTCTTATGGGTTTAAGGTCTGGAAGTTGGCAACCACTTGTTGGTAACTTTGCCAATCTTTTTCCCCAAAACGCTGAGACAATTTCTTCTCCACGCGCTCGGCAATCGCTTCAACCTTTGTACGTAAGCCTTTACCTTTGGCAGTCAGGTAAATTTGGACACCACGACGGTCAGACGGATGCATACGGCGCTCAATCAACCCCTTACTCTCAAGCTGATCGAGAATGGGCGTGAACGAAGTCGCTGCCCGTCCAACCGCTTTGGCTAAGTGGCTAGCCATCTGCCCATCTTGTTCATACAAGACACGCATGATATACCATTCTATGACCGCTAGGTTAATTTCTTGGGTTTCTTGCTTATAGATTTCATCAACATTACGTAGCGCGATGTCGAGGTTGCACCAAACGGAACCTCCAAAGCGTAATTCATTCATTTTGACTTCCTTCATCCACTCGTGGTCGTAAAATAAATGAAGGGATTTATTGAGTCCTACTAAACCACATCATTTATTTATTAATACTGTTTTTCAATCTTAATTAGAAATACATAGTTTAAAATGAGCCAAATCGACATTTAAAATAGGTCAAATGGATAGTTATTGCTTATAAGTAATCAAAATCACCAAAATATGCTCGGACTATCAATTGAATTATTAATCCGGTTTAGAAAGGCCACCCTCTCGGATGACCTCCCCGTTCTTAAGGGCAGTACAAAGAATTCAGTGCTTTCCTAAGCACCTAGCACCTGATTGACCAAAATGAGGTTTATATTCCGGCGCAGATGTGGGGGTTCCATTTCGAAGATCAGGATTTTACCGATGCGACTGCCACGCATACCCATTGCCTTCGCCCGTTCATCTTCCAGCGGCAGTGAATACTCGCGTATGCGGCGCATGGCGGCATCCAAAGTGGGGACGATTTTCTGTGCGCCCACCACCCAGATCACATTTCGGCTGCTGAAGGCATATGACGCGAGTTGGCTGCCACTGTGACTCGCAGTCACAATCTCACCCGTTTCAACAATGGCTTGAACACTGCCAACATAATAGTCCGCTAGCGCACTTTGGATACGCAGCGCACCCCGTTTCTCAGGGTCACTCTCAGCCAGCATCTCATCTTTAAGGTTAACCCAAAGATGCGACTTGCTCTTGAGCAAAGCCTCGAATCCGATTTCTTTAAGTGTTTGGGAAGCCGCAGTCATAACATGTACGCCGGTTGGGATCAGTCCTTGAACCTTCTCAAGCGCTTCAGCGGCGGTATCAACGAGTTGAACTTTTACGCCGCGTGTTTCAACGGCTGCAATCGTCTGTTGAATTTGGTCGGGGGTAGCAAGCTGGGTGTAATCGGTTGTTGTGTTCATAATCTTGTCGGCATCTTCCTCCTCCTAGGGTTTCAGATGCCTCGCCTTTCACTGGGTAATAGATAACACGTCTAAATGTATTCACGATCTAATCCTCCTTTGGATAATTTCAACCTGCAATAATCATACTCCAAAGACCTTTTAAGAACTACACAGAACCACTTGTGAACCTTATACAATTGACCATACAACAAAAAAGGTCACCTTTTCAGATGACCTTTCAGCTTTTATCCGAGACTTAAAAGTGCAGTACTGACGCTTCTAAAATCCGAGCAAGTGCTTAACCAGAACCAAATTGACGTTGCGTTGGATCATCGCCGGTTCAGCCTCAACAATCAGAATCTTAGTGATCGCGCTGCCGGGATAACCCAGCCCCTTCATACGGGCATCTTCCTTTGGCAGTACATACTGTCGCACGCGCCGGATGGCCTCATCCAACGTTGGGACAATCTTCTGTGTGCCTGCCACCCAGATCACATTCTTGCTAGAAAAAGCATACGATGGAATTTGGCTGCCCGAACCGCTGGCAATCACAATTTCACCCGTCTGAGAAATGGCGTGTACACTGCCGAGAAAGTACGACGCTAATGTGCTTTGAGCGCGTAGTTGTCCCTGCTTGACCGGATTATTCTCGGCTAATATGGCATCTTTCAAGTTCACCCAAGGATGTGTTTTCGCCATCAGCAGTTCTTCGAGGCCGATTTCACGCAATGTTTGTGATCCACCGGTCATGATGTCCGAACCCGCTGGAACAAGCTCGTGAATCTTGGCCAATGCGTCCGCAGGAGTATCGACCACATGAACCTTAATTCCGCGTGCTTGAACGGCCTCAACCGTCTGCTGAAGTTGAGTGGTATCTGCCAGATCGGTGTATGAGAGCGTTGATGTTCCAGTTGTCATGATGATTTGCCAGCATCGACCCTGCCCTTCAGCAAGGTGAATGCCATTTCCTTTCTTTATTTACACGATTGTGAATGATGTGATCTGATAAAACTTAGACTGTACCGTAAGGCACAGCGATGAAACGACCATAAGCGACAAAAAGCGCCAGTGCGAGTAGGACAAGATTGGCGACCAGCCCCGGATACTCACCACGGCGAACATGGGTGATCATCGCGCCAATCATTGTCAGAACCAGACCCACCGCAGCCAATGGAGTCAGCACCGGAAGGATACCCGTTAAGAACGGCAAGATCAGGCCAATTGCTGCCATCACTTCTAGAGTACCAATCCCCTTGATAGTATTCGGAGCAAAATCCTCTACCCACTTCATATTGGCTTGAAATTTTTCACGCGGCTGCGTCGCCTTCATAAACCCTGCCCCGCCAAAAGCCAATGCCAATAAAATCTGTACAATCCAAAGAGCGATGTTCACGATGCCCATTCCCTTTACTTAGAATTAAACTATCGAACAGATGTTGACTAAACCACAGATGTTGCTTATCATAAGGGGATGATTTACAGGAAGCAACCAACAAAAATGGCATAGTGTTGCTTAGGCAACAAAAGAGGAAAAGTGTTGGAGAAAGAAACCAAGGACGATCCACGCAGCAAGCGTACACGTCGTCTACTGCAAACGGCTTTAAATGCATTGATGAGCGAGAAGAAATTCAGCGAAATCTCAGTGCAGGATATTACCGCCAAGGCCGAGATTAATCGTGCCACATTTTACGCCCACTTTGATGATAAATATGAGTTATTGAATGCCGGTATTCGAGAGACTTTCCGACAATTATTGCAAGATAAATTGCCAGAGGAGCCAACTTTTACCCTAGAGAATTTGCGTATCATCGCGCTGACCGCTCATCAGTATCTTGCCAATTTTTCGGGTCACTGTGCTAGAGCGGCCTTTAAAACCGATGAAGGGCTGATGGTGCAACAAGTGCACCGTGAATTGCAGGCCATCATTCTCGACTGGCTGCGTCACACACCTGCCGCACTTCCAACCACCACCAGCATTGAAATAACAGCCACCGTCGTCAGTTGGGCCATCTTCGGCACGATTATTGAAGTCGCCTTCAACAGCCGAAAGATGACTTCCGAGCAACTTATTAATCAAGTGCTAGCGCTGCTCGAACCCGGTTTACGTGCTTATCTGATCGCCGAAGCTGTTCATTAAACTGGTGATCCACATTTTTGCGTAGGGAATAGTCTGAGACCATTCCGCAAGCTTTAAGGCATATATGGATAGACACGCGGCATTCAGACAAAAATATGGCCCTTGGGCGCTCATTACTGGCGGCAGTGCAGGCATCGGTGAAGCCTTCGCATGGATACTCGCTGAACGTGGCATCAACTTGATTCTTGTGGCACGTAACCATGAACGCCTTGAGCAAAAAGCCGCCGACATTCAAGCACAAAATCCCGCCATCCAAATCCGCACCCAAGCTGCCGATTTGAGCGTATCGGGAACAGTTGCGGCACTTATCCAATTCAATAATGATTTAGAAATTGGCCTTGTCATCCCCAACGCCGCCATGGAAACCAACGGCGCATTCCTCAAAAACAACTTCGATGATGAAGCGCGATTGATTCAACTCAACATCACCGCTCCCGCCCAACTCGCTCATCATTACGGTCGCCTGATGAGCCAACGCGGACACGGCGGCATCCTGTTTGTGTCGAGCATCGCGGGCTACGGCCCTACCCCCTATCTCGCCAACTACGGCGCATCCAAAGCCTACATCATCAGCCTCGGCGAGTCGCTGCATTACGAACTCAAAAAACTTAATGTGGATGTATTGGTACTTTCCCCCGGCTTGACCGATACGCCTTTCGCCACCAACAGCACTATTGATTGGGATCAAATCGGCGCACCGTATATGGATGCTGATACCACCGCCTTAATCGGCCTCAAAGCATTCGGCAGAAAATCATCCATCATTCCCGGTCGAATCAATTGGCTAGTGATATTTGTCCGCAAATATTTTCTCACCCGCGCTATCAATATCACGGTCTTTGGTCGCATGTTAGAACGCGCTATCTCACCCGACCGCCTATAAACACACGAAATGAATATGAAGTTAATCATGTAGCAAAATAAACGTGTGCGGGTTATGCTCCTTTCAGGAGGCAAACTCATGTCAATCATAACCAGTACCCCTGTTTGGATTCAACTGGAACAGCATTATCAGGCCATGCGTAATGTTCATATGCGTGACCTATTCGCAGAAGACCCGAAGCGCTTTTCGCATTTCTCGCTGCACCTCGATGACCTATTGTTCGATTTTTCTAAAAATCGCATCACGGCGGACACGCTCAAGTTACTGCTAGAGCTGCCCAAGCAAGCCAAACTCGGTGAGAAGATTGAGGCTATGTTCACCGGCCAAAAGATCAACCGCACCGAAGATCGCGCCGTGCTGCATATCTCCCTTCGCAATCGCTCCAACACACCCATTTTGGTGGATGGCGTGGATGTCATGCCCGAAGTCAACCGCGTGCTGGCGAAGATGCGTGATTTCAGCGAACGGGTACGTTCCGGCGCATGGAAAGGCTACACTGGCAAAGCCATCACCGATGTCGTCAATATTGGCATCGGCGGCTCGGACTTAGGGCCAAAGATGGTGACGCTTGCTCTCGCCTCTTATACCAATCCCAATCTACACTCGCATTTCGTGTCCAACGTCGATGGCACGGATATATCCGAGACTCTTAAAACCCTCAATCCGGAAACGACACTTTTCCTCATCGCTTCCAAAACCTTTACCACCCAAGAAACCATGACCAATGCTCATTCAGCGCGTAGTTGGTTACTCGCCACAGCCAAAGATGATTCGGCTGTCGCCAAACATTTCGTCGCCCTCTCCACCAACACCGAGAAAGTTAAACAGTTTGGCATCGACACCGCTAACATGTTCGAATTTTGGGATTGGGTCGGCGGGCGTTATTCGTTGTGGTCAGCCATCGGCCTTTCGATTGCCATCGCGGTTGGCATGGATAACTTCGAATCCTTACTCAGTGGCGCTCATAAAGTCGATCAATACTTCCGCACCACTCCCTTTGAGCAAAACATTCCAGTCATCATGGCGTTGCTCGGCATCTGGTATAACAACTTCTTCGGCGCACAAACTCAGGCCATCCTGCCTTACGATCAATATCTCTCACGCTTTCCTGCCTACTTCCAACAGGGTGACATGGAAAGCAACGGCAAAAGTGTCACCAGCAGCGGCGAGAAAATTGACTACAGCACCGGCCCGATTATCTGGGGCGAACCCGGCACGAATGGTCAACATGCCTTCTACCAACTGATTCATCAGGGTACGAAGCTCATCCCCTGTGATTTCCTCGCCTCAGTCGAAACCTTTAATCCGCTAGGCAGCCATCACGACATCCTCATCGCCAACTTCCTTGCCCAAACCGAAGCCTTGATGAAGGGTAAAACCGCCGATGAAGCCCGCGCTGAATTGGTCGCCGCAGGTGACGCAAATCCCTCCGATTTGCTGGTCGCTGCCAAAACATTCGCAGGCAACAAACCGTCAAACTCGTTCCTCTATAAATCGCTTGATCCTGCAACACTTGGATCGCTCCTCGCCTTGTACGAACACAAAATTTTCACACAGGGCATCATCTGGGACATTAACTCGTTTGACCAATGGGGCGTGGAACTCGGCAAGCAGCTCGCCAAAGCCATCGAACCCGAACTCAAGGGCAGCGAGGCGGTTTCCTCACATGACTCATCCACCAACGGCCTGATCAATTACTACAAACAGACTCGCGGTTAATATCCCATCAATAAAAACAGGGGCATCTCTGCCCCTGTTTTTCTCTCTGTGACTTTGAGTCATCGTGCGTTTGTGTTAAGAATTTTCTTTGCGTCCTTGCGTCTTTGCGTTAAGTCTTTTTTCTTAAAGCGCTTCTAGATGCAGCATCGGCAGTTCCTCGCCGCTGAACGTCACCACCGTCTTCATCAGATCAGCCGTCATGCACGAATGAGCCGGAAGGATGCACACCAACCCACCAATTTGGATGCGCTCGAAATCACCCGACGCAACTTGCAGTACACCATGTTCCTGCGACAGCGAACTCACATAGGTATCCTCAAATGGTGCTGACCAACCCGTCTCAGTTGGCAAACACACCGCTCCGAAACTCGTCCGTCCCTTGAGATCCACCGTGAAATCCTTCGACAGATGCACCCCGCCGCCGTACACCACAATTTGGTTACGCGCCGCGTTCTTGGTCACCACCGGACACGCCAGCGCCACCGCCACATCCTCCGCCACACACGAACCGATATTGACCTGCATCCAATCAAAGTACACAAAGTTACCGGGGCGGATTTCTTCCACGGCGCTCAAATCCTCAACCATTGCGCAGCTTGGCGTGTCCCCCAATGACAGTTCCAATCCCGCAAATCCCGCCGCTGTCAAATGGGTTCGTAAGCTGTTGAAATGGTTGACTGTCTCGTCATAAACCGCTTGAACTTCCGCCTGAGTACGCCCTTTATACGAATGTCCCGAATGCGTCAGCATCCCACGTAACCGCAGCATCGGCGCCGCAGTAATCAACGTTGCCAGAGCAATCGCCTCGCTGTTGGCCTGCCAATCAATCCCCGTGCGATGATAACCTGTATCCACGTCCAACCAGATGTCCACTGGATGTTGCAGCTTCGCACCGAGGAAACGCGCTGTCTCCCGCGATTCAACAATTAATCCCAATCGAATTTTCCCAGCCAGTTGGTTAATCAGGTCGATCTCGCGCCAATTCACGGGGAACGCCACCAGAATATCGTCCCAACCCGCATCCGCGAAATAAGCCGCCATCCGCAGCGACGACGTAGCGATGCTCGTCACCCCTTCCGTCCGAATCCACTCGCCCACTTTGGCGGATTGATGCGTCTTGAAGTGCGGACGGAAGCGTGTACTACTCGATTTGGCATGGTCAGCCATCCGTTTGATATTGGCACGGCATCGGGCTTCATCCAGCAGCAGTGTTGGATGCGTAATCGTGGCATAAAGATCAGTAAGTGTCATGTTGTTTTTGTCTTTGACTAAATAAATGGAGCATTCAATATTCTAGAGTGTATAGGCGTTACACACGCCTTACAAGCAAATTATCTACTGCATATTTAGACTTTATCCGAATACGGAGCCACAACCTCTCGCGTATTTTTGCTGCTGACGACTGGCACAATTTCAAATGTCACCCCGAAACCGTTCAATAATCATAAAAAGCATCTTTACCCCTTCAATTTCTTACCAAAAATCACGTCTTCGTAGGAACTTGATAATCAGCTTTAACTTTTTAATACCGAGTATCCAATGTAGAGGCAGAACATGTTCTGCCCTCTTAAAGTTTTCTCCGGGCTAATTTGTTGAACATCATTATCCCATCCGCACTATTTTCCCTCAAAACCGTTTACTCTCCGGTTAGAAAACTCGAACCAATTTAAATTGACTCATACAAACTTTTGTTCTAAAATGGATATAGAAATGGTATTTTCGAGGGGAATAGCGATGCAACTCACCACCGCCAATCTGCTAAAAACCGAAGCAACAACAGCAGCGGCAGACATTTGTAACATAGCGGTGGCATTAGCCGAGCGTCCCGCCGCAAAAGTCTCATTTCAGCGGCAAGCACCGACCTTCCCGCCGACCCAAAATGACGATTCAGCGGTTTCTCCCGTACCAACCGCCACACATTTCAGCGGATTTAATGCGAAAACTGCAAAAATGTGCGAATTGTGCAATTCATTCACACAATTCGCATCAAATTATGTGTTATTGGCTAAATCTCACCCGTCTGAATAATATCCTTCAGATACAAAGCACTGCGCTTCGGGGTGCGCTTCTGCGTCTTATAGTCCACATGCACAATGCCAAAACGCTTCGTATAACCCCATGCCCACTCAAAATTATCGAGGAAGCTCCACACAAAATAACCCTTGAGCAATGCCCCTCGTTGGATAGCATCTTGGCTCGCCGTAAAATATTCTTTTAGGAAGGCTACTCGCTCGGGGTCTTCCAAAATCGCGTCGGATGTCGTCTCAGGTTCAGGATACGCCGCACCATTCTCAGTGATATAAATGGCTTTCGGATTGTATTCCTTCTGGACTCTCACCAACATATCTGCCATCGCCGCGCCGTTCACTTCCCACTCCATATCGGTGAACTGTGCCTCTGGCGGGAAAGCATTTTGATGGGTATCTGGTTGCCCCGGTACATGCTTGACGACCCAGCGCATATAGTAGTTGATACCGAGGAAGTCCATCGGTTCTTGAGCCGCTTGCACTGCCGTCAAATCAATCCCTTGTAAACCGCCCTGCGCCATAACTTCTTCCACAATATCCGGTGGATACTGTCCCTTAAACACCGGATCAAGATACCAACGGTTTGAAAAACCATCTGACCGTCTTGCCACCCGAATATCGTCAGGATGATTGGTCGCTGCGATTTGTGGGGACAAATTAAGCGTGATTCCTGCCTTAGCATCCGGCACATTCCGCCGGATAATCTTCATCGCCGCCCCATGTGAAAGGAGCAGATGGTGCGCCGCCGCAAATGCCTTTTGTGGGTCTCGTAAACCGGGAGCATGTACCCCATACAAGTAACCGAGTGAAGCTGAACACCACGGCTCATTCAAGGTAATCCAGTGCTTCACCCGATCACCCAAACGTTTCGTCACCAGTTCCGTGTAGTCCGAGAACCAACCCACAATATCGGGGTTTGCCCAACCACCTTTATCCTCTAGCGCTTGCGGTAAATCCCAATGATAAAGTGTCACCCACGGTTGGATGCCTGCCCCTACAATTTCATCCGTCAGCCGGTCATAAAAATCCAGCCCAATTGGATTGGTTTCACCCATTCCCAGCGGAATCACTCTCGGCCATGAAATCGAATAACGGTAAGCCTGTAATCCCAAATCCTTCATCAAGGCCACATCTTGCGGGTAACGGTGATAATGATCGTCCGCTACATCGCCCGTGTCACCATTCACGACTTTACCGGGCGTGTGCGAAAAACGCGTCCAAATACACTCGCCGCGCCCTTCTTCCATCGCCATACCTTCAATCTGGTAGCTGGCTGTCGCCGAACCCCACAAAAATCCATTCGGAAATAACATGAATGTAATCCTTCATTGATATTCAGATGTTCAAAAAAACTGCCCAGCATGAGAGGCTTATTCAATAAATTCTTTTGATTTATTCATCCAAGAAACAGCGTCCATCCATGTCATCCAAACAAATATTTAAATCCATCACTGAATTGTATTGATTCCCTCCCTCGTTTACGGGGGAGGGCCAGGGTGGGGGTACATTTACCTCAAGCCACCCACATATTAAATGTAAACAACGTCAATAACATACCCATCATCAACAAACTAAAAATTGTCCAAGCCTTATCAAACGCTGTGTTGCGTCCCAACCGCGCCAAGAAAATAAAGATCGCCGGAATCGCCAGCACGTATCGGATAATACTTTGCGGTGCGGAACCCGTAACAGGCAAAATCAAGGCAACCACACTGAACAGGGTCAAACCGGGGTAACGCCGCGCCGTAAACAAACATGCAATCACCGCCAACACCACACCAAAAACCTCAATCGCATAGTAAGTGGTCATCTGTGAATTACTACCATCTTGAAAACTGTGGATCATCATCGTCAAACCGCGGTTCACTTCCGACCAATTAAATATCCCGCGTCCAAAATGATCGTGCTCAATCGCAAATGCTTTGTCACCCAGAAAATAATGCCAGATCAAATAGGCAATGATCGGTAAAACAATCACCACCAACGCCGAAAAATTGATCCGCTCAAAAATTGACTTGGCATTTTGAACACCGTTATTCCGCAGTTCGCGCCACTCCACGGTCGATGCCCAACCGAGAAACAGCGGGAAAATCAACGCCAAACCAACCGCTTTAGTGAAGGTAGCTAACGCCGCCAGCATAGCCGCCCAGAAAAACCGTTTATGGTAAATCAGCGCCAAACAACCCAGCGCCAACCCGATAAACAAGCCCTCGGTATAAACTTGCGCCAGAAAAAATCCAGTGGGGAAAATCAGCATGTAAAAGGCCGCTCGTAAGCCGCCATCTTCACCGAGTTCTGCCCGTGTCAGATCATAGATACTGAACATCCCCAACAGTGTCCCTAATAATGAGACAATCACCCCGCCAAGTGAGGCCGCCGCAATCGGGTTCAATCCGGCTAAACGTAAGGGGGCTGCTACGGCTGCCATCGCTGCTGGATAACCCGGAAAGAACGCATAACTGAGTGGCACGGTCGTTCCGTCACGCAGATCACCCGTAGTGATGCGTGGGTCATCATAACCGCCTACCGCGATGCCCACGTAGAACTCCGAGTCCCATGCCACCTGAAAATTCATAACAGGCTCAGTCAGAAAATCTTTGCCCTTCTGACTATTTTTCGCCGTTTCGTATTGTGTCCATTCTGTCGCGTAATCAGGGCGGTTCGGCTGGAATCGGGCGTTAACGATGCCTTGGAAAGCCAGCACGATGAACGCCCACGACAGCCAGATCAAAAAGAGATTTCGAAGCGATGTCCGACGAGTATTCAACGATGAGGTCAATGAAAAGCCTACTCTATTTGGAAGCGGGAAGAATATATAACGTTGCCGACTCTGCCGGGAGCGTCAATGATCCGCTTGTGAAATCTTGTGTGCCAGTGTTCTCAGCTTTATGATCTTTGTCCAACAACCACACATCCGCCGCGCCCGCAAGGGTAAAGCCTTTGAGTTTGATTGGGATTGTCTTAGCTTCTGCCGCTCGGTTGACGATGATCAACGTCAGACTGCCATCATCTTTTAAGGCTGCCGTCACCGACACATCTTTGTCGGTCGAAGCGCTGGTCAACAGTTGCGTACCAAACTGCTTATACAACTGATACACGTAATAAGCCGGACGCGCATCATAACGTGCGAGTAGCCCGAAATTACTATCCTTGGTGAACAGCGCGAAGTAATTGACAATCTCGACCCGCTGCCGGATCAACCGCCCTAATACATCTGCCCACCAAATCGAGTGAATAAACGTGGTTGGTGCGGACGCGCCATTGTCCCAATTGGAATTGATCTCGGTCACCGCCACCGGCAAATCATGCCCTGTCGCGTCTATGATGACCTTATGCAGATCAGGAATAATCCTGTCCCACTCATCAGGATTTGCACGCAGTTGATCGTCGGTTTCCGCGCCCGAAGACATACTCAACGGGAACGGGTAACGATGGATTGAAACCACTCCGACCAGATCGCCGTTGACCTTCAAGAACTGGCGCACCCATTCACGTAACGGCGCTTGATAATCACTGGGGTCATCCGTCGGTGGATATTGGCTGACTTCCGGCCCTGTCAGGATAATCTTAGGGTCAACTTTGAGCATCGCTTCGGCAATCGGTCGCCAATCTTTGTTGAACTGCTCGACGGTATACCCCTTGAACAGGTTCGGCTCGTTACCGATGCTCCAATAACGGACGTTATAGCCCTTCTCGATATTGGCGTAACGCACCAGCTCAGCCGCTTTTTCGGGCGTACCATTTTGTAGACGCACATGAATATGCGGCTCAGCGTTCCATTGATGCGCCTGAGTGATAAACAAATCGAGCTGCGGCTCGGTAATATCGTTTTGGTCACCCCAGTTGCCTGCGGGGAATCGCAGATAGGTTATACCGGAGACATCCACCATAGGCCACATATCAACCGGAACCAGCGCCCACGGGCCATAATTAACGCCGTACACAAACGGGTTAATTGCCCCTATAGGTTGGCTGGCATCCACACTCAAACCGGAGTCTTGGGCTGTAACGGGAAGGACAATGAGGGTTAGTAATAAAGCAAAAAAGAGGTATTTAAAAACAAGGGGCTTAAGCCCCTTGTTCAATATTGAAACCAATGTCATGAACTTATTTCTCCACACCTGTTACGACCACACCACGCATAAACACTTTTTGCGCGAGGAAGAAAATAACCAATGGCAAAACCATCGCCATTAATGATGTTGCTTGGATCAGTTCTGGCTGTGGTCCATACTGGAAGTTGAAGCGCTGAACACCAACCGAAATCGGTTGCAGTTCTGGCTTATCCAAAAGGTACAACAGTGGACCAAAGAAGTCGTTCCACGCAAACACGAAGTGGAACACTGCGACTGCGATCAACACAGGCCATGATTGCGGGATAATGACGCTCACCAACACACGGAACGGTCCTGCCCCATCGATCATCGCTGCTTCATCTAGATCACGTGGAAGTGTCAAGAAATACTGACGCAGCAAGAACACATTATAGGCATTCGCAAAGAAATGCGGGATGATCAGCGGGTTTAACGTCCCCGTCCAATGGATCGCCGCGAAGAAGGCATAAGTCGGGATCAGTGTCACCTGTGTCGGCAAGATAATCGTACCGATCAAAATGATGAACAGAATATTCTTGCCGGGGATCGGGAAGCGGGCGAAAGCGTAAGCCACCGCCGTACTAGAAAGTAACGTCCCGATCATGCCCCCTAGAGCAATCACCAGTGTATTCTTGAACATCTGCGGGAAGTTTGCTTTATCCCACGCGGTAGCGAAGTTCTCAAAGTGCGGATTGAAGGAAGCCACAGGTTCGAGTGTACGCCAGTTTCCTTCCCATTCAATTGGCCCTGCCGCAGCATTAGCCGGGTCAATAAAGGTACTCTTTGCACGACCTTTTTTGATGATGGCTAACTCTTTGTTCACGCCATCAACAGGTACGAGTAGGACAGGCGCATCTTCACCCTCGTAGTTGAAGATTTTAGGGCTCATCGGCAAGATCGAAGAATCACTTGTCTGTGAAAGCTGATCTTGTGAACGAAGCGAAGTCATAACCATGTTGCCCAGTGGCAGCAGATAAACAAACAGGAACATCAGCGCAAATAATGTCACCAGCGACGTAATCGCAAATTTACGTAATTGCACCCCATAGTAGGGTGAACTATTAACAGCGGGTGAAGGTGTAATACGTGTAGAGCTTGTTGTAGCAGCCATTATTTATTCTCCACTCGCGTAATAAACCCAGCGCTTCGAGGTTACGAAGATACCGACGGTCAATATTAGTGCAATGATAAAGATGAACCATGCTTGGGCAGAAGCGAAACCCATCTGCTGAAATTGGAAAGCAGTACGATATAGATTCAAGTTAAAGAAGTTCGTATCCGGGTTAGACCGGGTTGTATTCGAGAGTACAAATGGGATAGTGAAGTATTGCATCAAACCGATGACGGTCAGCACAAGGTTATAAAGGATAACCGGTGAAATCATCGGCAAGGTAATGCGGCGGAAAAGTGTCCAACCGTTTGCCCCATCCACACGGGCAGCTTCATACAGTTCAGTCGGAACGCCCTGCATACCCGCCATCATGGTGAGCATGGCGTTACCAATACCCCACAAACCAATCATGACCAGCGCAATATTCAGGTAACGCGCGTCAAACAACCAATTGGGGGGGTCACTAATCCCAATCAGTCGCAGGATGCGGTTTAAATAACCGGTCGATCCATTTAAGAAACTCTGCCAGACAAAGATGCCTGAAATCGCAGGCACAATGTACGGCATATAGAAGAAAACACGCAAAATTGGCTTACCGAACAGCCATTTGGAATTCAGTAACGCGGCCAGTCCCAGCGGCAGTAAAATTGCAACCGGTACAGAGATCACGGCAAAGCGTAGTGTTACCCATAGGGAGTTGCGTGTTACAGGGTCTTGGAACAAATTTACCCAGTTATCAATACCGACAAATTTAATATCTTTGCCGATGCTAAAGTTGGTAAAGCTAAAGACCAGTGACGCAAGCATTGGAAATAGTGTAAAAGCCAAAAAGCCAATCACCCAAGGGGATAAGAATATCCACCCCCAGATGCGCTGCTGCTGCTCAATAGTACGATTTTTTTGCTTGCCATTGACAGGCACTGAAACAAGACTGGCAGGTTGTGTGGTCATCTGAGACCGTCCTTCGAATAAAGATTTCTTTTTAGATGTGTGGCGAACCTGTCGGGTAACCACACATCCAAATATTACCACTTCAAGATTTACGTTCCTAACTCACCTATTAGATAGATGAGTCGGGTAAACGTGAGCAACGGAAACTACTTAGGAGCAGCGTCCACAATGGCCTGAAGATCGGACTGGAGTTTATCCAGTTCAGCCTTAACATCCATGGTTTCGCCAGTGTCACCGTACATCAATGTACGGAAGTCATTGAAGCGTTGTTGACCCTTAGCGTAGTTCGGGTAGAACGATTCGTGGTGAGGAACGGTTGCGTATTCGAGGCTCGGTGCAACAGCATCCCAGTTCTCGACGCTTGGGTAAGTTGCCTTCTGCTTGTCGATAGCGGCAGCCTGCAAGTCAGGACGTGCAGGGTAAGCACCATAAGCAGCCAACAAATCGCCAGCGCCTTCGCCCAACAGGTATTGTAGGACGGTGAATGCTGCGTCAGGATTCTTGGTACCCTTGTAAATGCGGAAGGTATCGGCATCGGCAGGAGCAAAGTAGGTGCCGTTGTACGAAGGAGTCACTGCCAGATCCCAATTGCCCTTCAGATCACCCAAGCAGCAGGTGTACCAGAACGGTGTACGGGACATAGCAACCTTACCGGAAGCAAAGGCGCTGGGCTTCAGCAAGTCACTTGCATCGTAGGTAGCGGTGGGGATGAAATGATCCTTCCAAATGCCGTTGTAAACCCATTCGGCTTCTGCACGCCAGTTTTCAGGAATAACAACCTTGCCGGTGGCTTCGTCAATGACAGGTGCGCCGCCGAAGGTCGAGAAGTCGGCACGTTGGGTGCCCCACTGATGGTTGAAACCGAACTGAACAATCTTCGAAGGATCGAAGTCAGCGCTGGTCGCGTCGTTACCATTGGCATCGACGGTCAGGATCTTGGCGATGGTCGCCAGAGTGTCCCATGACCATTCAACTTCTGCGCCATCCAACATGTACTTGTCGCCGAACTTCGCCGGAGGATAGGCCAGATCAGCTTCGTCAAACAGATCCTTATCGACGAAAATCATGCCGGGGTAAACCGCGAAAGGAATACCGAGCAGACCTTGGTCGCCAGTGACGTACAGGTTGACCAAGTTTTCCGGGAATTGACCGAGGTCATACTTGGCCTTGTCAACATAAGGTTGGAGGTCAAGCCATTGGCCTGCGAATTGGTTGGAACCATCGAAACCGACGGGGCCGATAATATCAGGCGCGGTACCAGCGGCGATCAAGGTGCTGAGGGCATCGGGAGCAACCTGATTGCTAGCGGCAATGTTGATCTTCAGTTCAATGGCGCTTTGTGACGCATTGAAGTCTGCGACAACCTTGTTCTGAACATCAATTTGGTTGGGCTGAGTACCGGTACCCAAACCGACAAACCAATTAACAACAGTTTTATCCTGTGCGGCGGTGGGCGCAACGACCAGCGCCATCAAGCCAATAAGGAGTACTACAAATAGGGACTTTTTGGACATTCTCTTTCCTCTTCTAATATGGAACAATCTTTCGCGCGAGAGATTGTAAAAACGAACAAGACATCAATATTCAATTGTCAATCTCCTATCGGGTACATCACCTCCTTCAAGGCGTTGTAATCACTCGATTGTCGCACGACCAATTCAGTCGGCAGTACGATGTGATGCGGGGCTTGGACTTTTCCTTCAATGAGATCAATCAGCAGTTGGGCGGCTACTTCCCCAACTCGCTGGACAGAATGGCGAATAGTAGTCAAAGGCGGGTCAGATTGGACAGCGACATCCAAATCATCAAACCCTACGATAGCAACATCATCAGGGACTTTTAATCCGGCTTCGTGAATAGCATCTATCGCGCCGATTGCGACCGTATCACCACCGCAAATCACCGCATCCGGTTTAAATTGCAGGAGATGCTTCATACCCATATATCCATATTCACGGCTGAATTGACCGGGATAAATGAGGTCAGGGTCAACAGGCAGCCCTACCTTCTCCATCCCATTTTTAAATCCCTGCAAACGGTCAGTGCCGTCACGAATGTTAAGCTGTCCGGTAATGGTCGCGATCCGGCGATAACCAACGCTGGCAAGGTGTTCGACCACCTGCTCCGAAGCCCGCACGTTATCAATGGTCACATAATTTACAATTTCGTCAAAGCGCGGTGGCGTTTCCACCATCACAAAGGTGCGTTTCATTGTGATCAAGCGGCTAAAGAGAGGATCATTTTCAGTCACCGACGCAATGATTAGTCCATCAGGCTGACGATTTTTCGAAACACGTTCCGAAAAACCATTGCGTTCTTCAAGGGACTGCCCTAGCCACAATAGCATGGCGTAATCCCGTTTGATGGTGGTTTCAGCAATGCCTTGCAGAAGCATCGGGAAATATGAGTTGTCACCGAAAAAAACATTTGTTGTTTGTGGGATGGCAACGCCAATGATTTCAGTACGGCCTGTCACCAAAGCGCGAGCCGCTGGGTCTGGCTGGAACTGCTCCTGCTCAATAACCTTCATCACGCGCTGACGAGTGCGTTCGCCGACGTAAGGTTGATTATTAATTACTCGCGAAACAGTAGAGCGTGATACTCCAACTTTTTTCGCAATATCTTCTAATTTCATCAATCACCATTACAAACAAAAACATTAAATTTGCGCTCATATATGGGAGCGCTCCCAGAATTTCATTAAAGCATACCCCTTTGTTTAAGCCTTTGTCAAGACAATCATGGAATTGCTCACCCTTCCCAATTGTGCAAACTACACGAATCTTTCAAATTCACAAATCGAAAGCGATTCTCGGCTAACAAAACCAATGTAAGCGCTTGCATTTTTTAAAACAGCTTTGCCAGCCATCATTAACATCTTGTAAATCAAGGCACAAATAACCATAAGTTTCTGGAATTTTCACCCGATTTCCTTCTGCAAAATCGCTCCCAATATCACAAAAAACACAATCATTTAATAGATTTCTCATGGTATTCTTCCTCACCTATTCAATTCAATTTGATACTCAATTCAATATTTTCAATGTAAGTGGGTAGAATAATCAGCTTGAACAACCCGTAAAACATATATGGAAAAGAAGATGAGCGACCGTTTATATTATGCAGACTCGTATGCCACCCACTTTGAAGCCACCGTAACCGAACAAACCACACATGAAGGTAAACCTGCCCTCGTATTGAATCAGACTTATTTCTATCCGACTAGCGGTGGGCAGCCCCACGACACCGGAATAATTAACGGCCTACCGATTATAGATGTCATCGTAAGGGATGAAGATGCCGCGATTTTGCACGTTCTAGATGCCCCTGCCCCCTCTTTAGTCGAGCAAACTGTCGCCTGCGAAATCAATTGGGCACGGCGTTTCGACCACATGCAGCAGCATACTGGTCAGCATATTTTGACGCAAGCATTCATACAGACGGCGGAAGCCAAAACCGTCAGTTTTCATCTAAGCACCGAAAGTGTCACCATTGATCTCGATGCGAATGGCCTAAGCGACAGCCAAATTGAAACCGCCGAAAAGCTGGCTAACGAGATTATTCAGGCTGACAAAACGGTAACCGCTACCATACGCGAAATGGATGATCAGGACGGTGTGCGAATGCGAAAGCTGCCTAAACATATCGTGACCGATGGGCTACGTGTCGTCGAAATCGAAGGTTTCGATACCACAGCCTGCGGTGGAACACATGTGGCGCGAACCGGCGAAATTGGCTTGATAAAAATCATCAAGCTGGAAAAGCATGGTGATAAAACGCGCCTCGAATTTCGTTGTGGAGGACGCGCTTTATCCGACTACGGCGATAAGCATCAAGTCATCAGCACCTTAGCCACCGAGATGAACTGCCGTTTTCCCGAAGTGCCGGAGAATGTCGCCAAATTACGTGCTGAGTTAAAAACCGCCCAAACAGCCTTGAAAGAACTCCGTGAACAACTGGTGGAATACGAAGCGACTAAGATACTCTCAGAGGCTCCTCGTCCCAATGGTTATGCCCTGATTACTGCCAGCTTTGATGGACGTGATGCAGGCGAATTAAAATTGTTGGCTTCGCGCTTAACAGCCGGGGGAAGTGCTGTCGTTTTGATGGGAACAGCCGGTGAAAAAGCCCAACTGATTTTTGCCCGAAGTGCTGATCTACCCTTCAATATGGGCGCATTACTCAAAGAAGCAGCGGGTAAACTCGGTGGACGGGGCGGTGGTCAACCAACATTCGCTCAAGGTGGAGGTGTAGCGGCGACAGTTGACCAAATCAAAAGCGTCATCGAAGCCACCGCCGCCGGACTATAAACCTGCGCCAGACACGAAAATCTGTCCAACGCAGGCGAGAAAAATCATATTAAGCGGGTACTGCCGCACCGACAAACGCTCCCAGTTGGTGTATATGCTGTTCCTTAACGTGGTTGTTGTAATTGACCATCAAGAAAACAGCCAACGGGGTATCGCCAAATCCCGCCATTGGAATGGTACGCCACAGAGCATCAGGCGCAAGGTTGCGTACCAGCGCTTTATTGCCCTCAATCGCCGCCTCAAAAGCGGCTTTGAAAGATTGAATAGGCGCGTCACCCCATGCCTCAGTCCAATAAGGGTCGCTGAATACCACCGGAATATAAGACGCACCCGCAAGGTAATAGCCTGCATGAACAGGGACGCGGTGCAAACTGCCGATGATATGCGAAAGCACTTGTCGCACATTCCACTCGCCTACACCGGGAGCAGGAGCGTTCGGGTCTAATTGGTCGATGATGGCGCTGTACTCGGTTTTCAGATTATCCAAGATCGCTATCAAACTATCAGGTGTAATTGCGGACATGTCAGGCATCGTTTATTCTCCAAAATATATTGTCGTTTTTGTTCGCACGAGTTATTTCGTGTTTATACTCATACGACGAACAAGATGTAGCGGAATCGACATCGAAAAGGCAAGTTTTAGAAACTTCCCGTAGTTGAGGTAATTGCAGCCAAAGTTGCAGCATCTATCTAAATGCTAATCACTTTATTGGAGAATCACCCATGCGTAAAACAGCCACTTCCGAATTCCCACTCCTCGACGTTTTGAAAGAACGTTGGAGTCCCCGTGCTTATGATGCCAAACCCGTAGAAGACGAAAAACTTTGGAGCTTACTCGAAGCCGCCCGTTGGTCACCTTCCGGTGGTAACTCACAGCCTTGGTCATTTATCGTCACCCACAAAGGTGATGTGGCTTTTGATAAGCTGGTCGCCACGCTGAGTGGTAACAATCAGAAGTGGGCGGGCAACGCGCCGATATTGATTATCAGTGTGGGCAAGAAAACACGCGCTGACGGTGCGCTAAATCCTTATGCGCCCTATGATGTTGGGCAAGCGGTCGCCCATATGAGCATCCAAGCCGAGTCATCAGGACTGCGCGTTCACCAGATGGCTGGATTTGATGGACAACAGGTACGCGATGCCTTTGAAATCCCAGAGGGATTTGATCCATTGACGGTGATCGCTATTGGTTACTTCGGCGGGATGGATTTACTTTCCGACGAACTGCAACAGCGCGAAAGTTTAGATCGCACCCGCAAGCCGTGGAACGAATTCGTGTTCAGCGGTAAATTCGGTGAGCCATTAACCAAGCCAGAACCAGCAGCCACAAGCCAGTAACATTCCCCTACTCTATTTTGTCGATTTCACCACTAAGCGCCAAGTGGTGAAGTCGTCGCAATAATCACACAAATCCGGTGGTTGTTTGCCGAAAACGTACTGACCACAATTGGGACATTCCCAAGTTAGTTCGAAGTCGGGAAGCGCCGTATCTTTAGTAGACTTATGAGCAGCATCGGGCGCAGGGGGTTGCGTTTTGGCTGCCGATTTACTTTTGATCGTTTCATCCCCAGTTTAAACCTTAAAAAAGAAAATGTATTCTACAGGGCAGATTTTAATCTCGCCAGAGACTACAAAATTTAGTCATCACCAATTTCGGTCTACCCCTTGACTTAGAGTCGACTCAAAGATGTAGACTGTCAGACATGGACACCTCACAAGTACAACTCACCATTCAGGAAGCGGCAGAAGTAACCGATTTGAGCGTTCATACCCTGCGGTATTACGAGCGAATTGGCCTATTACTGCCGGTTGGACGGGCGGCGAATGGACACCGGCGCTATTCGCAGCAAGACATTAGCCTCATTAAATCGTTGAACAAATGGCGACAAACGGGAATGCCGCTGGTTGATATTCAGCGCTATGTGCGGCTTTTACAGGCGGGCGAATCCACCACAGCCGAACGACGAGCAATATTGGAGGCGCATCGAGAAACCGTTGTCAGCCAAATTGAGGAATTGCAGGCCACCCTCCAACTCATTGACTACAAAATCCAAAATTACACAGACATTGAAAAGCAACAGGAGAAAGTTCTCGTATGAAAACACGTAAACTGGGTAACAGTGGTATTGAAGTAACCGCTATCGGTTTGGGCTGTATGGGTATGTCGGACTTTTACGGCAAGTCGGATGATGTGGCCTCGTTAGCGCTGCTGGAAAAAGCGGTCGAAATGGGTGTCAACTTCTGGGACACCGCCGATATGTACGGCACAGGTCACAACGAAATGCTGATTTCGCAGGTGCTACGCAATCACCGCGACGAAATCACGATTGCGACCAAATTTGGCAATATGCGCCGGATTGATGGAGCACATCTAGGCATTAACGGCACACCCGAATATGTGAAATCGGCCTGTGACATGAGCCTGAAACGGTTAGGCGTTGACCATATTGACCTTTATTACCAGCACCGCGTCGATCCAAATGTGCCGATTGAGGACACGGTTGGGGCGATGGCGGAATTGGTGAAGGCCGGTAAGGTTCGCTTCCTCGGACTTTCGGAAGCCTCAGCGCAAACGATCCGGCGAGCATACGCGGTACATCCGATTACGGCGCTGCAAACTGAATACTCGTTGTGGACTCGCGACCCCGAAGGCGAACTCTTGGATACCTGCCGCGAACTGAACATCGCGTTTGTGGCCTACAGCCCGTTGGGACGCGGTTTCTTGACCGGTGCAGTAACCCAACCGGACGAACTGGAAGCCAACGATTTCCGACGCAGCAACCCGCGTTGGCGTGAGGAAAACCTGAAGCAAAATCTGGCGCTGGTCGATAAGATCAAGGAAATTGCCAGCGAAAAAGGCTGCACTCCGGCACAGTTGGCACTGGCTTGGGTGTTGGCTCAGGGCGAAGATATTATCCCAATCCCCGGTACAAGACGCGAGAAGTATCTGCGTGAAAATATAGCGGCGCTGGATGTGACTCTGACGGCAGACGATCTGGCTCAGATTGATGCTGCGCTTCCGGTTGGTGCGGCGGCTGGCACACGCTACCACGAGACAATGATGGGACGGGTGAACAATTAGGTAGTTGCAAGTCACAAGATGCAAGTTTCAAGAAGATTTTAGTCGTTAGCTATTTGTCTCCAGTCAATACAAGAAGGGGTGCGTAAGCGCCTCTTTTTGATTCGGAAACTTCACAAAATGCACTGCTTGATTCGGTAAAGCACAACGTTGACAGCGGATTTGAGGGAGAGAAATGCCGAAACTTCGGAAGATGCGGCAGTTTCTTCAATTTCGGTCATGCAGTTTTGTGTCGGCGGTGGCGGTGGTGGACAGTTGGAAGTTCAAGTCGCCCGTCAAAAGCACAACAAGCGGCAAAAGCGGCAATGGCAAAAGTGAGTTTTTTGCCATTTTTGCCGATTTGATGAGATGTTAAGGTGCGCGGATACCCCTAACCCCCAGCCCCTTCCACCCGTAGTAACAGGGGAAGGGGAGCTAATGCAGGCAACCCTATAGACATCATAATGGATATGGGGGCGAAACGGGTTACCATTTGGAAGAACATTTGGTAACTCTTTGGGGATATTGGTGCTAACCATTTTGAGGGAGTGGCAAGGCATGATAGGTTAATAGATAGTTGGTAAACAGTTTGTCGGGTTAACCGAAAATAAACCTGAAAAATAGTACTGAGTTCTGAGTGCCGAGTACTGAGTCCAATGCAATAAAAGTGCTTTAGACAATACGCCGATTATTTACAATTCAGGGGAATTTTGTTGAGCAACAATAGGCAGATTGTTTATTGGGTGATGCTTATGTGCGTTATCCATTTCGAAGGAAAGTATGTTGCAACTCAATCATTTAAACCTCGCCGTCACAGATGTCGGGGAAACCCGCCGCTTCTTTGAAACATTTTTTGAATTTAAGTGTATGGACAATAAAGGAGCCGATGCACTGGCGGTTTTAGAAGGTCAAGGCGGGTTTACGCTGGTTCTAAGCAATCTGGATCAAGGGAATGTGCCTGTATACCCCAAGGATTTTCACATTGGATTTACTTTGGAGAGTCATGAACAAGTTCAAGCGGTATTTGAACGACTCCAAAGTGCGGGTATCAATCTGTCCCATCAACCACGAGAAATGCGCGGCAGTCTGATTTTTTATTGTCATATATTGGATACGATTTTGTTGGAGGTGAGTTGTCCGGTGAAGTAGTAAAGAGAGAAATTCAAAAAAGGCGCACGGTCGTGCGCCCCTACAGTAGGCAATTCCCATTAGTGGAATTTTTCAGAAAAAGTATTTGGGTGAAGAAATCAAAAGGGCGAATCGGTCATTCACCCTTTTGATTTCGGAGTGTGGAATTACGGGGTGCAGCCTTGCGCTACTGTCATGATGGCTGCGCTCACATCTGTACCGAGTTGACCGAGTGCGGCATTGTTCAAATGCCAGTTTGGGTCGGGTTCAGTGGCGTTGCCAACCGGAACATTCGACTTACGCAGTGTATAACAACCCGTAAGATACATGTGCGAGTTATCGGGTGTGTTGAGGACGACCAACGCGGGAACCATTGCATAAGCACTGCCCGCCGCGCCTTCCTCGTCGATTACTGGATTGACGTACAAGTCCAAACTCAGTTGATGCGTCAGTTCTTTGCCATAGGTTTGGAACACAATATCGTTGGTCGGGTCTTCCCAATAAGTTGCTGAAACGCCACCTGTCGCTAAGGCGGTAAAGTAGGAGGTGACCGTTTGCAACGGGTCTAGCTGATTGGGTGGGACGAGGCCATCCGTCAGCGAAACGGGCTGCGGGCAAGCGGTGGCTAAAGCAGTCAAATTCAATGAGGATTGCTGCTTGAGGTTGGCTTTTTGCAGATACCAATTCGGGTCAGGCTCGGTGGCGTTGCCAACAGGAACATTGGTTTTATGGGTGGTGAAGCAACCCGCATAATAAGCTTGTGTTCCATCTTTGCGAGTGGCGATCAACAAGGTGGGAACAGAAGCATGAACGTTGCCCGCACCCGCATCCTCGAAAATAGGCAGTTGAACCAAGACCTGAGCAAAAGCGGTATCGGCAAAGCCAGCCGCGAACTGCGCTTCGGTTTGGTTGCCGGGGACCGCTTCCCAATAGCTGTAGGCACGTTGATAGTCACCTAATGCGATGGCGTTGTAGTAAGCGCCAATGAGAGAAGCCGGATCAGTTTGTCCGGTAAATTCCATTGGTACGGGAGTAGCCGTTTGTGCAGCAGCAGGCAGTACAGTGAACAGTGAAAGTACGAGCGTTATTAAAATCCAATTACAGCGTTGCATTGATGTCTCCTTACGAGTCAGGTTCCCATTCCACTATAGGACTCCTTAAGTAGTCCAT
Source organism: Aggregatilineales bacterium (assembly GCA_038328375.1). Classification (GTDB taxonomy): domain Bacteria; phylum Chloroflexota; class Anaerolineae; order Aggregatilineales; family Phototrophicaceae; genus CFX2. Next base: position 6,118 of record JBBQLX010000041.1, on the reverse strand, counting down.
TCAAGGGTTAGCGCCACAATACCCCCAAAATGCAGTGGAAATACTCAGTTTGGAACTGGATTGCTCTTACAGTCGCAAGCGGTACAATGGTGGCATAACTCTATTCTTACTTTTTATGAAGGTTATTCATGTCACTCCAAGAAACTGTTAGCGCCGAATTCAGCCGTTTGTATGGTGGTCAGCCCACACATATCGTTCGTGCGCCGGGGCGAGTCAATCTGATCGGCGAACATACGGATTACAACGATGGGTTTGTGCTGCCGATGACGATTGATAAGGCGGCGTGGATTGCGCTGCGTCCACGCGATGACCGGCAGGTGAGCGTTTATTCGACCTTCTACGAACAATCCATTACCTTTTCGCTGGATGATTTTGAGACGGCTAAAGATGGTTGGATCGAGTATTTGCGGGGTGTGGCGTGGGTGCTGACAAATGACGGCTACACACTCAAAGGTTGGGATGGTGTGCTTGCCAGTGATGTACCGGGAGGCGCGGGACTGTCGTCATCGGCAGCGATTGAGATGGCAACTGCGAGAGCTTTATCAGTGACATCGGGTTTCGAGTGGAGCGCTCCGGTGATGGCAAAGATAGGGCAAGCGGCAGAGAACAATTGGGTCGGCGCAAAAACAGGCATTATGGATCAGATGATTTCGGCGGCAGGCAAAGCTGACCATGCGCTGTTGATTGACTGCCGTTCGTTGGAGTGCCAATTATTCCCCCTGCCCGCCGGTACGGTGATCGTGGTGTTGGATACTTCGACACGGCGCGGATTGGTTGACTCCCTCTACAACGAGCGGCGTGAAAGCTGTGAGAGTGCGGCGCATTTCTTTGCGGTTAAGGCGCTTCGAGATTTGACGATTGAGCAATTCGAGGATAAGGCCAGCTTACTTGATCCGGTCACACGGCGGCGGGCGCGGCACGTCATCACCGAAAACACGCGCACATTAGCAGCAGCGGAAGCCATGAAGCGTGGGGACGCGGTATCGTTGGGCAAGTTGATGGACGAAAGCCACATCAGTATGCGCGACGACTTTGAAATTTCGAGCGATGCGCTGAACATGATTGTGGATGCAGCGCGTCGTGAACCGGAATGCTTTGGGGCGCGGATGACAGGTGGTGGATTCGCAGGATGCGCGGTAGCGTTGGTGAAGGCGGATGAAGCTGAACATTTCGCCACGGCTGTGGCAATCACGTATCAGAACAGCAGCGGATTGACCCCGGCCATTTATGTGTGCAAGGCGACGAATGGCGCGGAAGTCATCGCTTAGGAAAAGAAGTCAAAAGTTAAATCCAGTTCATCCCCAATAACAAAGCTTATTGCCGATGCTCGAAATAACGATTAATGGCTTCAGCAACTTCTTGCGGACGTGTAACAGTTGGGACATGCCCTGTATCTTTGAAGATTTGCAAATGGCAATCCGGTATTTGAGAGGAAAGCCATTCAGATGCTTGCACAGGGAGAATACGATCCGTTTCCCCATGTAAAATCAACGTGGGCTGTAGGATTTGGCTCACTTGAGGGCGCAAGTCCACGCCGAACATAGACTCATAAAGTCGTACAGCGTCAGATTGTGGGGAACGCAATATGATTTGCCTTCCCCAACGGCGGATGGCGGCACTGTCCGGTTCGAGTTCGGATACACAGTTATCTACAAAATGCCCAACTGTTGCCTCAAAATTATTTTTCAACCCTATCAAGAAAGGATCTGTTCCATCAGGCATCGGCCCATAATACATACCATCGACAAGAACAAGTCCACTGAAGCGTTGTGGTTGTTGAAGCGCCGCTTGCAGTGCAATGGCTACTCCGGCAGATTCGGCTGCCAACACACATTGGTCAACGCCAAGCGTATCCAGAACCACAAACACATCATTCACTAGCGTTTCAAATTTAATGGACTCCGTTGGCGCAATAGTAGCACCTGTACCCCGATGATCGTAAGCAATCGTGCGCCATGTCTTGCTCAAATAGGTAAAGGTATTCGTCCACAATTCCCAACTGCCAGCCCAACCACCCAACGCTAATAAAGTACGCGGGCTATCGCCAAAAGAGACTGTATAGAATTGGGCATTATCGTGGGTAATAAACATAATATTTCCTATTGCACCAGCAAAACAAGATTCTATTTGTATAAAATTTACAGCTAACTAAATCACAAACGATAATAGACTATTCCGTGCCGGGTGTGAACATGGTATGGAGCAGCGCGTCGAGTTTATCCACCCCTTCGCGGAGGGTTTCCCCCAAGAAGATGCCGGGAACAGCCGTGCGCCATTCAGGCTGCTGGTTAAAAATTTGTCCACCAAACACGACAACCGGTCTACCTGTTTCGGTAGCTTCCGGTAAGAATTGCGGCCAATCACGTAAATTTTCGGCGGCACGTTCCATCATGGCAACAAACACCACCGCAGGAGCATGTATTTGCCGCACCAAATCTGCTAGATCAGGCAGTGGTACAGCCTGCCCCAAATAGGCGACCGGCCAGCGGCGGCGACGTAATAAAACACTCATAATCAGCAAACTGCCTTCGTGCCATTCATCAGGAGCGCAGGCCATGACTACCGGAGGAACACGGTCGTAAGCTGCTGGCCCAGTCATCATCCACAAGAGCAAATGCTGACGGAGGTAATTGGTGGCAAGATGCTCGGTGGCGATGTTGATTTTGCCGTCTTTCCAAGCCTGCCCAATCGCTTCAAGCGTCGGTACCATCACGTGTAGAATGAGTTCTTCGATGGGGTAAAGGGTTAGCACTTCGCCCAACATTTGGTCGGACTGCTGAAGTTCGTTGTGAATGAGCAGTTCCAAGAGCCGTTGATGGAAGGCCATCAAAGAGGTGTCCATCATCGCAGGACGGACGGTGGGCGCAGGGGTTATCTCAGAAAAGCGGCCTTCTTGCTCCATGTGTTGTAGAGCGCGAACGGCTTGTCCGGTTTGCATCCCATCATCAACACGGGCTTTGACCCAACGTAGGCGCATCACCTCGCGCTCGGAACATAAACGGTGACCGCCGGGGGTACGGCTGGCTTTGGGGAAACCATAGCGCCGTTCCCAAACGCGCAAGGTCGCAACAGGGATGCCAGTCATGCGTGAGACAATGCCGATATTGTAAAGCGGTTCGTCACTGGCAGATTCAAGATTGAGAACATTCATACAAGCAGCCCGTCATCTGCAAAAAGTGGTCAATAACTAGCCAATAGATGTCTAGAAATTTATGCTAACACACTCTTAAGGGAGTGACAAGCTATTCGATAACTGCCTCATCGCACAATCATTTTTCAAGCAAAAAAACGGTGCAACTCTTGGGCTATAACTAGCGGTTTACCACGTTTATCAGTATTCCACGGAGAAGAATGATCGAGTCCGGGAAGCTCTATGCGTTTAGCAGATGGCATCACCTTTGCGACGCTGTCTAAAGCAGTCTTTAAGAATTTTGTACTCTTGCTTCCACCAAGCAAAAGTACCTTGGCTTGAATTGCCCTCAAGCTTTCCTGTTGTCCACTCATTGACGTGATGACTTGTCCGTCATGATGCAGTGTGGGAGCAAGCTGCCTAAAAGTGGCATATTCGCCAGTATTTTTTCCATCCTCAAATGACATCATCAGCTTAGTCATGAATTTAATCAGCCAACGCGGCATAGCGCTGAAACCATCAGACATGAGTGGAGCGCCTATCATGGTTGTGGTCAGGGCCGCGGCGACATCCTTTTGTGCCATTTCCTCATCAAAACGGGTCATCATCGCTGTTGGTGTCGAACTGTTCATAAACAGCGGGGGTTCATAGATTGCAAGTTTATGAATAGCGGATAATGTGAGTGCAGCTTTAAGGGAAATAATAGCGCCAGCGCTAATTCCAAAGACATTGTGCGCACCTGTTTTAGTTAGGAGTGCATCTAAATCTTCGACATCTCGCTGAATGCCATCTGTCTTACTAGACGAAATACTGCGTCCGAAACCGCGCCGATCTGGTAGATAAACGGTGAATGATTCCGCTAATAGCTGCGCAAGTTCAAACGAGTAGTAGCCAGTAGACATCGAGCCGTGAAGGATAACTAAACCCGGCCCTTGACCTAATTGACGATAACTAATCACCGTGCCATCTTTGGCGGTGACGGTATGGGTTGTATAGGCTATCGATTTCGTCACTGTCGGTAAATCCATCGTTTTGACTGCCATTTTAAATCTCCTTGACCTTCTTATTCTTCAGTTTCAGACGGGATGTTCGGACGCATCCACTCTTGATTCCATGTCAATTGACCGCTGCGTAAATCAGTGACCACTGACCTCACCCACTTCAGTTCGGCTACCAACACGGTTCGCATATATTCGGACTCTAAGCTAAAGAGTCTCGGCAGTTCGATCTCTTGCATCTCCTTGTCGATGGCGGTGATTTGACCGAGCAGTTTGGCTTCGCGCGTTTCCAGTTGATACAGCGCGTCCTCCGGTGTGAGGAGCGGGATTAATGAAACTGCTGCCGGAAAATCAGGGAATTCTTGAGCCGGTGTTGAGATCATTTCACGCAGCCATGCCATAGATGTATCATGACCTTTATCGGTCAAGCGGTAGAGTGTGCGTTCGGGAAAGCCTTCTTCACGGGCGTTTTCCCAGAAGGTGATCAACTCCGCACGAAGCAGTTGGTTAATGGTCTGATAGAGACTTGCCCGCTGCTGGACGTTGATGACCTGATCTTTGCCACGCTCCTTGATGAGGCGCTGCATACGATAGGGATGCATAGGCGACTCGTGTAGAAGGACAAGGAGGGCTAAAGCTAAGGGTGAGCGTTTGAATGTTTTTGTCATAGACATAAATATACTAGTTATTTTATAACTATGTCAAGTAGGGAATTCTCAGATGAAAACAAATCAATACCCCTAACCCCAACCCTTCCCCCGTAGTAACAGGGGAAGGGAGCATCCGGCGCTTGAGTGGCGACTATTTTCAAGGAAGATGCGAGGGCGCAGAGATAATAGAGAGGATCGATTTAGGACAGGAACTGCGGGAGTTGGGGGTTTGTTGGTATAATTCCGCCACTTAGTCGGAAAATTCAGTTAGGACAGCATGGCAAAGGCTCCCATACTCGGTGTACAAACCGATGCACAACGATTTGATGAGGCGATTGAAAAGCTGCTCGGTTGGGCAAGTGATTCTCAAGGGCGGTATGTCTCGACCTGCCCTGTTTATACGCTGATGATGTGCCGCGAGAAGCCCGATGTGATGCAAGCCGTCAACGATGCGGATATGGTCACCGCCGATGGCATGCCGATTGTCTGGGTGCAGTGGCGGCGCGGCAACACACAAGCAGAACGGGTCTATGGGCCAGATGTGATGGAAGCCCTGCTCGCTCGGACAGCAAGCACAAACATCAAACATTATTTTTGGGGTGGTTTAGAAGGTGTAGCGGATACTTTAGTTCAGCGGAAACAAGCAGAGCATCCAATGCTCAAGGTGGCAGGAATCTATTCGCCGCCTGTGAGCGCGGTTGGTGATACGCCTGATCCAGCAGTGGTCAAAAGGCTGAATGAGTCGGGTGCGGATGTCATATGGGTGGGTTTAGGTTCACCCAAGCAAGACCTGTGGATGAAGCTCTATCGTCCGGTTTTGAAAGCACCGCTGCTGATCGGTGTGGGCGCGGCTTTTGATATGTTGGCGGGAGTCAAATCCCAAGCGCCAAAGTGGATGCAGCGCAGCGGGTTGGAGTGGGTATTCCGTTTGGCACAAGAGCCGCGACGGTTAGGCCGACGGTATCTCGTGTATAATCCCTTGTTTGTGTGGCATGTGCTGCGCGAGGGGATTTAAGATTAACGACAGAGAGTACAGAGTTAAGCCAAAAGACAACCGCTAAATCATGATGCGTCACTATAGTTTACGATACCTGCTGTTTTTATATGTCACCGATGTGCTTATTGTGTGCGGTTCGTTAGTGCTGTCATCAGCGCTGCGAGTTCGGCTTGACTTCGGTAAACCGGGCATCCCGGAAGCCTTCATTACCCCAACGATATTATATGGAATTGCCAGTGCCATCTGGTTATTCGCGCTGAGCCGCAGCAATGTTTATGGCCCACGTCGCAGCCCCGAAATTTGGAGTGAACTCAAAAATATTATCATCGGACATGGGATTGCT
>JBBQLX010000040.1:0-45096 GCA_038328375.1 Aggregatilineales bacterium | reverse complement strand
AAGGCGCAATATGTTGTTCAGCGTGTGCATCATTTGGATGCGGCGACCAACCCCCGTTTTGCTGCCCTTCGATCTCAATGGGATCAGCCAATGGAGCGCATCCGGCTGGTGGACGGGGACACGGAACTGCTGCCGGGGCTGGAGCTGATTGAGACGAGCGGACATGTGCCGGGACATCAATCGGTGCTGCTGCGGCTGCCTAAAATGGGTGCGGTTTTATTGACGATTGACGCTGTACCCTTCGGCGGGGCATTTACCCGTGACGAGCCGGCAGAGGGTAGCAACCCGAACGGCGAAGCGGGCCGCACCAGTACGCTTAAACTGCTTGATCTGGTCGAACGGGAGCATATCGGGCTGGTGATTTTCGGTCATGACACGGAGCAGTGGAAAACACTCAAAAAAGCGCCAGCGTTTTACGAGTAAAGCAGTTTCGGCGGATCGCTCCCGTATAACCGCTATGCACATGTCGAAACTGCAAAAGCGGTGGCATTACGGGAGCATCTCGCTGCACTCAGCGGATTGAACCGAGCCAGCCGCACTATAACCGCATCAATTCAGCGGTTTCTCCCCTGCTTCCCGCCCGCCATTTCAGCGGATAATTTGCACATTGTGCAAACAAAAAAGAGCGCTTTCGCGCCCTTTTGGAATTTCTTGGTTTTATAGCTTAAGCGTTACCGCGCTTCTATCCGGCTGAACAGTTTGACATCATCACGAGCATATGGCACATAGTACGGTTCACTCTCGCGGTTGGTTTTGATGCTCACCCAAACATCAGCCGTTTGTCGTGGTGTGGGACACGGCACAACAAACCCGCGCTTACCCACGTAGACATCTTGTTTGAGGACTTCAACCACATCACCGGGATAAAGCGGTTCGATATCAAAGGCCGTCCCCTGCTTGGTGATGGCACAACGGAGGCAAAGGCGGTTCGATAAGGTTGTACTGGATTTGCCACAGATCGCGCAGCGCATGATGTTGTTCCTATCTTTAATGGTTAACGCGGTCTCATGCATACAACTTATCAGAAAGCCCTTTCATCTTATAAGGTACGTCGGCTATCTTTTCATAGGTGAGTTGGATAGTCCGTGATTAGGGAAACTGGCAGCCCTACTCGACTGCCTTTATACCGTGAGGCTTGGTCGGTGTCTCATTCTTTGAGCGCTGGTTGTACTCGGCAACATAAGCCTCGTAAACCTTTTCTTGAACGCTGGCATCGATGCCCTGACTTTTTAAATCCTTGATGGCTTCCAGCGCTTCCTTAATTTTTGTCGCTAGATCATCATCAGGAATTGCTTTTAAACCCTCTCGTGAGAGGGACAGCGGATCATCAAACATTGTTTTTCCTCCAACTAATCCATTACTTAAGAGCAGTATAGAGGGAAACTACAATCTCAACATCCTCCACCGGACGGATTTTATTGTGGGTCAAACGGGCAAGTGACATAGGTGGCGAACTCAAATCCCCACCCTCGACCGTAATGGCTTAATAAAGTTCCGTAGTTCTGGACTCGGCTGACTTGAATAATGATGGCGTGGTGAATATCTATGATCTGGCGTTGGTGAGTGCCAATATCCACCCTTGAGAATTGCAATTATGCGTGAGCCAAGCATAATATAAATTCAAACGCCTCTTCGAAAGAAAGATGACCATGAAACTTAAATATCAGTTGATTACCGAACCCGGCGCGTTGGGCGAAATTGCCAGCCTCCGTATGTATGATGAAGATGACAAGCTGCTGGGTATCGCGCATGTCACGACCACCTACGGCGGAACGCTTGAGGTGATTGATTTTGACCGTTACAGCGATTATCTAGGGCTGCTGGTCAAAACTGCCAAGCTCTTGAAGTCCGCTAAAGCCACCGATATTGATGCGGTCAAAGCGGCTTTAGAGGGTGCTGGGATTCAATACGGCTAATAGACGAAAAAGAATACAAAAGATTTATGAAGTGGTCGAGGCACGCCTCGACCCTACATCACACACATTCATTTTCATTTGGTCATCAGTGATGGGTTATTTTCCCCGTATTGCCCTGCCAACCACGCGGCAATGGGTGTTCCATCCCAGCGATGTTTGCCTTCAAAGGTGTAGTCGGTTAAACGTTCTGGTTTGCCGACGGCGTTATATATCTCCCGTAGGATAACCTTAGCGGCTTCCACGCCTGCTGCTGGATAAATCGGATCAGAAGCACCGTTCTCGACCATCAATGGACGTGGTGCGATTAATCCGGATACATCCGCCATCTCAGCATATTGGGGTAAGTGCGGCACATAATTGCAGACGCAGTGCGAGATGCTCATCAGCGAGTCACGGAAGGTATTAATCGCCCCACTGATATAAGCGCTGGTGATGCGCTGGTCGAGGGCGGTCACGTACATAGTAGCTGTTCCACCACCCGACAAACCCACGCACGGCAGTTGGTCAAACTGTACATCAGGCAGCGTATAGATGTAATCAACCAGCCGCATGATGTCCCAGACGCGCAAGCCCATCAGCGTTTGGCCACACATCAGCGCGTTCAAACCCAATTCTTGACACGACCATATGCCCTCGTTGGTTTTGCTGTCGGTTTGCATCAATTGAAGTTCGCGGTCTTCCATACGCTCACCAAAACCGCGCAGCATCGGCACGAAAACTTGATAACCTTCGCGGGCAATCTGGCGGGCGTAATCGGCTTTATAGTCGCGAATGTAATCGGCTTCGGCGGGGCTGTCGGATAACCCGACTAAACTTTTTGCACCCCATGTACCGTGTCCGTGCAGCGCGATCACAGGCTTATAGGGCTTTACGGCGTTATGTGGTGTTAAGACATAACACGGCATGTATTCGCCTTCGACGGTTTGCAAAACGATCACCTCGCACCCGAAATCCGGTGTTTCGATGGTTTCAACGACGGTTGGCTGAAGGTCAGATTTTTCTGCGGGGAATGCGCCTAAACCCAACAAACGCCAGACTTCTCCACGTAGTTCGTCTTGCCACAGGGCAACTTCATCGGCTGAGGTTGCCTTAAAACCCATGTGCCGGCCTGAGTGATCCAACCGGTTAAATAAACCCGGTGTGCTGCGTAATTCGTAATCATGTAATCCGGTCATGGGCGGCCTCGCTATCGTGTATAAGTATTGAGGTGATTTTATCGCCATAACCTCTGAGACTGCCACTTTACCGGTATGAACGGTTAGTGGGTCAGTTTTGATTCTCAATATGGAATAGATGTTGCAGTTGTTACTGCAATTACTGCGGAAATTGCATAATCCCCGCTGAATTGTCTGGCGGGAAGTACGGGAGAAACCGCTGAATTGACATTTTATGTCGGCGGGTAGTTCGCGTGATGCCACTGAAATGACACAAATGCGGCGGATTGCTCGGCTAATGCCACCGCCCGTAATATGGGGTGTTGTTGCAGTGGATGTGAGGGACAGAGTCGCTGCATAGTTGCAGATTACACGTTTCAAGTTGCAGCATCCCACCCAAACCTACATCAGCTACTTTCGCAGGCTCACTCCACTGATAGCCCCTAGTAACAAGGGCTATCAGACCATCTCGTTCTGGATGATTGAGAGGAAAATACACATTCTATTTTAGAACAAAAGTTCATTACAGTCAAGCGAAATCCGTTCGAATTTCCTAACTTTTGGATGATTGAAACGTCGTGTTTATTCATTGCTGATGATTGAATTTTACCAATGATCTCGAAGGGTCAATTTGAATCATTTATGCTCGGTTCCACCCGCTTTTGTATTTCACTCGATACCCGGAACTCAGCACTCATGACTTCATCGGCTATAATCAAACCATCGCTTGATCGTCTAAGGATGACATCACGCCTTTTATGGCAATACAAATCACATCAGATCAAGAAATTTGGGTCATGACGAGCGAAGGTTCGGCGATCACGGGTTATAACGCGCTCTATTTGCAAAAGATGGCAAGAAAGAACCTAGCATTGCCAGAAGATGAACGGCAATTCAAGGTCAGGATGCGGGGAAATCGTTATGAAATCTGGTTGCCCGACCTGCTGCGTTATATCAAAGAAATCGGAAACGGCCCACACCAAGATAAATAAAGTATAACTTTAAACAGTTATCTAAATTTTTTCTTCATTGATTTTATCCCAGTACTAGGATAACATGTGTCTTATCACAACAAACCTCAAGCCATCGCTGTACGTCAAACAGTGCTTAGGCAAATAGTTCAACATGCCGCCTCGACGCAAATGAGACGCGAAACGACCTCCCGCTTCTGCGTCTATAGACATCCATTTGTGTTCAATTAGATATTGCCAACAGACGGCGGTCGCAGGAGTGTTTCGCGTGGTCACAAACAACTTACCGTCTCAAGTAAGTTCATCCATGAGCTTAGGACTCATGTTTACAAACGCGGTCATTTGGCGATGACCTCGTTTTATTTATTGTACTGAATATCACCTTCGCCTGCAATGTGTTGTGCCGTCGCGGGTGAATTTCAAGTTAGTGGCAGGGTGTCCAAATCAGCGGGTGGGAAAAATCCCGCCCCTACAGAAAGCGTATTTTTGTAGAAAAAAGCAAGGTCGCAAGATGTGCGGTCATCTTTAGTCTCGACGCTCAATCTCGTAGGGTGTTGGTCTTTGAAAGAACCCAATCCACGGTTTCATCATTTCTTCAGGAATGTAGAAACTTGTTGGCGAAGACTGCGAATTTCTTGCCATAAGCCGTCGCATCAGCTCATCTGTCGGCACATCGAGAAAGTGTACTTCACTGCTGGCCCCAAGCTCCTTCGCTCGAAACCGATAGTCTTCGCGTTCCTCTCGCGCCCAAAAACCAAAATCAAGTATGACGTTCGTTCCCAATTCAAGCGCTCTACTGGCTACCTTCCAAAGCATCGTTTCAATAATTATGTGTCTAGCATTGTGTTCCTGCTCCTCAGCATCTTGACCGAATAGGCTTATATGCCATTCATCCGTATTTAGTCGAAGAGCCGATTGTTCATGCTCAAGTTTTTGAGCAAACGTTGTTTTTCCAGAACAAGGAAGTCCAACCATTAAATGGAGAGTCGCCACACTTACTTCTCCCGATATTTATGTATGAGCCACCGAACGATTATATGGGCAACCTGAATTTTGGAAAGGGAAGAACCTGATAAGAGTTGGATACGGTGCCGCTATCTACTCAACCATCACAAGCCTATAATCAAAATTATGTTTGAACATCATAGCCAAGCAGTCCTTCCCCGCCGCGCATTCCTGATCCGTCTTGGACGATTCGCAGGTGCGGCATTGATGTTGGTTGTTGTGTCGTGGGCGATTGGTATTCTGGGCTATCGAGCGCTAGAGGGGATGTCGTGGATTGATGCGACCTTAAACTCCGCTATGCTTTTAGGTGGAATGGGGCCAGTTGATCCGCTGCATACTGAAGCGGGTAAATTGTTTGCGTCGTTTTATGCCCTCTTTGCAGGCATCGTTTTTCTGGTTGCGGTAGGTGTACTCATCGCACCTATCCTGCATCGCTTCCTCCATCAGTTCCATCTTGCAGAGGACAAGCGAGATGAAGAGGCCGAGGATGAAGCCGAAGACGAGGATGCAGACGGCAAAAAAGATTGAGCCGCCCTACCCTATTCATTAAAAATTCAGCCGATAAGAACCGTCGGTGGGCCTGCTACCACGACTTTACCAACGGGTAAGGGCGAGGGATCGTTACAGGTCATGGCGGTATCACCCATACGTGCTGCGGGCTTATTGTTAATCATGACGGTTGCGCTGCCCATGATGATATTACCTTTGTTAGTGGCTGGCGCTTGAAGTGGGCCACCCTGAGGCATATGTGGCGGGACATTATCAGCCGTACTGCCCACAACAGCGGCTGCCATACCCTGAATATTGACGTTGGTACTGCATCCGCCATTAATGATGCCATTAAAGGGGCTGGGCAGCGGTGTTGGAACGGGTGGTGCGGGTGGCGCGGGGATCATGAAGATGTGAGTATCGACGGCAACGATTTTATCACCCATTTTGGCAGCGGGTAAACCCATAAAACAACCTCCTCAATGATGAGCATCTGGTTTCATTATAGTGTGGAAAATGTCTCAGTTTTGATAGAAATGTGAATTTGTGGTTAGTGTTTGCAACAAATTGAAACGTTTCCCCCCTATATATAGGCCACTTGGCTCTATACTTAATGAAGTGGCTTTACTTTTTTGTGCTACGCTTAAAAGAAAGTATGTCGATCATCGTTACATTCTACATTCGTACCCATACGACAGGCCAAATTTGCCGATGAAGATTGAGCAGTGGGATTATTTACAAACATCCCTTCATGAAATAGACCGTTTTATACGTGACGCTTTTAACGTTGTGCAGCAGTCTGGCAGCGATCCAGCTAGCACCTTACGCGGTCTGGTCATCTCTGAAGATGAAGTAGCCGGTTATTTAACCCAAGCAGCCCTGACCACCCCGTGGCCTGAGGGTCTTTTAACGCTCCCTGAACTCGACTTTGAAAACCAAGATAACCCCTTTTCGCGGCTAGTGGCTTCGTTTGGACTTAGCACCTTGGACAGCATCATTTTGCTGTTGAGCCTCGCCCCAGAGTTCGACCTACGCTACGAACGGATTTACGCCTATTTACAGGATGATGTCTCGCTGCGGCATCCAACTGTCAATTTGATGATGAACCTGTTGGGCGGCAGTGTCGCTCAACGTTTCGCGGTGTGGCAGCGTTTGAGCGCTGAAATGCCCCTGCGAAAATATGGTTTAATCGTCTGTGTTGCGGATACAGCCCGCCCCCAAAGCAGCTTTTTGTCCTATCAAATTCGGGTGGATCATCGCATCACCGGTTATTTGTTGGGTGATGACCATCTCGACTCACGACTGCTTCATGCCGTCAAAATACAACAACCTGATCCCGCGATGTGGCTGCCGCAAATCGCTGAACCGATGCAGGCGGCGATGCCCTATGCCCCTATCATTTACTTGCAGGGCGGCGTGGAGATGGGGCAGCTTGAGATGGCGTTGGCGCTGTGTGCCTCGCAAGGGCTGCCACTGGTCATCATTGATATGAAGGTGCTGGCTGCTAAAGAAACATCATTGGAAGATAACTGGCGTTTGGCACTGCGTGAAGGCTACCTCAATAACGGTGCGGTGTTCGTTGATCATTGGGAAAGTGCCTTGAGCGAGGCGCGTATGCCCTCCCCTGCCCTGTGGGAGACGCTGCTGGATTATCCACAGACGGTGTTTATCTCGGCACTCAGTGAATGGGAGCCAGTGGACATCAACCGCGAACGCCGGATGCTGCGGTTGTCCTTCGCCATTCCCGATTACCGTGAACGCTACGGTGTCTGGGAAGAAGCCATTAGTAAATATGAAACGGCTTTACAGCCACAGGATATTGAAGAAACCAGCGCCAAGTTTGGTTTTACACGGTCGCAGATTGTTCGTGCGGTTCATACGGCTGTTGATCTGGCACAGTCACGCGGTGAACAGGTACAAAAGGCTGACCTCTATGCCGGAGCGCAGGCCCACGCGAACTTACAACTCGGCTCATTGGCTCACCGGATCGTCCCGCGCTTTGGTTGGGATGACTTGATCCTACCGCCGGAGCAGATCATGCAACTGCGGGAAATGTCGTTACGACTGCGCTTTAGCCATGTGGTGCAGGACGAATGGGGATTTGCTGATGCCATGCCCAACTCGTCGGGTATTAGCGCTCTGTTCGCGGGTGACAGCGGTACAGGTAAAACGCTGTCGGCGGAGGTCATCGCCAAAGACCTAGGTTTGGTGATGTACAAGATTGATCTTTCGGCGGTGGTCAGCAAGTACATTGGTGAAACCGAAAAGAACCTCAACACCATCTTCACTACCGCCCAATCTAGCAATGCCATTCTATTTTTTGATGAAGCCGATGCCCTCTTTGGCAAGCGTTCGGAAGTCAAAGATGCGCGTGACCGTTACGCCAATATTGAAATCGCATATCTTCTACAACAAATCGAGGCTTACGATGGAGTTGTGATTATGGCAACCAACTTCCGTCAAAATTTGGATGATGCCTTCACACGACGCTTGGATTTTCTGGTGGACTTCCCCTTCCCCGATGCGGAATATCGCAAACGGTTGTGGGAGGCGCACTTTCCACCGCGCACACCGATGGCTGAGGATGTTGATTTTGCCGAAGTTGCCCAGCGTTACCGTTTAGCGGGCGGCAACATTCGTAACGTGGCACTGGCGGCGGCTTATCTGGCAGCGGCGAATGGGCGTGTGGTCACACGCGAACATATCCGCAGCGCCGTGCGTCGTGAACATCAGAAGATGGGACGGCTGATTGATGAATAGAAACCCCTATCCCCCAACCCTTCCCCCGCAAGCAGGGGAAGGGAGTAAAAAATAGTGTTGTTAAGATAAATTTGAAGGAAATCCGCTGTGCTTCCTGATTTGAACAAGACGATTGAGAAATTACTGATCCAACGGGGAAACTTAACCCCTAACCAAATTGATATTTCCTTCGAGCAACCGAATGGTCAATGGTCTGCTCGTTTAAGCCGCCCGACGATCTCCTGTTGGTGTTTTGACCTACGCGAAAACCTCAAGCTGCGAAATACGAGTCTCAATACCACCCGCAATGGCGATCAGGGTATGCGAGCTTTACCCGCGCGCCGGATGGACCTCACCTACTTGATTACGGCTTGGGCAGGCAAGATCGAAGATGAACAACAGCTTTTATGGCGAGCGCTTGCCGCTCTCAAACGCGTATCCTCCTTATCACCCAATGAGTGTGAAGGGATGATGCGCTATCAAACCCGCGATGTTCCGCTGCTGGTTGCGGACACATCCAACACTTCCATAAATCTTGTGGATTTATGGGGCGTTTTGGATAACCAGATGCGGTTAGGCTTTACGCTGATAGCGACTGTTGAATTGGATTTGGAACTGAGCATCGAAGCGCCTCTGGTGCTAGAAGCCACTATTCGTCTGGGCAGTTCCGACGATCCTACTCAACGTACCTTGAACGAAGGTGGGCGTGAGGAACTGAAGATCAAGCCAAAGCCGGGTCAAAAGCCCCCATCGAACCCTGACGACTCACAAAAGAAATCATAGGAGGATGCCCATCAGCGTATCTGGATAATCCTGTCATGTCCATTTATTTATAAACAGAAGTCAGATAAGGAGCAAGTAGGATGCCATCATATCTTTCACCCGGCGTATATATGGAAGAAGTCGACCGCGGGACTAAGCCGATTGAAGCAGTCGGTACCGCAGTAGCCGCTTTCATCGGTTACACCGAACGCGCAGTAGATGCCAAGACCGGTAAATCGTTGTTGGGCAAGCCAACTTTGGTCACCAATTGGAGCCAATACGTCCAGAGTTTCGGTGGCTTTGCAGATGGTGCCTATACACCTGACTCGATATACGGCTACTTCAACAATGGCGGCAGCATTTGCTACGTCGTCAGCGTCAAGACCATTGGTGCATCGGCTGACCCTGATGCGTCTGAAGCCGCAGTGACCGTGATCAACTCTGACGGTGACAAAGGCACTAAACTGCTGCAATTCAAGGCGCGCGAAGGCGGCCCCGCAGGTAATAAAATTACTGTGGACATCAAGCCGGATGCCCCTGCTGAAGACGGTAAAAAAGGCAGCGGTGAGTTCACCCTGCAAATCAAGATTGATAATAACGTTGTCGAAAGCTTTGGCGGTTTGACCACGGGCAAGGGTGACAATAATGTCGCCACTGTCTTGGAAACCAAGTCGAAGGTTGTAGTTGTAGAAGTGGTCGGCAAGTCCGATTTGGCTCCCGCAGCCGGTTCATTCGCGCTGGCAGGTGGCAAGATCAAAGAGAAGCAAATCAGCCTCAAGGATTATCAGGGCAGCGTAGCCGAACGCAGCGGCCTGGGTGGTTTGGAACCCCTGACTGATGTCACCATGATTGTCGTGCCTGATCTGATGAGCAGCTTTCAGGCTGGCGAGATCGACATGAAGGGTGTGCAAGCGGTTCAGCAGGCCATCATCGACTATTGCGAATTGGTACGCTATTGCTTTGCAATCCTCGATTGCCCGCCCAACACAATGCCGCAGCAGATGAAGGAATGGCGCAACACCGTCAATTATGACAGCACCCGCGCCGCGTTATATTATCCGTGGATTGAAATTGCTGACATGACTGGTAAGAATGGTCGTACCCGTCTCGTGCCGCCTTCAGGACATATGGCAGGTGTTTATGCCCGTACCGATGCTACACGCGGTGTCCACAAAGCCCCTGCCAACGAAATCGTTCGTGGTGCATTGGGCTTGGAAGTACAAGTCACAAAGGGTGAACATGACCTGCTCAATCCGGTGGGTGTGAATGTCATTCGTTCCTTCCCCGGTCGTGGTATCCGTATTTGGGGTGGTCGTACCCTTTCGAGTGATGCATCATGGCGTTACATTAACGTCCGCCGTTTGTTTAGCATGATCGAAGAAAGCATCGAGAACGGTACCCAGTGGGTAGTGTTCGAGCCGAATGATCAATTCCTGTGGAGCCGTGTCACGCGTGACGTTCGCTCCTTCTTGACCATGGTTTGGCGAACGGGCGCACTTTTCGGTGCGACACCGGAACAAGCCTTCTACGTTAAGTGTGATGCCGAAACCAACCCACCGGAAGCCCGTGATCTGGGGCAATTGGTGGTTGAAATGGGTATCGCACCGGTCAAGCCAGCCGAATTTGTGATCTTCCGTGTCAGCCAATGGTCTGGTGACGGCGCGTAATTCAGTTAGATTGTAACCGGTGGCAAAAGTTGTCACTACAAATGAAAATGATTCCGATAGCAAATTGATATAGATGAAAGGAATGCAAAATGGCTGCAACAGATGATGCCTTAAGCGGCGATCCGATGATTGGTGCACACTTTGAAATATCCGTTGGTGCAGTTACGGGTTATTTCACTGAGGTGAGTGGGCTTGGGTCAGAAAGTGAAATCGTTGAGCATAAGATCATGGCTAAAGGCTCAAAAGAATCCATCATCCGGAAAATCCCCGGTCGTTTGAAGTGGGGGGATATTGTCCTCAAACGTGGTATTACCAAAAACATGGATTTTTATTCATGGCGTAAACAGGTTGAGCAGGGCAAAGTCGAAGCTGCTCGCCTCGATGGAACCATCATCATGTATGACCAAACGATGACACCGGTTGCCGAGTGGAATTTTTTCAAAGGTTGGCCGAGCAAAATAACAGGCCCTTCGTTGACAACGGAATCGAATGCTGTTGGTATTGAAGAAATAACCATCGTCCACGAAGGTATCAAGCGTATTAAGTAAGTTAAACCGTAGAGAGGGCGTTGACGATGACATTGCAAACCGAATTTGACTTTGTGCTGCCGAAGGGTTTTGTTGATGATAACGGTATCGTGCAGCGTGAAGGCAGTATGCGAATGGCAACCGCCCTCGACGAGATTGCGCCACTGCGTGACCCGCGTGTGCGTAATAACGAAGCCTATCTGGTGGTGATTCTGCTGTCGCAGGTCATCACCAGACTGGGAACACTGCCCAAAGTGACTCCCACAATGGTCGAAAAGTTTTTTGCAGCCGATATTGCTTATTTGCAGGATTTATATCAGCAAATTAATGATGTCGGCGTTCGTAAGGTGACGTTGTGGTGTCCGAATTGTGGACACGAGTTCGAGGAGGAAGTTCCCCTTTTGGGGGAATAGTCGGCTACCCCCTCAAACGCTTGCAGGAGGAGGTAGCATTTATTGCAAGGGATCTGGGATGGAGTCACGATGATATTTTGTCGTTGACCCATTTGGAACGGGCGCGGTGGATACATACGATTCATGGTATTCATGAGCATCGTAAACAGTAACCAGCGTTTTCCAAGTGGTTTGTCGGTATACCCATTTGTAAGACCAAGAAGATAGCTGATTCAGAAAAGTAACGTTTATGCCAGCCAAACAGCAAAAGCCGAACACCGATACTTCCATACGCACGCCCAAGGATTATGAAGCCCTGCTGCGGCAGGTTTCAGATCGGGTTTGGGAATTGTGGCGTGATGACCTACGTCGCGCCCAAGAACGCGGTGGCAAGACAGGACGACGTTCAAAATGAAATTACCGGGCGATTTTGAGCAACATGCAGCATTTCGATTTATGGTGACAGTTGATGGCATCAATTATGCTGCCTTCACGGAATTCACCTTGCCCAGCTTACAAATGGAAACAGAAGATATTAAAGAAGGCGGGCAAAACGCGTTCTCGCATAAGCTGCCCATAAGGGTAACTGTGGGTTCAGCCACCTTGCGTCAAGGCGTTTCTGATAACTTTGATCTGTTAAAATGGTACATGGATATGATGAGGGGTGATATCGCAGCGGCAACCCGACAAGTGACGGTGGTGATGTTTAGCACAGCACAGTTGCCGTTGATGACGTGGACATTCCGAAATGCTTACCCCGTGAAATGGGGCGGCCCAACTTTCAAAACAGATAGTAACAGCGTGGCAATTGAAGAACTCGAATTCGTACATCGCGGTTTTGAAATCGGCTAGTTAGAGACGAGTAGAGGGATGGGATAATGCCTGAAGAACAACGGAAGCCTTTCCGAACAGTCGGTATGCGAATGCAGCGTTTCAGCCACTCGCTGATGCGGAGTTATCTGCTACCATCCGAGGAATTGCCAACCGTTGAACCGATTGCCCCGGTGTGGCAAGCAGCGACCCAAGTCCCACTAGATTGGGGAAATCAAAATCCGGTTGTTCCTGCTCCGGTTCAGTTTGTGCCAGCGCCTGCACCATTAGCAGCAGAAGCAGTAGATACGCCACCAGAATTACCGTTCGTCCCTGCTCCAACAAATATGCCTATGCCAACAGCAGTGCCTGCGTCACCTGTTATACAGGCAGCACCCGTATCCCCTGCCCCGCAAACCATCCAAAGGGAAAGTGCTCCATCTGGTCCGATCTATGGACCTAATCAGGTTAAGGCTCATGATCCTCGTTTGATGGCTATTCTCGCCGCTCATGGCGGAACGGATAACAAACGGGAAACTATTCGTGAGGAGAAGAAAGCGAAGATTGAGGCAGCCGAAGTGGCTTTCGATGTCAACAATCAAACAACGCTTCAACGCTCACGCCGCAGCCGCGCCTCCTTCGACTATGTTGAAACTTCGGCGTTGTCTAATGGCGAGGAGAATCAATCTCCATCTCGAACGGATGACACCTCAGCGCCATCTGCCGAATCGACTGCTGATGCCGACGATGAGGGTTCCCAACCGACCGCACAAGCCGCTGGGCCGCCGGACGAAGCCCCTGCTGAGGTTATGCCTCAACAGCCGTCGATTATTAATCGCCAAGTGATGCCTGCAGAGCCTCAATCACCGGTTGAGGAGGTGTCGTCTATAGCTGAAACCGATGCAATGCCATTACCAATGGTGTTCGAACCATCGTCAGTGGATGCACCACCTCAGCAAGTGGTACAACCGACCATCGTCACGCCGCCTGCTACACCGACAGCTATTCAGCGCACGGTGACGAATAATCCGGCGCAAGTGCCTGTTGTACCAAGTGCCACACCTATAGTGGAAACTTTCGCAGCATCGGAGCATGTTGCAGGCGGCGAACCAACTGTGCCGTCGGTTGTATCCCCTGCCCCACTTGCGATAACTGAAGCTGTTCAAGCAGCGACCGTAATCCGTCGACAACCAGCCGCCGCAACGACACCCGAACCGATTTCACCAACAACTGACGTTGTTAATATTCAACCGACGGAAACAGCCGATGTGTCACCTGTTCCTGTGGAAGGTGCGATATTTGAGGCCGAAACGCCAACACCTCCATCCGTAACATCGACACCAGTGCCTGCTGCATCACCTATTCAACGGACAGCCGCGACCGATGTGTCATCCCCTGTAGTAGAACCATCGGTTATCAATGCCGAAGCATTCGTGCCTCCACAAGCAATACCCTCCACGTCTGTACCTGTAAAATTGACACCAGTGCCTGCTGCACCACCTATTCAACGGACAGCCGCGACAGATGTGTCATCCCCTTCATCTTTAATAGAACCATCAGCGATCAACGTGGAAACTTCCACGTCATTGCCTCCGCAAGTGATACCCACCACACCTGCGATGGCAACACCCACGCCTGTTGCACCACCTATTCAACGGACACCAGCGCCCGATGTATCATCAGTGGTCAATGAAGTAGAAGCGCCTACATCTGCACCTGTCACATCAACACCCACGCCTGCTGCACCACCCATTCAACGGACAGCCGCGCCTGATGTACCACCCATTGCGGCAGAACCATCGGCTATCCATGTGGAAGCGCCATTACCGGAAACGTTCAAAGCGACACCAACCGATGTGCCTATCCAAAGGACGAGCGATCCGGTTGCGACTGAACGTGGGACATGGCACACGCCGAACAATATTCAACCAGAAGTAACGCCAACCAGCGCTCCCACAAACGTTCCTATTCAACCGATGAGTGATGCAGTCGCACCTTCGCAGCCTGAACAGGGAACATGGCACATGCCAGCAGCGGTTGATAGTTATCAGTCGCCAGTCACTAGCGAGGGCGTTCCACCGACTGCGCCAACACCTACACCAACGGTAGCGGAGGTTATTCAACGGGCGGAAGCACCAGCCGAAGTCATCAGTTATCAATCGCCAGTTGTCAGCGAAGAAGCTGCGCCAACACCTACACCAACGGTAGCGGAGGTTATTCAGCGGGCAAAAGCGCCATCCGAAGTCGCTAGCTATCAGCCGCCAGTTGCTAGTGAACAAGCTGTGCCGATTGTTACACCAACGGCAGCGGAGATTATTCAACGAGCGGAAGCATCAGCCGAAGTCGTCAGTCATCAGCCGCTAGCTAGCGAAGAAACTAAATCTGTTGTGCCGATTGTGCCAACGGCAGCGGAGATTATTCAACGGGCAGAAGCACCAGTCGAAGTCGCTAGCTATCAGTCGCCAGTTGCTAGTGAACAAGCTGCGCCGAGTGTTGCGTCAGTAGACACAACGAATGTCGTTCAGCGAGCAGAAGCGCTAGCCAAAGTCGCTAGCTATCAGTCGCCAGTTGCCAGTGAACAAGCTGCACTCGTAGACACAACGGATGTTATACAACGAGCGGAAGCACCAGCCGAAGTCGTCAGTCATCAGCCGACAGCTAGCGAAGAAACTAAATCTGTTGTGCCGCTTGTGCCAACGGTAGCAGAGATTATTCAACGGGCAGAAGTGCCAGCCGAAGTTATCAGTCCACAGCAACCAGTCGCTAGTAAAGAAGCTGCACTCGTAGACACAACGGATGTCATTCAACGGGCAGAAGTGCCAGCCGAAGTTATCAGTCATCAGCAACCAGCCGCTAATAAAGAAGCTGTGCCGATTGCAACGCCAGTAATCGCAACAGATGTTGTTCAACGAGTGGAAGCATCAGCCGAAGTCGCTAGCTATCAGCCGCCAGTTGCTAGCCAAGAAGCTGCGCCGAGTGTGGCAGCAACGGCAGCAGAGATTATTCAACGAGCGGAAGCACCAGCCGAAGTCGCTAGCTATCAGCCGTCAGTTGCTAGCCAAGAAGCTGCGCCGAGTGTTACGTCAGTAGACACAACGGATGTCGTTCAACGAGCAGAAGCACCAGCCGAACTCGTCAGTCATCAGCCGCCGATTGTTAGTGAACAAGCTGTGCCGATTGCAACGCCAGTAATCGCAACAGATGTTGTTCAACGAGTGGAAGCATCAGCCGAAGTCGCTAGCTATCAGCCGCCAGTTGCCAGTGAACAAGCTGCACTCGTAGACACAACGGATGTTATTCAACGGGCAGAAGTGCCAGCCGAAGTTATCAGTCCACAGCAACCAATCGCCAGCCAAAAAGCTGCGCTAGTAGACACAACGGATGTTATTCAACGGGCAGAAGCGCCAGCCGAAGTCGCTAGTTATCAGTCGCCAGTTGCCAGTGAACAAGCTGCGCCGAGTGTTACGTCAATAGTAGCAACAGATGTCGTTCAACGGGCAGAAGCGCCAGCTAGCGAAGAAACTACACCTGCCATGCCGATTGCAGCAACGGTAGCTGAGATTATCCAACGCGCTGAAGCGCCTCAAACGACTGCACCTGTCAATCGACCCACATCTGTACCCACAGCGCCGGATGCTATTCAACCTATCGAGACATATGAACCGTCTGAACTGCAAGCACCAGCTAATGATCTTCAAGAGATTGATCTGTTTGAGGCATTAAGTGCTGCCACTGATACCGAGGTCAGCCGTTCATCGCCTGTCATCAACCGCGATTTGGCTGCTCCACTAGAAACCATTCAGCGTTCGCCAGATGCCATTGAAACACCTGCGCCTGCTCAACCGGCTGTGCCAGATGTTGTCCAACAAGCCGCCGATTCGCCGATGATTTCGCCTGAACCGAACATCGCCATTCAGCAATACGAAGACCCTGCGCCATCTGTACAACGCGCTGTTGATGATGAACTGCTAAGTTTATTACAAAGCGTACAGTCGCAGCGTTCTAATCCGCCGCCCCTGCCTCCCCCTGCCCCCACGTCAACAGCCGAGCCGAATGGTCAACAGCCTATTCAAAGGCAGGAAACAACCACCGCACCATCAATACAAAGGGCGCTTAATAATGAAAACTATGAAGAACCCGAAATGGAAGAAAAAGCGGAAGTCGATGTAGACCGGCTGGCGCGGGAAGTTTACAAAATGCTGCAAAGCCGCCTGCGAATTGAACGTGAACGGCGCGACCGTTTATAGAAGGATAATCTTGTATGGCTGACCTGAATCTGACTAAGGGTGGGCTCGCTCCAGCAACCCTCACCAATATGGATACCAATGACATCGTTAACTTCATGTTCAACCCGTTTGAATATACGCTCAGCAAAAGTAATACATGGCAGGACAAAGCCGTAACCGGACAAAACCTGCCTTACGTCAATTTCCAACAAGGTGGGCCAATCACTTTGAAGTTAACCCTTCACTTTGACAGCCAAGCCATGGGGACGGATGTCCGCAACTTCACCGATAAGCTCTGGAAAATGGTGATGATTAACGAGGCGAAAGCCGATGCCAAAACAGGTAAAGGCCAACCGCCGCCTGTTGTTTTTGACTGGGGTAAGCTGCATTTTAAGGCCATCATTACCAGTTTGTCTCAGAAATTTACGCTCTTTACCGCAACCGGTATTCCATTGCGCTGCACAGTCGATATTGACCTGCGCCAATATCTGGACGAAGCAGGCGAAACTGGAACGGCACAAGCCGGTAGCAGTTCACCAGCCAAAGCGCCTGTCACAGCGACTCAAGGACAGCGGTTGGACAACATGACCGACAATCCCAACGATCAACGCAAGGTGGCTGAGAAGAACAATATTAATAATCCGCTGAAAGTGCCGACCGGCACGAAGTTGAAGGTGGATTAACTCATGCCATCGAGTACCAATGGGCCTGAAGTCAACCAGATTCAAATCAAGATTAATGGGGCTGATCTTTCCCCTAAAATTGCAGATTCGGTCTTTGAGGTCGAAGTCGAAACCAGTTTGTATTTGCCCAGCATGTTCATACTCCGTCTTTATGATGATCTCATTGAGATTATTGATGACGACACCTTTAAGCCCGGTAAAACGATTGAGATCAATATCGAAGATTCAGGCAATAATTTTGAGCCTCATTCTTTAGTATCCGTTTTTAAGGGTGAAATCACGGCTCTTGAACCGGACTTCGGACAGGATTCAACACCCGTGCTGGTGGTGCGTGGTTATGACAAAAGCCACCGTTTACATCGCGGGACAAAGAGTAAGGTTTTCGTTCAAGTTACGGATAGCGATATTGTTACCCAGATTGCATCTGCTGCTGGCTTAAGCGCAAACGTGGAAGCCACCACCGAAGTCTATAAGCACGTCTTCCAATACGGCGTGAGCGATTGGGCATTTATCCACGAACGGGCGCGGCGTAATGGCTATGAAGTGCTGGTTGATGATACCAAGCTGTACTTCCGCAAAGCGTCTACCACCAGCGGTGAAGTGTCAATCTCTTGGGGAAAAGATCTTGTCCGTTTTCAGCCGCGCCTGAGTCTCGCCAAGCAAGTTCAAAAAGTCACTGTAAAAGGCTGGGACCCCAAGACGAAACAAGCGATTGTTGGGCAGGCTTCCAGCAGTTCCAGTTCACCGACCATTGGTCTGGGTGGCTGGGGTGGCGCTATCGCACAAACCGCTTTTTCCGCCGCCGAGATGTTAGAGGTTCGGCATCCTGTCGGAACCCAATCGGAAGCCACCAAAATGGCACAGGCTATCCTAGATGAGATCAACGCTGGTTTCTTGCAGGCCGACGGTACGATGCTGGGCAATACTAAGTTAAAACCCGGTGTCAAAGTACAAATTAATAAGGTGGGTACGAAATTTAGTGGCAAATATGTGGTGACGACCGTTCGCCATATCTATAACGCTGTAGACGGTTATCTCTCCCACTTCACTGTACAAGGGGCGCGGGCGCAAACGATGGCTGATCTCATTGATCAGTCGATGGTTGAACAGCGCTCGACACAGTTATGGGGCGGAGTGGTCAGTGCAATTGTCACCAACAACAACGATCCGGATAACATGGCGCGGGTGAAGGTCAAATTCCCGTGGTTGGATGATGCATTGGAGAGTAATTGGGCGCGGGTAGCGGGAGTTGGTGCAGGCAATGGCTATGGATTTTTGTGGCTGCCCGAAGTGAATGATGAAGTACTGGTGGCCTTTGAACATGGCGACTTTGATTATCCTTATGTGGTCGGTTCGCTGTGGAACGGCAGAGACAAAATGCCGGAAACCACCACGAGTGCCGTTGCCAATGGTAAAGTCGTCATGCGGACTTTAAAAACCACTGCCGGACATATTATCCGGCTGACGGAAAGCAGCAGCGTCAAAAAGATCGAGATTATTGACTCAACTTCTCAAACCAGCGTCACCTTAGATGAAACCAACAAGAAAATCATCGTCGATAGTAAAGGTGATGTTGAGATCAAAGCAGTTGGTAATCTCAATATGACGGCGACCGGCAATGTGAAGATGGAAGGCGCTCAGGTTTCGATTAACGGGAAGACGCAATTTGAATTGAAGGGTGCTATGGGTAAGGTCGAATCCAGTGGCGTGTTAACCGTTAAGGGTAGTGTTGTCAACATCAACTGATGCTTTAAAATCAGTTACACAAGGAATGTTATTTTGAGTGATATTACAGGTCGGCGTTGGGCATTTCCACCGCATTTGGGAGATCGCAACCATTTTGTGCTGGTGGAGGATGATGCCAATATTCGCCAGTCGATTTATGTCATCATTTACACTGTTCCCGGCGAACGGGTGATGCGTCCCGACTTCGGTTGTCAAATTCATGATTTGATTTTTTGGCCGATCAATTTGCATACGGCGGCGATTGCTGAACGTTATGTGCGTGAGGCGTTGGATCGTTGGGAACCGCGTATCACCTTAGAAAAAGTCGATGTTGTTCTCGGTGATTATGATCACGGTCAACTCATTATCAATATTTCCTATCAGCTCAAGAATCAGCATGATTCACGCAGCCTCGTTTATCCGTTTTATTTGTTACCCGAATGAAGAAGGCAATTATTCATGGGATTTGAAACACCACGGTTAGACGACCGTAGTTTTAACGACATTCTTGAAGAAGCGCGGGCCAGAATACCGCTGTATACACCGGAATGGACGGATCATAACGTCAGCGATCCGGGCATTACGCTGATCGAATTGTTCGCGTGGATGACGGACATTGTGCTGTATCGTTTGAACCGTGTGCCGGATAAGCATTACGTCAAGTTCATGGAACTCATCGGGATGCATTTGGAGGAGGCCGAGCCTGCCCGTGTACAGGTCACTTTCTGGCTGAGTGCGCCGCAGCCTATCGCCATTACCCTGCCCAACGGCACGGAAGTTTCGACTACCCGTACCGAAACGGAACCTGCCATTATCTTCTCGACTGATGGCGCGATGGAGATCAAAGTACCGAAGCTGTCTCATTTGATGACCAGCGGCGGTGCGGAAGATGGGCGTTCCTTTACCATCCATAATGCAGCCAACGTCCAGAATGCCTTGGAGAAATTTCCGGTATTTGCCTCCAAGCCACCAACCAATAATGATGCGCTTTACTTAGGCTTCGAGGAAGACATCAGCAACCACATTTTGGGCATCCAACTTGAGGTGGATGTGGCGGAAGGTGCAGGTATTGACCCCAACCATCCACCGTATGTGTGGGAAGTCATGGGATCGGGAACCGACCAAGCGTGGGTGCAGTTGGATGTGGATTATGACAGCACCTTGGGCTTGAACATCGGCGGCATCATCCGTGTTCATTTGCCTCAGCTACGTCGTGCCAGCCGTAACGATCAATTGGCTTATTGGGTTCGTCTGCGTTTGGCATACAGCGACACCGAGACAACCTATAACG
The DNA here is from genome assembly GCA_038328375.1 of Aggregatilineales bacterium. Lineage (GTDB taxonomy): Bacteria > Chloroflexota > Anaerolineae > Aggregatilineales > Phototrophicaceae > CFX2. The sequence goes on along the minus strand of JBBQLX010000040.1, from coordinate 24,739 downwards.
TCAGCCCACAAATTACCCGTCTGGAAGTGTCTAGTTGGGGCGGGACGATTGGCGCAACTAATGTGACCCGTGTTTATAACGAGGTGTTGGGACGTTCGGATGGAACACCGGGACAGCGTTTTTATCTGGCACATCAGCCGGTGATTGCAAGGGCTCAGTCGGAAGATTATTTGGTGATTAAACACGAGGATGGGCGTGAAGAACGTTGGCAGGAAGTTGCCGACTTTTCCAGTTCGACAGCCAACGATAAACACTACACGATTGACAGTGACACCGGAGAAGTACGGCTTGGGCCAGCCATGCCACAGCGTGATGGATCAATTCACCGCTTCGGGGCGTTGCCAGCCAAGAATGCCATGATGCTGATGTCGGCTTACCGTTATGGCGGTGGATTGGTGGGCAACGTAGCGACCAATACATTGAATGTTCTCAAAACTGCCCTACCCTACATTGACCATGTGATCAACCGGGTTTCAGCCAGTGGCGGCAAAAATGCCGAGGATATTGAGTATGCCAAGATGCGTGTACCGGGTTATTTGCGGACGTTGCAACGGGCAGTGACGACCAGCGACTTTGAATATTTGGCACGGGAAGCAGCACCGGGACAGGTTGGGCGTGTTTATTGTTTGCAACCACCACAAACCAATCGGGGCGAAATTCAACTGCTGACCATTCCACAAATTCCAAGGTTGCAGGGCTTTATTGCACCGGAAAGTTTGGAGCTTAGCGAAGAACTGCGGAATACCATTCAAACCTATCTGGATGAGCGGCGTTTGCTTTCGACACAACTCAGTGTGACACCACCAGCTTATCAGTGGATCGAAACCGAAGTGCGGTTACGGGCAACACAACATTATGATGTGGAGAAGGTGCGGCAGGCGGTTGAGAACCGATTGTTCGAGTTTATTAATCCGTTGGTGGGCGGCAACGATGGTAAAGGTTGGCCGTTTGGACGTGATTTGTTTATTTCGGATGTGATGGCAACACTTTCAAATGTGGAGGGTGTGAGCTTCATCCGGTCGGTGAAGTTGTATCCGATTAACTACGATAAGCGTTGGTTTACACGGGGAGCAGAGGCACAAGAGATTTTGTTACCTGCACATGGTGTGGTGGTGTCGTATCAGCATAATGTGGTGGTGGAATAAGCCTGATAAACAGGCGATAACAGGCAAGATTAAGAAACACATTACAAGAAATCGGATAGCGTGATGAGTTTAGCCGAGAAAACGGGTGGTGTGGACGAAATATGGCTTCTATAAGCGATGCTGATACACCGATTTTTAGCCAAAAACAGGCTTTTTGGTTGGAATTTGGAAACCGCTGATAAACTGAAAATAAACCATCAAGAGGGGCGCACGGCCGTGCGCCCCTACGGATGACAAACGATATTAAAAAATGAGGGATGCGGGCGATAAACCCCCTCCCTAGCCCTTCATCAGCTACGGTCGCAGGCTCCCCCGCTGATAGCCCGCATCCACAGGAGGCTTCGCACAGCGAGGGAGGGAACCAAGCAGAGCCAGTGGTGGGTTATGTTCAGAGTAGATGCAGAGATTAGACGGAGTATTGAGGTATGCGGGAGGGTCACAGACCCTCCCCTACGAAAACAATGTGTGTGTGTAGGGACACGATATATCGTGTCCGTGTTTTGGCAAAACGTGATAGGGCGGAACCCCCACCCTAACCCTTCCCCGTAAACGAGGGAGGGAACCAAACAAAAGGGCAAGCATGGAAGCACGAGTCGCATGGATGAAATAAAAGCATTATTTAAGATAACAGGCCCTGACCTTGACCGCGATGAGATTGTGATCGGGCGGCAGGGGCTGCGGATTGGACGCGGTGCGGATAACAACCTCGTGTTGAACCACCGTGAACTGAGCCGCCAGCATATGCGTTTCATATGGCGCGATGATGATAAATATCTGATCGAAGATTTGAACAGCAGCAACGGCGTGTGGTTTAACGATGCCCGTATTCCGCCGCGCGTACCGCAGGTTTTGACCGAAGGCGATGTCATCCGCTGTGGGCCTTATCTGTTTACCTTCGTGGAGCTGGTTTATCCCGAAGTCGGTTTGGCTTTGCCACAGGAAGCGCGAATAGCGGCACTGCCCTCGCCGGATCGTCAGAAAATCAAACAGCCGATGAACACCTTCGGCGAACAGAGTACATGGCTGCAATATCTGCCTGCTATTTATGCCGACGATGAATTTATGGGGCGCTATCTGCTGATCTTCGAGTCGATTTTTAACCCGTTGATCTGGACAATCGACAATTTTGACCTGTATCTCTCGCCAGATATTGCCCCGCAAGCGTGGTTGCAGTGGATGGCAAGCTGGTTTGATGTGCTGCTGCTGCCGGAACTGCCTATCGAACGGCAGCGCGAAATTATGCGCCAAATCGGTTGGTTATTCATGCGGCGCGGGACACCGGCGGGTCTACAACGGTTATTGGAATTGTATTTTGGAGTCCAACCGGAAATCATCGAGAATGAGGTATGCCACTTCGTGGTAAGATTACCCTTAAGCCAAACGCAAACATCGTTGGATGCTGAAGTTGCGAACCGACTGATTAATTCGCAGAAGCCGGCTTTTGCGTCGTATACGCTGGAAATTACATAATTGAACCGCAGAGCGACTATGAAAGTCACACCTGAAGATGAAAGCCAGAATTGAACCGCTGAGACGCAGAGATTGCAGAGAACGCAGAGTGAGTTTATAGAGGTTCTCCTAAAGACTTTCAGAGCAGACGCAGAGAGCGTAGAGATTTTGTAGGGGAATGTGGTGTTTGCAACGGACGCGATGTATCGCGTCCCTACACAATACCTGAGAATGTAGGGACGGCATATATGCCGTCCGCGAATAAAAGTATCGAATAGTCAGAGTATAAAGAACAATCAAATCGATTCACTTTAGTTGTGTTGTTGGAGGTCGTACCATGTCCGATCATGAGGTTAAAGAAGCCCTTCAGAAAAGCAGCCATAAGCCGCGCGCGGCTGAACAAGCTGCCCCGTCAACTGCGGAGGGTGCAAATGATGACTTGATCCGTTTGCAGCGTTTGGTGGGCAACCATGCCCTACAGCGGATGCTGGCGGGTGATCAGAAGCGGACAGGGATGATTATCCAAACCAAAATGACGGTTGGCGCGGCAGATGATCCCTATGAACGGGAGGCTGACGCGGTCGCCAGCCAAGTGATGGCGAAGCGCGATGTTGTGCAACGTGAGAGCGCAGACGAAGAAATCGCCATGAAGCGGATGCCAAACATCCAGCGTGAGAGCGAAGGCGAAGAGGAAGAAAGCATCTCGATGAAGCGGATGCCAGATGTCCAGCGTGAGAGCGAAGGCGAAGAGGAAGAAAGCATCTCGATGAAGCGGATGCCAGATGTCCAGCGCGAGAGCGAAGGCGAAGAGGAAGAAAGCATCTCGATGAAACGGATGCCAAATATCCAGCGCGAGTCTGAAGGCGAAGAGGAAGAAAGCATCTCGATGAAACGGATGCCAAATATCCAGCGCGAGTCTGAAGGCGAAGAAGACGAGAGCATCTCGATGAAGCGCATTCAACGTCAGGACGAGGAACAAGTGGATATGAGTGGCAGTTTTGATGTCAACAACGATGTTGAAGCACGCATCAGTTCTGCAACGGGCAGCGGTCAAACCATCCCTGATGTGAACCGCGATATGTTTGAATCCAGTATGGGACACGATTTTAGCGGTGTGAATGTCCATACCGACTCGCAATCAGACAGCCTGAACAAAGAGTTGGGCGCTCGCGCCTTCACCACTGGCAGCGATATTTTCTTCCGCCAAGGTGAGTATAATCCCGGTTCTTCCAGTGGTCAGGAATTGTTGGCACATGAATTGACGCATGTCGTTCAACAAGGCGGCGCGGGCAGCGTTCAAAAGAAGGCCGACGAGGAATGAAGAACCCCCTCCCCAACCCTTCATCAGCTACGGTCGCAGGCTCCCCCGCTGATAGCCCGTAAACGAGGGAGGGAGTAAATACAGGGTATGTGGCAGGTTATTTTCAGAGCGGAATAATTAACGCAAAGATGCAAAGGGTTTATTGCATCGTCGCTGAAATTGTGGCGGACGTAGAGTTCAATGGAGAGAGTTTTCAGAGCAGCTAACCATGAAAATCGTGTATCCAGAACCCCCACCCCAACCCTCCCCCGCAAGCGATGGAGGGAGTTAGAAAAGATTTTGTGTAGGAATGAATTGGAACGGTATATTAAATTGAATCGGCAAACGGACGGCATGTATGCCGTCCCTACGAACAGCATTCTTTTGTAGGGACGCGATACATCGCGTCCGTGTTATGTTTATCAAATGAATTTGTACAGGAACGAATTAGACGGTATATATACCGTCCCTATAAAAATGCGATTTACACCCTCAATTTTGCCTCATATTGATGGTTTTGCGGGAATACCAGCACTGCACTCAGGGAAGAACGATGGCTGACAAGGGAATGATCGGCAAAATTATTGAGAATTACCGCATTGAACTCGTGCTGGGTCAAGGCGGTATGGCTGTTGTTTATAAGGCCACTGATCTCAAGCTGCAACGGCAGGTGGCGATCAAGATCATGCACCCGCATCTGGCTTCACAAACCAGCTTCCAACAGCGGTTTTTGCAAGAAGCCCGCGCCGCAGCCAGCCTCGACCACCCGAATATTGTTCGGGTTCTTTCTTTTAATAACACCGAAAATAACCTCTTTTTAGTGATGGAATTGATTATTGGTGGCAACCTGCGCCAATACGTCAAACGCCTGCACGAAGAAAATAAATTTGTTGATTATCAAGAAGCGATTGAGGTCATCCGCCAGCTCGCCGACGCGCTGGATTATGCCCACCGTGCGGGGATGGTTCACCGTGACCTCAAACCGGATAACGTCATCCTCAAGCCGGAAGCGGACGGCGAACGTCTAAATTATCGCCCGATTGTGACGGACTTCGGCTTGGCGAAGCTGACCAGCAGCGGCGAGAACGCCATCACTGACCAGCAGCCTATCGGAACCTATCCGTATATGTCGCCGGAGCAAACGCTGGCGGAAAATGTTGACTCGCGCAGTGATATTTATGCGCTGGGCATCATGCTCTACGAGTTGGCGGTGGGTCGGCTACCTTACCATCCCAAGTCGATTGCCGAAGCTGCACGGATGCATGCCCGTGAAGCGCTGACATTGCCCTCGGCAGTACAGGCCAATTTCCCGCCGCAGCTTGAAGAAATTATCGTCAAGTCGCTGGCAAAAGACCCCAACCTGCGTTACCAGACCGCCCGCGAGTTGAGCGAAGCACTGGCGGCTTTACAAAAGCCCGTAGAAAAGAAAATCCTCCAGTCGGTGGTGATTGCCAGCACTAGCACCAGTACATCAACCGATGAAGGTCTACCGACTGACCTTTCAACGTCGGTCATGGATACTGCGCTGCCCAAGACGATTGATGAAGATTTGCCGCGTCCTGATAGCGACGACATCGCTAAATTTGACCGTCTGGTTTTTTATAACCGCGATTTGCCGACCTTTACCGCTGATCTTGATAAACCGATTGTGACTATCGGACGTGCGCCCAACCGGACGATTGTGCTGCAAGGGACGATGGCCTCGCGCAACCATGTGCAGGTCGAACGCAAACCGAACGGGCGTTACTATATCACTGATATGAATTCAACCAACGGTGTTTGGTTGGGTGACGAGCGCGTCCCGCCGGAAGCCCCGATTATCCTCAACCCGGATGTAACGGTGCGCTTGGGCGATTATTGGATGCAACTGCTGTTGAAGCCGGAACCGTCACAGGAAGAACTTGCCGCCAGCGCGAATGGCTTTGATACGAATGCCCCTGCCCCGGTCGAGCCAGCACCGCCACCGGATACACGCATCTTTGATGACGAGATGGTGACGCAAGCTTTCGACATTCAGCCCAAAGATAAGCCGCGTTATACACCGCCTTATTTGACCGCCGAGCAAATGAACTTTGACCGGTTGGTTTTTTACAGTGAAGACTCGCCCACGCTGACCGCTAAGCTGGATAAAGATCACCTGAGCATCGGACGTGCCAAGAACCGTGATATTGTGCTGGAAGGTGGCGAAATTTCCCGCCGCCACGCCCGCATCGAACGGATGCAAGACGGTGCGTTCTATGTGACCGATTTGGGATCGGTGAATGGCGTATTGATCGGCGATAAACGTATTCCGACCAACGCCCCTGTTCGCCTGTCAGCGGAGCAAATCGTCCGCATCGGTGGCTATTGGATGGAATACGAGCCGAAACGCGAACTGCCATCGGATGTGGTGCTGCCTGTACCGAGCAAGTTGGAAACGGGCGAATTCCGTCTGGATGATTACGACTCGGTGGTCATGCCCAAGCCGCTGCCAGCCGAGATGCCGCCCTTCTCGCCGCCGCCGCTGAACATGGAAATGCGTACCAGCGACCGCCTGATCCTGTACAGCGAAGAATATCCGCTTCAGATGGTCAAGATCGACTCGGAAATCATCGACATCGGGCGCGATGATGACCAGAATATTGTGCTGTCGGGCAAGCGTGTTTCGCGCCGTCATGCACGCATTGAAGCCAAGCCTGATGGCAATTTGTACATCACTGATATGAACTCCACCAATGGCACATGGGTGGGTGATACGCTGCTGGTTCCCAATACGCAGGTGCAGTGGGAGCCGGAAGAAACCGTCCGCATGGGTCATTATTGGATGAAGTTCGAGCGCGGCACACGCGAATTGGAAGTCCTCCAACGGACAGACCTCAAAGACTCACGCGGGTTGGTGGGCAAGCGCATCAAGAATTACCGGATTGACCGTTTTCTCGGTCAAAACAGCATGACGGGTGTGTATAAAGCTACTGAACTGCCGTTGGAACGGGCGGTCGCGCTCAAGATCATGCATCCTAATCTGGCTTCGGAGGATGCACTCAAGCAGCGTTTCTTGCAAGAAGCGCGGATGCTCAGCCGCCTTGACCATCCCAACATCGTGCGTGTGCTGTCTTACGACAACGTGGATAACGAGTTGTTCATGGTGATGGAACTCATCACCGGCAACAGCTTGCGCCAGTACGTCAACCGCCTCAAAGAACAGAACAAGCAAATCGACCTGTCGGAAGTTGTCAGCCTGACGATACAGCTTGCCGATGGGATGCATTATGCCCATCAGCAAGGCATGATCCACCGTGATCTCAAGCCGGAAAGTGTGGTACTCAAGACCAGCGCGGTGATCGGGCCGATTGTGCGTTACCAGCCGGTGCTGACGGATTTCACGGTTGCCCAACAGTCGAGTACCGGTGAGATTTTCGTCACCGATAAACCGGATACCGATTTCCCGTATATGTCGCCGGAACAATGTTTAGGCGAACGGGTTGACCTCCGCAGCGATATTTACGAGTTGGGTGTGCTGCTCTACGAAATGCTGATCGGCAAGCCGCCCTATCAGCCGCGTTCGATTGCCGAAGCGGTACGTATGCATGCCCGCGAACCGCTGCAAGCACCGACTGATTTCCGCGAAGAAATTCCCGACGATCTGGAAAAGATTGTCCTCAAGACACTGGAAAAGAACGTCAACAACCGCTTCCAAACAGCGGGTGATTTGTCGCGGGCGCTGCAACGGACGGGTATCTCTGTCAGCGGTGAAGGTGTGGGTTCACGCTTCGCCAGTGTGGTGGTTGATAACCAAGCGACGGTCATTATGCCGAGGCCGCTGTCGGTGGCGATGCCGCTGCCAACGCGCTTCCCTGATATTGGTGAACGAACCGACATTGACCGCTTGGTGATTTACAGCGAAGACTATCCGACGCGGGTGATTCCGTTGGATAAGAATGTGTTCACCATCGGGCGTGATCCTGAACTGGACATCGTGCTGTTGAGTGATAAGGTGTCGCGGCGGCATCTGCGTTTAGAGCGCGGCCTCGGCAATACCTACCGCATTCTGGATCAAGGCTCGAAGAACGGCACTTACGTCGGCAATTACAAACTGATCAACAACATTGCTGAAATTTGGGAGAAGGCGGAAACGCTGCGCGTCGGTAACTTCTGGTTACGTATCGAGGAAGCTGAAGACCCTGATGCCAAAGTCTACAAGCGCAAGCGTCCTGCTCCGGTGGATGGCGAGTTCAGCACCGATGGTGGTGATGGTCAAATGGCGTTGGCGCTGCCTCCCCCACCGCCTCCGCCGCCTGCCGAGTTGGAAAAGATTGGTGTCAACGTCAACTCGACACTGTTGCAGGTGGTTCCCGGTTCGGCGGTCACGCTGCCGATTGAGGTCATCAACCGCAGCGATGTGGTCGATCACTTCCGCGTCGAGGTGGTGGGTCTGCCCTCCAATTGGGTGACGCAGCCCAGCGAACCGCTGTATTTATTACCTGCCAAACGGGATACCACTTCGGTGACGTTTCATCCACCGCTGGCGACGACCAGCAGCGAAGGTGGTCATGCGTTTGAAGTGCGAGTGGTGGCGCGGGCGCAGGGCATCAACTCGGCGGCGATTCAGGGCGCGTTGCAGGTCGAGCCGTTTTATAACTTCATCACCGACCTTGAACCGGAACGCATTCGCGGTGGGCGGCGGGCTGAACTGAGCATCAGCAACACGGGTAACAGTTTCGCGACTTATACCATCCAAGCGCGTGACCGTGAACAGGGCATCAACTTCGAGATGGAGGGTAAGCAATATACCCTCGCGCCCGGTCAAGCGGAACGTATTACGCTGCGGGCAGTTCCCAAGAAGCGTCCCTTATTTGGCAGGCCGGAAACCTTTCCGTTTGAGATTACCGTCAGTGCTGTGCCAGCCGAGCAAAGCCCACCGCAAACCCAAAACGGTGAGGTGGTGGTTCCATCACGTATCTCATCGTTGATGATCGGCTGCGTCCTACTGCTGCTGCTGGCCTGTATACTCGCGAGTGCTATCGCCCTATTCAGTGTGTACAGCACCAATAACCAGAATGCGACGGCAACGGTTGCGGCGGCTTCGACCAACACCAGCGCCACCGCGACGGCATTAGTGGAAGCGGATACGGATGGGGATGGACTCTCGAATATTCGGGAAGCTGCGCTCGGCACAGACCCCAACGTTCCCGATACCGATGGTGATGGTCTGACGGATGGCGAAGAGAATAAAGTCTGGCACACCAATCCGCTGAATCGCGACACAGACGGTGACAGCTTGCTCGACGGTCAAGAAATCAAGATCGGCACTGATCCGCTGAACCGCGATACCGATGGTGATGGCAACCCCGATAACACCGATCCTTATCCGTTGGAACGGTCTACCCCTACCCCATTACCGATACCGACGATCCCCGGAACCAACGGCGACATTTGCCCCGGTTCACCGACACCCTCACAGATGAGGGTGGGCATCGCGGGGATTGTGACCGAAGGCGGCGTGGCGAATCGTGTGCGCTCCGGCCCCGGCAAGTCAAATGAGATCGTTGGTTACATGCCGCCAACCACGCGCTTCATCGTTATCGGTGGGCCGGAATGCGATGAAACCGATCATATTCGTTGGTGGCAGATTGATTGGAATGGCCTCAAAGGTTGGACAGCGGAAGGTGAGAAGGATGCGTATTATCTCGCGCCTGCCGATGGCAGCGGCGCGGTCGGAACACCTGCTGGCATGAGTGTGCCACCGATTGCTATCAGCAACCCACCGCCGATGGTCACCAGTTTTAAGACCGATCAAATGGGTGTGCAGTTGGATTGGAATGTCGATGATGCAGGTTGGAACAATTTGATGTCGGCTTCCAAGTCGCTCAATGTCGGTTGGATTAAATTGCAAGCCAGTTGGAAAGCGCTCGAACCGTCACGCGACCAACTGGGCGGCGAGTTTGCCAAGCTGCAAGCCCACATCAACGAAGCCCGTAAGAACGGCTACCGCGTTATGTTGAGCATCGCCAAAGCACCGGATTGGGCGCGGAGTACGACACAGGAAGATGGCCCACCGGATAATCCGGCTGATCTCGCTAAGTTCATCACACTGATGCTGGCGCAAATTGGCCCGAACGTCAGTGCCATCGAAGTGTGGAACGAGCCGAACCTCAAGCGCGAGTGGACGGGCAGCTTGCCCTTCACTGGCGAGGGTTATATGGCACTGTTCAAGCCTGCTTACAGCGCCATCCGCAGCTATTCGCCCAAGATCACCATCATCAGTTCGGGACTTGCCCCGTCTGATACGACAGGTGTGAGCATCAATGACCGTGATTATCTACGCCAGATGTACCAGCATGGGCTGGCGAATTATGATGTTCGCATCGGTGTGCATCCTTTCGGTTGGGGCAACCCGCCGGATGTGCGCTGCTGTAATAAGGTGGATGGTCAAGGTTGGGATGATAAGCAGCAGTTCTTTTTCCTCGATACACTGGCGGATTATCGCCAGATCATGCTGCAATATGGGCATCGCAATGCCAAATTGTGGTCAACCGAATTTGGTTGGGGATCATGGGATGGTTTCGCAGGCGCACCGCCCGAAGGCTGGATGATCTACAACACAGGTATCAAACAAGCCGATTACAACTTAAAAGCCTTCCAGATCGGGCAGGCGCTCGGTTTTGTGGATAACATGTTCCTGTGGAATCTGAATTTCGCCAACACTAGCAGCGTTAGTAATGGTGTCGAAATGGCGGCTTACAGCTTGCTGATGGTCGATAGTTCGCAGAATGTCTCCGCGCGGGCTTCGTTCGATAGCTTTGTGTCGATGAGAAGGCAAATGCAATGAAATGCGGTTTAACCACAAAGGCACAAAGAAAGAAGAGAAAAACGAAAACGATTGAACCGCTGAGACGCAGAGATTGCAGAGAACGCAGAGTGAGTTTATAGGGGCTTCGCCCAAAGACTTTCAGAGCAGACGGAGATTTTTTGTAGGGGCGCACGGCTGTGCGCCCTCTTATGAAAGCATCAAAAAAGGTAAATGTTATTGAAGGTCACAGACGTTTAAAATTGAGATTGTGGAATACATACGGATGAGCAAACCGAAAACACGAAAACGTATCTATACCCTATTGGGGTTGCTTACACTCCTCTACACGATTTTTGGTTTCATGAACGTGGGAATATATGATACTTTTGACCCTGCCTACCGTTACAACATTCTAAATGATCCAAATACAGTGGCTTATTTTATGATTATCACGGGTATTCCCTTGTTTCTAATATTTGTATTCCTTGCAATACGCGCTAAATCGTAGAGGCGCACGGCTGTGCGCCCCTACCAAGCGCGATGTCCGATGGATGCCATAGAAGTGAACGAGATGAGTTTGATTGAATGATAGGGACTGTGTTGTTGCGTAATCGTTGCCGCCTCATTATTTTCATACTCCTGCTTGCTCTGCCCTCCGCATTAGGTTTGGCACAGTCGGATGCTGCCGCGCAAATTGTGTTACAGGCGGCCTCCACGGTGAACAATGGGCAAGTCGAAGTTCAGTTCAGCGTCACCGACCAGCAGGGTTTCGCGCCCGCCGCACTGTCCGCCGACACGATCAAGCTCAGTGAACCGAATACTAATCTCACACTGACCAGCAAAGCGCAGCTTCCCTTGACCTTGGCGATCATCGTCAACCTGAACTATGGCAGCGATGTTGACCTGATTCAAGACACTCTCCGCGCTTACTTCAACGGTTATTACCGCCCACAGGATAAAGTCACCTTTTATGTGCTAGGGCCGGAAGCCAACCGCCCACAGGTCACCAGCGTGAGTGATCAAGCCAGCGCTACGGCAGTCATCGACAGCCTCAAGCGTTCGCCTAATCTCTACAGCATCACACCCACCCTCAAAGCCGCTTTGACCGCTTTGTTGGCGGCTGATCCAGATGCGCCACGGCAGGTGTTATACATCGACTCGTTCTTGAACGATCCGCAAGAAGCCAATGCCTCCAGTATTTTCGCGGGGCAGCATATCCCGTTTAATGTGGTGTTGGTGCAGCGCTACCGTCCTAATGTAGTTGCCCAACATCGGGCGATGGCGGATTTGGGCGGCGGTTTGTTTGCTAATAATGAAGCGGGCAACGGTGTGTCATCGACGCTCGGTGCTATCAATACCCTCAAAGTGTTGTTTGATGCACTGGCGAACAGCCGCCTTGTGTATACGCTGCATTATCAGAGTGCCAGCCAAAACCTTGATAAAGATCGTAACGTCAGCTTGACGGTTACGCTGCCCGATGGCAAACAGGCCAGCCAAACGTTTAGTTATAAGCCGGTGTTCCAAGCACCACAGGTCAAAATTATCTCGGCTAACCCTGCCCCGCTGCGGATGCCCAGCTACAGCGGCGACCGTGTGGTGTTTGATACTGCCGAACAATTGATTACTGTTGCTGTCACTTTTCCTGATGGTGTGCGCCGTGGCATCAAATCGCTGCAACTCGTCGCGACTGATACCGCAACAGGCCGCAGCCGTGCGCCGCGCGTGATTAATGCGCCGCCTCCCGATGGCAGTGGCAACTACAGTATTCCGTGGACATTTGATGACTTCACCACGCCGGGAACCGTCGCCACGGTTGAACTCACGATTACGGCTGCTGACACGCTCGGTTTGAGTGGAAGCGCCTCACAGGATGCCAAACTCACGGTTGCTGCCCTGCCGCCTGCGCCTGTACCGACTGCTACACTTGAACCGACTGCGTTACCCAGCACGAGCAGCGTTTTAGCGGGTGGCAGTGTTGCCAATAATTTGTTGTTCTCGGTGCTGGCGGCTTTCGTGCTGGCGCTGATTGTCGCGGTGGTCTTTTTGGTGGTGTTGTTGATCCGGTCGAGTCGTCGTCAGGCTAACTACGCTCGTATGGCGGAGATGGTCGCGCAGCAGCCGGTTATCGCCGCGCCCGCTGCCCCGCTGCCTGCCGCTTTCCCCAGCAGCGCACCAATACCTGAACCGGAACAATCCGCCGAAGAAGAAAAACTCCTCGGACGGCTGGTGACGATTAGCGGCTTAGAAGTCAACGAAATCCACATCAACACCCCCGAATTTACCATCGGGCGTGATCCTTCCTGCCAGTACGTCATCGACCAACCGTTTATCAGCCCGCGCCACTGCATGATTATGCTGCGGAAGAATACTTTCTTCATCCGTGATCTGGGCGCGAAGAACGGCACTTTCGTCAACGGTGAACGGCTGCCCAAAAATCGCGATATTCCCGTGCCGATTGGTTCGGAAGTCAATATAACCATGAATATCAGCATGGAATTGTGGGATGCTAAGACAGTGGTTAAACTCACAGATCGCAGAACCAGCGCAACCCATCATTCAAGCGTCATGACCAAAACGGCACAGGCCAACGATGAGTTGGAACTACGGTCGGTTTTTGGGATCAAATTCGCGGGTGAGGATGAGGGCAAGGTTGGCGATGATTACAGTCCGATTTAGGTTATGCGGGAGAAGAACCCCACCCTAAATCCCTCCCTGCAAGCGAGGAGGGACTTGAGAAGGTGTTCATTCTTCCAAATGCATAGTATTAAGCCTTTGGTTCAGATAGCTTAGGTGTATCGTTAAGGTGTACGGCGAGTAATCGGAAAATTTCTTTTTAGCACGATTGGCAAACGGATTTGGCGCAGCTTACAGCATTTTCGGATCGAGACATTGCGACGCGTGAATATCTTGAAGATTACGCCGCCGATGCCATTATTAAAACGGCAAGCGGACTCAATCTTCATGTCTTGATGGTTTGTGACGGCGCAGGTGGCAGCGAGGCAGGCGAACGGGCGGCTCGTTTGACCAGCCGCACCATCATGGAATACATCGAACTCAGCCCCGAAACGGATGTACCCAAGATTTTGGTTCACGCCGTCGAACGCGCCAACAAAATTGTGTACAGCGAGCTTCGTGGTAAAGGGACATCAACCGCTTCGGTGATCGCCGTCAATCTGGATGATGGCCCACAGGGACGCTTGTTCATTGCCAGTGTGGGTAACAGCCGCGTCTATTTGATGCGTGACGGTCAAATCGTCCGCCTGAACATTGACCATACCCTTGCCAACGAATACGTTTATGCCGGACAAATGTCGGTTGAAGAAGCCGCCAAGATGAAGAATGGCGATTATTCGACGCGTATGATCGGTGTGGATGCCGATGTGCAGGTCGATATTGGCTTCTATGCCGAGCGCGGCAAGTCGTTCGTCAATACCAACCGCGCTTTCCGCATCGGTCAATCCGGTTTGCTGCTCAAAGAAGGCGATACCATCATCACGGGTTCGGATGGTTTATTCGGGATCAATCCTGAAGACAACCAACCGTATCTCCATCAAAAAGAACTGTTATTACACGCGATGGATGATGATGTTGAACGGGCTGGTCGTGCGCTGATGAAGTATGCCGCCGCACGCCGACCGGAAGACAATACTTCGCTGTCGATGTTGTTTGTGCCTTCGCGCAACCGGAAAATGGTGCGTATTGGCGCGGGACTCAGCCGCCAGCAAAAAGGTGGTTTAGGGGCAACCTTCACGGTCGTCCTCATTGTTCTGGCGCTGGCTGGTCTGCGGCTGATCAACGGCGAAAGTGAACGTAACGTCATTCGTTCCACTCAAGACGCTATTGAGGAGATTGTGCTGGAACTCTCGGCTACCGTCACACCCACGCCCAGTATCACACCGACCGTTACGCCAACTGCCACTGGAACAGCAACGATTGCGCCCACTTTCCTCGCCGCCAACCAGATTGGCTTCCAATATTTCTTGAATTTGCCCAGCAATCCGGTTGTTCCGCAGAAGCTTTATACGTCGCCCGAAATTAACTACCTGTTGATTCAGGGTGAATCGGATGCCCTCAACCAGAAACCGATTATTCCGTCGAACTTCTATCTTCAGCAGAATACACTGATGCAGATGGACAGCGTATCACGCGCCGATTACACCATCAGTTCGGAGTTGTATCCCGAAGGCGATATGTATGCCAACACTGGTGATTTCTCACAGGGTTTGGTGAGCGTCATCCCGCAGCAAGACCCGGGGATTGAGTTCGACGCGCATACCTTATGTATCGCTGCCAAGCAAGTTCCGGCGGTGCTGACCATTCCTAATGATCCTGATAAGCTGGCTTTGACCTGCTTTACCGGCAATAACAATGACTGCCACTACCAGTTCCCCGGTGAAGAACCGACCGTCATGCCCATCGGCAAACGTGTGCTTTTGGATGTTACCAATCACAAGCTGATTGAAATTGGCCCGATCATTTTTGAAGAAGTGAAGACTTATTACGATACGGTGAAGGCGCTGACCGATAGCGATGAGCAAGTGACGTGCCTTGCGCCCTCGCTCGATCAAGATGCCGATAAGATTTCTTATCCTAAAGATGATTGTCCGCTGGAACCCGGCCCCGAAAACACCAACGGCTGCCCGGATCAGGATAAAGATGGTGTGAAGGATAGCATCGATGCTTGCCCTGCTGAACCCGGCCCCGCTTCTAACATGGGCTGCCCGCTGCCGACACCTACCCCACGCTCAGATATTGATGGCGATGGTGTGTTCGATATTATTGATGCCTGCCCGACCGTTCCCGGTGATCCTAATAATAATGGCTGTCCGTTGGATGGGACGATTACGCTCACGCCCAGCGTGACGGCAAGTTCGACACCAGCGGCGGGCTTCACATTAACAGCGGCTTCCCAGAAGACATCGACATCGGCGGCGGCGACTTCCACATCCGGCGCGGGTAATGCCCAGCAAACCGCCAACGCCTTCCAAACACAGGCGGCGAATCAGGCGACCGCCAATGCCCAAGCCACCCAGAATGGTGCCAACCAACAGCAAACACAGGCTGCTATCCAAGCGACTGCCTTAGCCGCTCAACAAACCTCTGTTGCGGCACAGGCTACGGCTGCGGCACAAGGTACAGCGGCGGCTGTCCAGCAAACCCAACTGGCGAATCAGGCCACCCAGAACGCGGCGAATACGGCTGCGGCTGGATCGTTGCAAACGGCTGCGGCTGCCGGACAAACGGCGGCTGCCGCCCAACAGACCCAGAACGCTGGTGGCACACAGGCCGCTCAGACTTCGATTGCTGCTGCGCTAACGGCGGCGGCCCAGCAAACGGCGGCTGCCGCGCAAGTCACCCAAAACTTCCAGAATACGCAGGCGGCTGTTGCTGCCCAGCAAACAGCGGCTGCCGCACAGGTCACCCAAAACTTTCTGAATACGCAGGCAGCGGCAGTGTTAACCGCAGCCGCAAATGCTTCGCAAACAGCCGCTTCTACAGCGATCACGGCGACCGCAGCCAACCGAAGAACCTTGACGGCGGCAGCGCTGACTGGCACGGCAATTGTGGTTACCGGTACAGCCGGAGCGCAGCAAACGTTGGCACTTCAGCAAACATCGACCTTCTCGCCACAAACTGCGACAGCCGCTGCACAAACCTTAGCGGCGGCACAGCTCACCAGCACGGCTGCCCAACAAACACAATCGGCCTTTGACCTTACGGGGACTTCGGATGCGGTACTGGGTACACTGACACAAACCAATATTGCGCCACAGTTGACCAATACCGCTTTACAACAAACCCTCGCGGCGGCTCAACTCACCAGTACTGCCGCCCAAGCTACCCAGAACTCGCTGCCGATTCAGCAAACACAGGTCGTCCAGACCTCAACAGCCACCTTCTTACAATTTGTGGCGACGGCGATCCAGCAAACAGCGGCAGCCGCCCAAACATCCCAAGCAGGAGCGCAGGCGACACAAGCCGCCGGTCAAGCGACACAGGCCGCAAATAATGCAACCGGTACGGCATTGGCGCAAACGCAGGCCGCGAATCCCAGTGACGTACCCGGTCAACAGACGGGAACGGCGGCAGCACTACAGGCAACCGCAGCACAGGGAACGCAGGCCGTCCTTCAACAAACCGCGATTGCGGCGCAGATCACAGGCACTTATGCGGCAGGGTTACAAACCGCTAATCCATTGCAACAAACACAAGTTCTCCAAACCGGAACTGCTTTTGCTGTTCAACAAACGGCTGCCGCCATTCAACAAACGGTTGTACAGCAAACCGCGAATGCCAACGCGACCGCCGCCGCCCAACAAGCCGCCGCAACCCAAGCCGCTGGCAATGCGACCTTCGCCGCAGGCACAGCCGCCGCCGCCCAACAAACGGCTTTCTTTGCTCAAACCGCCGCTGCTGCTGCCCAACAAACCGCCGCCGCAGGACAACCGACCAATACGCCATCGTTCTTTACACCCACGGGTACAACTACTCCAGCCGATGTGGATGCGACCGGTACGGCTTATCAAGCAACACAGATCCTTGAAGATCAAACGGCGGTTGCTCAATCGACACAAAATGCTGGCGCACAGCAAACGGCGGTTGCTGCCCAAACCGGACAGGCCGCCGCCCAACAAACGGCTGCTGCTGCGAATAATGCTGCCACTCAAGCCGCGCAAACGCAGGTTGGCAACCCGCTTCAACTGACGCAGAACGCGCAGGGTACAGCGGCGGCTAATGCGGCAGGCACGGCAGCAGTCAACGCAGCTAATACGCAAGCAGCACTTGATGCGGCAGGCACGGCAGCGGCTAACGCAGCAGGCACGGCAGCGGCTAATGCAGCAGGCACGGATGCAGCCAACGCCGCAGGTACAGCCGCAGCGAATGCAGCAGGCACACAGGCCGCAATTGATGCAGCGGGTACACAGAGCGCAATTGATGCAGCGGGTACACAGGCCGCAATTGATGCAGCGGGTACACAGAGCGCAATTGATGCAGCAGGCACACAAGCTGCAATTGATGCAGCGGGTACACAAAGCGCAATTGATGCAGCAGGCACACAGAGCGCAATTGATGCAGCAGGCACACAAGCTGCCATCGACGCGGCAGGTACACATGCCGCTGAAACAGCCGCAGCCGGTGGCATATCACCGAACAACAGGCCGTTTGTCGCGCAAGTTCCAACACCTGCCTATGGCGGGATTACGCCTACCCCTACCCTAACGCTCATCCCGACACCCACGCCGCTGTTTAATGCCTATCCGCATGTGACGCGCACCCCTGTTCATCTGCGCTGAAAAAATAAAAAGACCGATCTTACGAGATCGGTCTTTTTGAATAACTGCTTGTATCGTCCATCACTGCATCAGGCTTTAGATTGTCTGCTGATACTCAGGCACGGGCAAATTCGGCAACATCCAGCACGAAAATTGTGGCGGCATGACCTTCTGGATTGCTATAAGGCTTGCACACCTCGCGGATGATTGCCATCGCCCCTTCCAAGCGTTCCTCATCAACCCCGATCACAAACGTTGTGTTCTGGCGGCGCAAGAAGCCACCTATGCTGCTGATTTTGGTCACGGAATAGCGCTCTGCCACAAGTGCCTGAGACAGAGGCTCAACCGTATCCGTATTAAAAATGATGGCGAGAATCAATTTTGACATATTTAAATCTGCTCGAAATGATTAATATCCAGAACAAAAGAAGTGAAACCACCGACCTCAATCTCAACGAGGCTGGCGATGGGTATGCTGCTGTTATAGGCATAGGAAGCAACCGCTTGACGCAGTGCTGCCATCTCAGCGATAACTTTCATCACCTGTGGTACTTGCGCTTCATCAACCCCGATTAGCAAAGTAGAACTGCCGGGACTCAGCAAACCGCCTGTACTGCTGACGCGGGTAACACCGATATGTTGACTGGTGAGCGCGCCAATCACTTTATCAACATCCTGATCATCGATAATGGTTACGACCAACTTCATATCATTACTCTGTAAATAGCGTCCGTTAAACAATATTTAAAACTGATTATAACATGTCTTGCCAACCTGTTAAAATTTGGCTGTTTGCGATCATCAACGGCATTTCTCATGTCACAAATCTCAACGACTTGATTTTTGTTATGACCGAAGATAACATATATTTCATCACCAACTGATGTACAAAGATGTCGCCAAACTCTTATGTGAAAGTCCGGTGCAGCTACATCGTCCTTACCAGCACTGGATACGGAAGAACACCACTTTCGCATCAATCGCCAACTGTGCTGGCTAAGGCGTAGCGACCATCCTCTGTATGTGAATATTTAATTTCGATTTGTTCTCCATCAATCCCATTGATTCCCCATATTTTCCACATCATATCAACTCTTGTTTTGCCTTTCCCTCACCTCCCCCATCCTTCGCAATCGGCTATAATCAACCTATCATTTAATCGTCAAGGATTATGTAACGCCATTTATGGCAAAAGAATTCGCACCCGACCAACAAATATGGGTTACGACGCGGGAAGGTGCGGAGGTAACAGGATATAACAGCCAATATCTTGAGAAGCTGGCGAACAAAAATTCGCGATTGCCAGAAGATGAACGCCTCATCAAGATACGGAAACGGTCAGGTCTTTTTTACGAGTTATGGCTGCCTGATCTGCTGACTTATATCGAAGAAATTGGTTACGGTCCGCACCAAGATAAAAAGTAAACCCCCACGATTTCCACTAAATTTCATTTATTTATTGACTTTATACGGTGGTGCGGATAGAATACTTAATATCACAACAAACTTCAAGCTGCCGCTGTTCGCCAAGCAGTGCCTAGGCAAGACTTCCAATATGCCGACTCGACTCAAATGAGACGCGAAACGATCTCCCGCTTCTGCGTCTGTGGACATCTATCCATTTGTGTTCAACTCAGGTATTGCCAACAGACAGCAGTGGCAGGAGCGTTTCGCGTGGTAACAAACAACTTACTTTGAGGGTAAGTTCATGCATGAGCTTGGTACTCATGTTTATCAAAGCGCGGTCATTTGGCGATGACCTCGTTTTATTTACTATAGTACTGAATCTCGTCTCGGCCTGCAATCAATCTTGTCAGTTCCTAAATCCGATTTATTATTACGATTTTCCATACTCGCCTCTTCCATACGAATACCCATCTGCCTTCATCCATTGACGGATAGAGAGATGCTCCCTACAACCAGCGCACGATATTGATTAGCAATCGGGCGGTTCTGATTCGTGGAGGAGATCAGCCGCCTTTAAGACGGTGGAGTGCAAAACGTAAGCCGCCAACAGCGTTCATATCAACCGGATGTACATCTTTAGTGGTCTTATACATTTTACGGTCGAGGATTTTGCTACCGTACCATGTCTGCTTGCTCAAATACGGTTCAACTAGCCCTGCCCCGCCTCCCACCAGAATGACCGACTTGATGCCGCGAAAGCCATCAAACACCCCATCAGCAATATTATTAGATACCCATTCCGCATAGCGTTCGCAGTAACGATCAATCAATGGTTTGAGGTCGGCATCCAAACCCGCAACCGTCAGGATGTAATCGCCACTGACGCTGCCTAATCGGATAATACGGTCAATATCATCGACCGTCAGGTTGGCTGCATCATCTCCAAGCTGCTTCTTCACCGCCCGCAGAATCGGTTCGCGAATATGGACATGAACGCCTCCTGCTTCCCATGTGGCATGTTGCAGGCTTTCTGAGTTGAAGTTGCCATTGGTGAGTTGAAGTGCATCTAACGTGTGTGCGCCCAGATCGAGAACGACCGTTTCACCATCGAGTACATTAGATGCCACGCGATCACCTTTGTCATCAAGACCGAAGCAGGCGACTGCACCAATACCTTCCGGCCAAAGGGTAATTTGGTCATAGTGGAATTTGCGCGGTTTCTTGTCCCCTTTGAGGCTGATTTCAACCTTGCCGCCACGCTGACTAAAACGGTCATGAATAAAAACTTTGAGGTCATTGAATAAACCGGGTGGCGCAAACAAGGTTAAATCCACCGAACCGGATTTTACACCGAGCCGTGCGACAGCATTAGCGACCAAGAATTGGTGCATTTCATTGCCGTAGCGGTTAGCACCAATATGATGTTCGAGCTGACGACGAGTGACGCGAATAACATCATCGCCTGTTACATAGCGGTGACTATCCCAATCCACATAATCATAATCCAGTTCCCAGCCCTTCCCCAAACCAAGACTATCACCCGTAGCGGCAGCGCGGACAGATGGTTCATAGAAACTTTTATAGCCTTTAGGCTGCGCCATAACAGCGTTTGTACCGCCGTTGCCAGCGTCACAGGATATGATGTAATCGGACAAAATCGCCCTCCTCTAAAAGTTTACTGTTCGTGAAAGCACGAAAATAAATTTCGCACTATGTTTAATTACAGGCTTCTCATGCCATTGAATAAATTCCCGAATGAGTCGGTATTAGTGTTCTGTTGGATAACAAGAGTTGGTAATTCGTCTTCATCCTCAAATGTTGGTAACGCAAAAGTTGGCGCATTCAAGGATTTGGGGCCGCTGGCTTGGGAGATGGGCGCTGCTTGCGGTAAAACTTGGGAATTCAGGAATAGGGCTTGGATTTGCTCCATCAGGCTCATTCCGTCGGGTACGAATTGGGCTTTGAGGTGCGGAAAGAGTTCAAACAGAACGTTGAGATCATTATTCTGTAACGCCCAAAGCAAGCGCACTCCATCCCGAATAACCGTGACTTCCCGGCGCTGTGAGCGAGAATAGTCTAAAATCTCACTGACATGGGCATCTATGGGATGGTTATGTCGCAGTTGAAACTTGCGCGTTTGGCGCGGAACATAACGCTTGGGAATGGTTTTGGTTTTTTTAGTATTTTTAGCCATCGTCAAACCTTTTAATGTGCTACACACTATAGTGTGCAATTCTTGGGATTGCGTGTATACTGATAGAATACTGCTATCCTGACTTATATGCAAGAACTAATCACAATAAAAATAGGAATACAGGAATGAAAACAGGAACAGTGGCAAAACGTTTTGATGTTGACCAAAAGACCATCAAGATTTGGACAGATATGTTCCCGGATCACTTCACCGACGGGGCGCTAGGGGAGGGCAGAACCCAACGCGACTACCAGATGGAGGACTTGGTCATACTCAATACCATTAAAATGGAGCGTTCGAGGAACATTCCCTTCGAGCAGATTAGTGCCAAACTCGCGGCGGGCGATATTGATGCCAACCTTCCGCCAGAGTTCACCTCGATTGATGGTGATAATGCCATCGCGATTTATTCCCAAATTAAAGGTTTTCAAATTCAAATTGAGGGCTTGTTAGAAGAAGTGGATCGTCTGCGAAAAGATGGTAAAGAAAAGGAAGACAAGATCGAGCGCCTTAATCGGGAAATCGGGAAATGGCAGGCGATGTACGAAATGCTCAAAGAACAAACAGACGAGGACGATGATTGAGTGAGCATCGTTCAAAAGCAATATCAGTGAGAAGGGCAGGGAACTGCTCTTTTTTATTTGTGGTCATTGTGAAAAGGGTAGGGCAAGGTACACGAAACCGTCCACTTGCCCTATATGAGCTGATCCATATGGCTGATGATTCATTGGCAAGCGAGCGTTACCTTCTAACGTAGGCGATTTAATTGCAGCCAATATTCTATGATGCTGCCGCATTAAAGGCTGCGACTTCTGTTTGAACAGGGATTAACCAGCTAGGCTGGAGGTTGAAGATGTTTGGAACCGACCCGAAAATTGAGCAAGCGAAGCAGGTACAAAACAAGTATACCGAGAGCCTGATGCAAAATCAGCATGTTTTGGGTGTAAGTGTGCGGCCTGTCGAGGGCTATGTGCATAAGCCGGAAGCCTACGCGCTGTTCGTTCTGGTCGATGAATATGTCGAGCCACATCATCTTCCTAAAATATTGGACGATGTTCCCGTAATCGTGCAACGAGTTGGCAAAGTCAAATCGCAGTAACGGTTCGAAGATGGGCGAAATGAACATGCCCCAGAGAAGCGTCTGATGCAGTTGGCTGATCGTTATCATTGGCAAGCTACAAGTCAATTCAGGATTGAAGTGTAGAGAGACACGTCGAGAAGGGCGACCACGAGGCCGCCTTTCTTTTTGGTAGAGCAGGGTATTTATTGGACGCATTTCCAATTCCCAAGTTTTTAGGAATTGATCGAGTTGAGGGAGAAATACAGATGAATTTACTACCTGCCTTCGGATTAGGTGCAGTGACTGGAATACGCAGTATGGTCGGGCTGGCCTTGTTCAGTGACCATGCCGACGAAGAGCGCGAGAAGCATAATCCAGCGCTGAGATTACTCAAGATGCCACAGGCAGCGCCGATCCTCAAGGTGATGGCAGCAGGCGAGGTGGTGATGGATAAGATGCCGTTTGCGCCAGACCGCACCGATGCAGGGCCGTTGATCGGGCGGGTCGTGTTGGGTGCTTTGGTCGGGGCAGCCATCTCGAAGGATAAGTGGTTGCAGGGTGGGGCAGTCGGCGCTTTAGGAGCGTTGGTTTCAACCTATACCTTCTTCCACCTTCGTAAGGCACTGCATGATGATCGTCATATCCCGAATGTGGTGTTGGGGATGGTCGAAGATGCAATTGTCCTCAAAGTAGCGAACACTATTGTTCAACAGCACGAAATGCGTTAGGCCATGTTTGAAGGTTCATGTCATAATGAAGGGCAGGGCAGGCGATAAAACAAGGAACGATCTTGATGCCATTTTGGAGTGCGATAAAGCGGCTGGGCTTATTGATAGGGGTGATATTGAGCATTGCCGGTTGTAACCTGAGCAGTGCGGAAGTCTCTACGCCCACCGTTGATTTGCCAATCGCCACCGAAGATGTCGCACTGCGTCCCACACGCACACCGATTTCATTTGGAGCGACGGTTCGCCCAACACTGCTGCCCTTAATTGACCCCGGCATTGTGACCCTTAGTACCGCCCAGCCCACGCTCATTCCTGTGACCAGTGTTCCAGCACTCGGCGGTCTGTGTCAGGTTTATACCACCTATTCGGGTGTTGATCCGCGCAACAGCCTGAGTTTGCGTACCAGTGCCAGCACGAGCGCCCCGCAAGTTTTCCGCGTACCGAATAACCAACAAGTTCTGCTTGTACCGGGTTCAGGCGAGATTGAAGCTGACGGTTATCACTGGCTGAATATCATTTATGTGCAGTCGCCGCAGATGCGCTATAAAGGGTGGATGGCGCGGGACTCGTTTAGTGCGAATGGCGTGCGCGATCCGTCGATTGCTACGCTGCGGTTGGAGAATGCCCAAGCGGGATGCTAGGGCAGCTATCCAAATTTTTAACACAGAGACTCAAAGACACAAAGACACAAAGACACAGAGAAAATATTGTTGTTGATGCTGTTGTTACAACACGGTTTTGACGGCGGGTTTGAGGGAGCGATGTGCCGAAACTGCGGAAGATGCTGCAATTGCGGCAGTTTCGGAAGTGCAGTTTATAGTCATCCGTCAAAAGCAAAATCGAAACTAAAAAATCAATTTGGCAAAATTGGCAGCAATTTCGGCATTGCCAAGTGGTCGTTTTGTGCCAGATTTGCCAGAGAAAAATCCTCACCCCCGGCCCCTCTCCATTTCATGGCAGAGGGGAGGAAATACAGGGCGCACAACCGTGCGACCCTACAGACCAACTCTTATTTTATGTGATGTCGAGGGCGAAAGGGTTACATTTTGGAAGAACATTTGGTAACTCTTTGGCGGGGTTGGTGCTAACCATTTTGAGGGAGCGGGGCAGGGGTAAATGTTGGGGGAAGGTCGGGAATGGGTTTGTCGGGTTAACCGGAAATAAACTTATTTACGAAGAGATGTCATTTGCTGATATGCGATAGGGAATAGAATAAGTATTGAAAAGCGTAAAGTTTAGGACGGACTATAGAACTAATCCCTCACTGGCAACCTAGACCTCTTCACGAGAGATGGTCTGTAAGTGATTGATCTCCATGATCTGATTGGTACCTAATTTTTGAAGACAGGTGTTTGCGAGGGCGTGGACATGAGCAAACGCTATAGAAGCTATAAATCATTGATAAGAAAACAA
>JBBQLX010000039.1:0-45706 GCA_038328375.1 Aggregatilineales bacterium | reverse complement strand
CCACCGCTGACCATGCAAGGCTGCGGCTAGCGTCTCGCCATCCGCACCCACCAGTGCTTCACTCGGAAAAGGTGTCTCCGCAAATGCCAATTCAATTTGTCGCGCCACGCGCTGCTGTAAAGTGTCTGCCATGTTATCTGTCATTCAAAATAGTTATCAACTGTTGTTCAAGTTCAGGCAAGTTTTGTGTTACAACTTGCCACACAATCTCAAGATTTACGTTATTGTAGTTGTGGACGATGCGATTTCGCATCCCAATGATATTCTTCGCGTGTTTCCTCGGTTACTCTGGCGGCTGCTTCGCCAATAACCTCGATAGCACGAACGACCGCATAGGCCAACATCTTATTCGTAAACAAATCGCTCTTTGTGTATCCGGCGATAAACTGCTTCACATTACGCGATTCATCGAGCATATCACGCAACCGTGTTTCATCAAACTCGTTCATACATGACCTGAGCGTTTGCGACTACTTTATCTCGAAAATGTCTGCTCAATGATCCATAGGTGTGCAAATCCACCTGTCGCCCAAACAAATCACTTAACTCGTCTTGCATCGAGACAAACTCCCAACCCGGAATATGGTCAGGATCAAACTCCACCAACACATCAATATCACTGTTCGCGCCAAAATCTTCGCGCAGTACCGAACCAAATAGCGACAACTTGGTAATGTAATAACGCTGGCAAAAGTCAGCAATTTGTCGATAAGGTGTCGAAATATGTTCTTGAAACATCATTCAAATATCGCTTGAACCGCTAATTCAAAACCGGGTATGACCTCGCCTCCGGTCAACGTTTCGCCAACCTTCAGCTTCTTATAGGAGTCACGTTCGCGTACAGTCACAGTTTGTTGTTTGGGATCAACTACCCAAACCATTTCAACGCCATCTTGAAGATAATTGTCGAATTTAGAATCCGTTTCTACAATTTTACCATCATATGGTAGAACATTCACCGCAATGTCCGGAGCAATCATCATCGGCAAATCAGGCCACTCATGTGTTGCCTGTTTATAAGCAGTCAGGCGCTCCTGCCGAATGAATTGCACTTCGGTTAATCGTGCATTCTGAATAAAACCATTTTGATCGAGTAAGACATAGGGTAAACGGAAATACACTTGCCCTACTGATTTCCATTCTGATAATGCCCGATCTATTTCTTGGGCAGCCATTCCTTGACCAGCCACCATCGGCATCAAGTAACTCATCTCACCGTCGATGATTTCGAGTGGCTCTTGCTTGCTATATACCCGTATATACTCATCAACAGTCATTAAGTGGGTTTGCTTAAGTGCATGTTCAACCATAATGACCTCCTAATCACAGAACTTCGTAGAAAGAACTATCAGAGCAAATAATTCATCTATACTGATGATTACCATATAAAAGGCCGTTATTCCATATATCTCAATCAGGCATAACTCGAAGTTCAGTTATGGAATATTAAGTATCTTTTTTATTGCACCTTCGAGGTCACCATCAAATTTTGTCATTCCTCTTGGAATATACTCATATACTACATAACGATATTGGCGAATATCAAAGGGGATATCACTTTCGGATTGGGCAATTACAACAGTTTTTTTGCCAATCGTGTGAGCAATGCCGAGTTCGTAAAACACATTTGGATTTTTACCAGTGCAATCTGCAATGACAAGTTGTGCATTATTTATAGCCGCCCAAATGTCATCGACAATCGAATTTGTATTAAAGAAATCATCTCCACGTTTGATCGTTAAACCCAATTTCTCCACTGTTTTTTTAATATGATCATCATAAACTGGATAAAGATTTTCCCGGAATGGCATAACCATAAAAACATCAGCATTGTATTGAGAATGAGGTTTCGGTAACTTAAAAATAGGTTCGTAGACCATTCTATCTTTACCAATATCAGAATAGGGTTTTCTACTCAAGAATTCGCTAACCTTGCTATAAAGTTCATCTTCGTTTGAAAAGAAGTTATACATATGACTTCGAGCCAACTTATCTTTAAAATCACCTAGTTTTTGAGCTAAAAGGCCAGTATCCGTTAGCTCAGGATCCCAGCTTGAATGTTGGCTATGATGCAGAAAAAAGATAAGAAAAGCTTTCTTTTTGGAAAGAGCGTAATCATATTCAGCTTCAGTCCAGCTTATCTGAAGCCCTGCTGGAGAACCGCCGTACTTTAAAGCATAGATACCAATAAATACCTCACATTGGTCTATCATATCTTTTGATAAAGTGAGAGGATCACTTCCGGTTCCATTAAATGTCTCTCTCAGCAAAGGAAACATTCCAGCTTGGATAACTCCTCCTATAGCTGCATTTCGATATGAAAACAAATCTCTTTCAGTACTGCTGATAAACACGTTAACCCGAGGTTGGAGATGCATTTTCGACTCCTAAATTTGAATAGCAATCAATAAACATATCAAAAAGGACACGCCGCAGCATGTCCTTTAATGTCTAAATCATCTCGACTACATTTCCAGATAGTCACGGAGTTGGCGGCTGCGAGTCGGATGCCGCAGCTTACGAAGTGCCTTGGCTTCAATCTGGCGGATGCGTTCGCGCGTCACACCCAGATGCTTACCGACTTCTTCCAGCGTGTGATCTTGACCGTCTTGCAAACCGAAGCGCATTTCCAAAACTTCACGCTCACGTTCGCTCAAGACACCCAACGCTGACCGGATTTGTTCCTTCAACAGTTGGCGGCTGGCGGCATCCACCGGCCCCATGATCTTATCGTCTTCGATAAAGTCACCGAGTAAGCTGCTGTCTTCTTGTCCAATCGGCATCTCAAGGCTCATCGGCTCTTGGCTAATCCGCATGATCTTACGAACTTTTTGTGCCGCCCGCCGCAGCTTACGCAGCAAACCGGGATCCATCTTTTCGCCGCTGGATCGCAGCATACGGATAGCATCGGTTTCGTCTTTGGTCAGGAATTCCATCTCCAATGCGATCTGCTCGGCACTCGGTTCACCACCCAGTTCCTGAATGAGATCACGCTGCACCCGCATCAAACGGTTGATGGTTTCCACCATATGCACCGGAATACGGATAGTACGCGCTTGGTCAGCAATCGCGCGGCTGATAGCCTGCCGAATCCACCATGTCGCATACGTACTGAACTTATACCCTTTGGTGTGGTCGAACTTCTCCACCGCCCGCAGCAAACCGATGTTGCCTTCCTGAATCAAGTCAAGGAAGTTGATGCCACGTCCCATATAACGCTTGGCAACACTCACCACCAAACGTAGGTTCGCGCGTGTGAGTGACTCAGCCGCAAGTTCCGCCCGATGTTCCAATTGTTCGAAAAACTCTGGCAAATCGTTGATGCCGTCGGTATCCAACATAAATTGTTCATGGAAGGTTTCAATTGTCGGCAGTATTTGGTTCTTTTTGTACTCATTCCGTATGTACATCACCTGATTAAACGGAACCAGATAGAAGCCTTGGAACACGTCAAACAAACGCCGTGCCAATTCCGTCCACATTTCATCCCGGCCCCACTCACGCTGCCGTAGATAGTCACGGATATATGAACGGCTGGTGCTGTCCCAGTTATCATTAACCAGCATCACTTCTTCGATGATCTTCCGTAAATCGGGCGGCTCAACACCGAAAGCCTGTGCGCCTTCCAGTGCTTCTTCCCAATTGCGGTAGATATGCTGGTAAGCCAACTCAACCACCTGCGCTGGGCTTGGCAAGCCTTCCGCTGCTGCACCATTCTCGACCTTCGAGAGCGTGTGCATGAAGTTATCCAGCAGTTGCTCGGCAGCCACCTGCGTACTCAACCATGTCTCACGATTGGTATCCAGCAGCGGAACCAAACCGATTTCCTTGAGGTACATCCGCACCGGATCGTCAACCAGTGCCGCCGAATCCATCGCAATGCTTTCACGGCTCAGGTCTTCGTCGTCAAATTCCTCGTCAAATTCCTCTGGCTCATCAGCCGCAAACTCGCTGGTATCGGTGACACCACTATCGAATATACTATCGTCATCATCCAACGGCTCATCATCCCCTTCGAATTCGCCGTCGGCATCCTCTACTCTAACCTTCTGCATTTCCTGCGAAGCATCACGGTCGTCTTTTCTGCCTTGTCGTTTTTTTGGCATTATGTTCACCTATTCGCGCACAGAACTCTTGAATTTCTGTAGATTCTTATCCAGTAATTGTTGTGCCTTGTTGAACAGAAAGATGAGCTGTCCGTAGCGCAGCATGGCATCCTCGTCATCATTGGCCTGTGCATCCATCTGCAAAAAGACCAATTCTTCCCGTTCCCGTTTAACCCGCCGCGCCCGTAGTTCGAGCGCTTGGCTTACTATCGCATCCGTACTATCTGCCCCCTCCAGTACACGTCGGTTATGGGAATATATACGTTCCAAATCAGCCGTATGGCTTTCTCGGACTCGTTTTCGCATCCCCGTAATGTCGTCCGCAAGTATAACATCAAGCTGCGGCTGTAACGAAATATCCGCTTGTAAGCGCAAATAATCCAACGGATCAAGCTCATCTTGTTCCAACGAGGCTTGGAACGCCTGCATCAATGCCCGCGCGTCCACATGAGTGAAGTCGTCCGAGCAGCAGTCACCCAACGGCCCATCAAGCATCGTCCGGTCTTCGTTCGCCAACTCCCGCAGCTTACGGTTCACCATATAATAAGCCATCGGCTGCCGGAACAATCCCCGCAGCACCACCACCTCGACGGTCGCCTCTTCTAATGAAGCGACTCGCCGCACGGAGGTTTGAGCTATCGCCACTTTGTAACTGCCAGCAGGCGTTGGCGACGGCACAGGTTTGATAAATCCTAGGTCGTCAGGCGAATACGGCTCGTCACCAGTATATTCATCAGGTGGTGGCACAATCGCATCATAATTGGTTTCCGGCACATCCGGCGGCTCACCATCATTTCCATTGAGATTAGCAGCATATTGGTCTTTATTCCCTCCCTGTTTACGGGGAGGGTTAGGGTAGGGTTGTTTTTCAGGCGGTGGCGTTCGAGGCTTCTTCGCCTTCTCAATCCGCGCTTGCTCATCTGCCCACGACAACAAATCACGCTCGGCAATGTGCAGTCTTAGCGCCAACTTCTGCACATTATCGCGGTTATACAGGTTGTTTTCGGAAGCGACCAACAGCGGCAGCAAAGTACGTGCCACTGCCTCACGCTCCAATAGACTAGCGTTCGCAGGCAGCGCCGACGTTTCCATATCAATCACGAAGTCGGCAACAGGCAGCGCGTTCGCCACCAATTCTGCCCAACGTTCCGGTGTTTCGCGGATCAAATCATCGGGGTCTTTCGCGCCCGGAATTTGCAGCACCCGAATGTCAACCGACAACCGTCCACCAAAGTCCGCTTGCAATGTTGTTCGCGCCGTTTCCAAGCTGCGACGGGTAGCGCTCTGCCCCGCCGCATCCGAGTCCAACGCGAGGATAATCTTCTTAGCAGATCGTGTCAGCAACCGCAGTTGAGTCTCGGTCATCGCCGTACCCATCTGTGCTACCACGTTCTTGAACCCGGCTTGATGCGCCTGAATCGCATCCATGTAGCCTTCGACGATCACCGCTACTTCAGTTTCACGGATACTGGTCTTGGCTGTGTCCAACCCGAACAACGTCCGGCTCTTATCAAAGAGTGGCGTTTGCGGTGAATTGAGATACTTGGGATTATCCTCTGCTGCCAACGCCCGCGCACCAAAACCGATGACGCGCCCACGTTCGTCGCGAATCGGGATCATCAGTCGGTTGCGGAAGCGGTCATATACCCGTCCGGTATCATCGTTCTTAAGCGCCAGCCCAACCTCAATCACATCCGCTTCGCTGTAACCCAGCGTCTTGAGATGGTCGAGCATATTCGTCCAACCGGGTGGCGCATAACCAATCTTAAAAGTAGTAATGGTTGCGTCGTTGAAGCCGCGCTTCTCACGCGTATAACGAAACACCTCGGGCTGGCCTTCGACAGTCTCATCCAATAAGCTGTTATGGTAAGCATCAGCCGCCGTGTGCATCAAACCGCGCAGCATATCGTAACGTTCGCTGTTTTGGCGCTGCTCCGGTGACTGCTTTTCAACTTCGACACCCGCCAATTTGCCCAGTTCTTGCAGCGCCTCACCGAATGACCAACCATTGCGCTTCATGGCGAATGTAATGACATCGCCTCCTTCAGCACAACTGCCATAACAACGCCAATATTGTGTATCGGGATTTACAACGAAACTGGGGGTACGCTCATTATGGAATGGACATGGCGCTTTCCACGTCTTGCCAGCACGTTTGAGTGGCACAAACTTTTGTATGTAATCGACAATGTCTATTCTGGATTTGATTTCGTCGGCGACACTCATACTTTATCCTGCTGCCTTACCCACTCAAAATAAGCTTCAATTTCCACGAGCTTCTCTTTAGATTTTTCCTCTCCTAACATACGCTTTAACCAAACATCTGGCATTAGGGCATGTTTATAATTATTGCAACTGCGAGATCCATGACACAAAGGCACAATGTTAGTTGCTGTAGTTGGGCCACCTTTACTTAGTGGTTTCCAGTGATCCGCTGCTGGAACCATATCTTTTGTCAAATCTAGTCCGCAAACAGCACATCGCCAACCAAAATATTCTAATGCCCGATGCCACTCTTCAACAGTCAGCGTATCTAGTAAGTTTGCCTTACGTGCTCGGCGACGCTGCTTTTGAACAATGTATTTTTCGAAATTATCTTTTCTCCATCGCGTCGCATTTGCGACATGTGTTTTCGAATTCAGTTTATTCCACTCTCGCATTCTCACACGAGTTGGTTCACCATTTTCCTTATGTTGCTTGGTTCTGCATTCCTTACAATCGGAACGTAATCCATTTTTACCGCGACCAAAATACTGAGGTGTCGCAGGCTTAGCTTGAAAACACTGAGTACAACGTTTATTACCATCTTCACATTTAAACAGATCAACAATCACCAACTCGCCATGCTCAACAGCCAGACTACAATTTTTACACCATTTGCGTAGCTTCTCATCGCCTCTTCCCATTCTACGGAAAAACTGAGTAGTTGCTGGATAGTAATTCCTACAGATCAAACACCGTATTTGCTGTGAACTATTTCCATGAACATGTCGAATTGGGACTAAGTCTCCGCGATCAATTGCATTACAACATGACTTACATCGTGCCCTCAAACCCCCATCATTCATATGGAAATAATCCAATGTGGAAGGATAGACTTGTTGGCACATAGTGCAACGCTTCATCTTTTGTTCTGCTGACATTAGCGATTCTCCAACTGCAATTTAACGCAAGTGGACGAGTCGCAGTGGGATTGACAATACAAATAGACGGGGAATCGAATAGAATAGCTCATAGATGGCCTCCTTATAGGCTTTCTCACGCTCCGGGGTGTTAGCGCACCGCCGGGGCATTTATTTACTTAATAGAATCTTACCCAATACTGACAATCCCGTAAATGTCATAAGTGCATTATACGTATGTGTGGCGGCTCATGCAACTCGCAACCAGTACCCCAAAATCATCCCGCTGAAAGCTGATAAATCGAGATACTCGGCCCACCGCCGGGACGTTCGATCATCGTCAGCAGCTTACCGGGTACAACATCCGGAACATACGGAATCTGCTGCAACAACACAAACACATCCGCGCCGCGTTTCTGGTTCATCAAATCCACCAGAGCCGGAATACTCGACCCATTTGGATTCAATGTCGGACAATCAACTGTATAGCTGCTCATCGTCAAATAACGAAAGGCTTGGCAGTTGCTTACCAGACCAATCACCTCGCGCACATCATAAGCTGCTAGGAAATCCCGCGCTTCAGGATAACCCGTTCCCGCCGCATCCGAATTGATGTACTGCGCCACATCAACCGCTGGTAACGGCAGTTCATTCGGCTGATTAATTCCTACCACTGTAAACGGTAACCATTGCACCACCGCCCAAATACCAATCATGGCAATCGCCGCCACCTTTATTACTCGCCCACGTTCACGGATAAGCCCCGCCAACACAATTGCCCCGCCCAATAACAGCAGCGCCACCGGCACGACCAAAAAGCGCGACTCCTGTATCAAACTCGCCCAAATCGCCACCATCGGCCCTAATAAACACAGCACCACATAAAACTGCCGCCGAATAGTCAAAACCACTTGCGCCACCAACAGCAGCACAACCGTCACCACACCCAGATAGCCACTCAACAAATCAAACGTCGCTCGGATATTTCCAATAAGTCGGCTGGTATCGACCATCCCATTAATCGAAGCATTTCCACGATTGGTCAGCGCATACGATACCGAATTGGTCACGAAGTCGTATCCAAAGACCCTTAGCCCCAACACAAACGCACCAATCAACATCCCTGCCGTACCCAACGCCACCACCAACCACATCACTTGCCCACGAATTGCTCCCTCCATCGCTTGCGGGGGAGGGTTGGGGTGGGGGTTCTGGATAACATACTTTTTTATAGATGGATGCAGGCATAAAGCCGCCGCGATCGGCACACCCAAAAACGGCGCGACATTAATCTTGGCAACCACCCCAACCGTCAGCAAGATGCCCACCAACAGCGCGTCAAATAGACTTCTTCGTTTGATCAACCGTGCGGCAAAATAAATCGCCACCAACACCGCCGACCCTGCAATCGGATCAGCCAGCGCCAACCGTCCGAAAAACATGTGGTAATTACTAAATAAAAACAACAAACCCGCCAACGCCGCGCCCCAATAACCCACAGCCAACCGTGCCGTCGCCATCAAAGCAGCGATCCCCGGCAGCAGCGCCAACACCGTCGC
Organism: Aggregatilineales bacterium; assembly: GCA_038328375.1. GTDB lineage: Bacteria > Chloroflexota > Anaerolineae > Aggregatilineales > Phototrophicaceae > CFX2. Next base: position 36,919 of record JBBQLX010000039.1, on the reverse strand, counting down.
CACCCGCGCAATCCACACCGGACTGCCCAAATGCGCCTGAAAAGCCATCATCCACCAGATTGTCCCCTGCCTGCCCAGATCAGCATTCATCAGCGGACTAACCGTATAACCGAGTTCACTGCCATGCACATGAATCATCTCGTCAATAAACGGTGGGAAATGATCAATTCCGATTAATCGCGTCAACCAGATCACCAGCAGTATTCCCACGCAAATCATCAATCCGCCTGATGATCCCTTAATTTTCAAGTGCATCTATCGCAACCTTTTTTAGAACACATCCAAATCGCTTTTTGTAGGGACGCAGCGTGCTGCGTCCGCCACTTAAATCATATCGTTCAGCTAGAAGAATTAATTTTTGCCACTTACTTTAGTCCTCTATTACACAATACAAATACCGCGTGACCGAGACCTCTCACCGTACAGTACTAATCACCCATCGCCGCCAATTCTATCTTCATTATGATCTATGAAGTTCGTAAATGAATTGGATCAAGCATGACAACCAAAATAGCCACATTCCCGAATTACACCCAAATGCGCCAGCGTGTCCCACAAACCGTTTGGAACATTAGCCGTTTTCTAACAGTCGGTGTCGGCTACGGTATCATTATTACATCATTCACCCGCCCCCAAGCCGCCCTATTCATTTTCTGGCGAATGATTGTACCGGTGCTGCCGATTTTATTCTTCATTGCACCCGGTATTTGGCGGAACATTTGCCCGATGGCTGCGCTCAATCAAGCACCGCGCATGTTTAAATTCGGGCGCGCCCTCACGCTACCCAATTGGCTCAAAAACTATTCTTCACTCATCGGCATCATTCTCTTTATCATCATCGTACCCACACGTAAGGAACTCTTCAATAGCAGCGGCCCGGCTCTCGGCTTATTGCTGCTGTTTGCGTTCACGGCTGCCTTAGTGGGTGGATATTTCTTCAAGGGCAAAAGTGGCTGGTGCAGCAGCATATGCCCTGTGCTGTCAGTCGAGCGTCTCTATGGGCAAACTGCCTTTGTGACCGTTCCTAATAATTACTGCCAACCCTGCGTCGGCTGCGTCAAAAATTGCTATGACTTCAACCCTGCGCTGGCGAACATCGCCGACCATTATGATACCGACCATCGCAACAGCTTGTATCGACGTTTATTCGCGGGCGCGTTCCCCGGCCTCATTCTGGCTTTTTATGTGATCCCCGATGCACCACAAATCAATATCGTCAGCCTCTACAGCGGCATCGCATTGTTCATGCTCATTAGCCTCGGCATCTACCTGCTGTTGGCATCACTCCTGAAATCGTCGTCGGGCCGCCTGACTGCACTTTTCGGAGCGATTGCCCTCAACTACTTCTACTTGTTCAACCTTCCCATCGCTGCCGACACCCTCCACCAACTGTTCGGCATCACTATACCCGCCCTCATGATATGGGGTACATACCTCGTCATTTTCATCCTCAGCGCCGTCTGGCTCTACCGCACCTATCGCAAAGAGCGCCGTTACGTACCAGCCGCCGCCTCACGCTCCCAAATCATGCACCGCATTAGCAACGTTAAACTCGTTCCAGCTATCGACCAGATTATGGACACCAACCCCATCTTCCACTAAGTTGCTGACTTCACAATCTATATCCTGTACGGGTTTGCCGCTGGCAAACCCTTGACTGTTCCGCACTTTTGTTCTATAATAGTCTTTCGATCTATAACAATCAAGTGATCTCAAGATTCAGAAACTTCACCTATTACAGTTCCGAATCTGAAGTAATTGCAGAAGTTTCCGAAGTTTCGGTGTCTCGCTCGCTCACAGCCGCCGACAAAACCATTATTCGCATTCGCCGCTTTTGCAGTATTTGCCGCATGTTTCGCATTATTCGTAATAGTTTGTAATATTCGACTTTAGAAATCTACTTTGATAAAGGCTCAGATACTTGCTTTAAATTGTTTTCAACTAACAGCTAAAGACTATCGACTATAGACTTTACTCAGAACTCAGCACTTTTCTCCACTACTTGTAACTTGAAACTCAAAACTCTATACTTCTCCACATGGAAACCCTTATCGGCGCCATTGAGCGCATCACCTATTACAACGAGGACAACGGCTACACCGTCCTCAAAATGACCCCCGAAGCCAAAGTCACCAACGGCTCTGCCGCGCGTGATGGCACGGTGACGGTTGTCGGCTCCATGCCCGAACTGGCTCCCGGCGAGTCGGTTCAATTTGATGGGACGTGGTTCAACGATCCCAAGTGGGGAATGCAGTTCCGCGCCGAACAGGTGCATCCTGTCCCGCCCTCCACCACCGCTGGCCTCATCAACTACCTATCCAGTGGCATCGTCCCCGGCATCGGCCCGGTCACAGCCGAGCGTATTGTTAAACATTTCGGACTCAAAACACTGCTCATTCTGGATACTGATCCCGAACGCATCGAAGAAGTTCCCGGCCTCAAAACCTCGCTCGGAAAATCCTTAATCAAGGCGTGGGCGGAAAATCAATCCGTCCGTCGCACCATGATCTTCCTTCAAGGTTACGGCATCAGTTCGCGCATGGCCGTCCGCATCCACAACGAATACGGCGAAAAAACCGTCGCAAAGGTTCAGGAAAATCCTTATAACCTTGCCGATGAGGTTTTCGGAATTGGCTTCATCAAGGCCGATGTGATTGCTCAGAAAATGGGTGTGGAGTTCGACTCACCTAACCGCATTCGTGCCGGATTATTGTTCGCACTCAACAAACTGGCTCAAGATGGCAACACCTTCGTCCCGCGTCAAGTCCTGCTGGATACGGCCTCTGAGTTGCTCAAAGTGGATAACCCAACCCGCCTCGCCGCTGCGCTAGATGTGCAAGTTTCCGCCGGGGAACTGATTAGTAACACGGCTTTTGACGAACATGGAAATGAACTGTTCGCCATTTATCTACCCGTCTATTACTACTCAGAAGTCGGCTCAGCCGAGCGTCTACGCAACATTGCCAACTCACCTTCTATGATGGCTTCAGTCTGGAAGAAGAAAAAATGGAAAGAATTCCTGCAAGAGCTGGCTAAACAGAATAATGTCTCGCTCACCGAGCAGCAGCAAGGCGCGGTCAAGGCAGCCCTCACTAGCAAAATCTCGGTGCTGACCGGCGGCCCCGGTACGGGTAAAACCACCACCTTACAGATGGTCATCAACGCCCTACTCGCCGAGAAGCGCACCTTTCGCCTCGCTTCACCCACCGGACGCGCTGCCAAACGCTTGGGCGAAGCCACCGGACAACAAGCCAGCACCATCCACCGTTTGCTGGGCTTTATGCCGGATGGCGGTTTCAATCTCGATGAAGATGAGCCTCTAGAAGCCGACATCGTCATTGTGGACGAGTCCTCCATGATCGACCTCGTCCTGTTCTACAACTTACTCAAGGCTATCCGCCCCCATTCGCATCTGATGCTGGTCGGCGATATTGACCAGTTACCGAGCGTCGGCGCAGGTAACGTTCTACGTGATGTCATCGACAGCGGTCTCGCCCATGTCACCCGCCTTGATACCATCTTTCGCCAGAGCGAAGACAGCCTCATTGTCTTTAACGCCCACAAAATTAATCGCGGCGAGATGCCCGAACTCAACAACCAGAGCAGTGACTTCTTCTTTTTCCGCGAAGAAGACCCCGAGCGCACGGCGGAACTGATTGTAGACATCGTACAGAATCGTCTGCCCAATAAATTCGGTATTGACCCACTCAACGACATACAGGTTATCGCCCCGATGTATCGCGGGCCTGCTGGAGTCACGGCTCTCAATGACGCGCTGCAAATGGCGCTCAATGGCAATAGTCGCACCGCCGAAAAGAAGCTCGCGGGTCGTCTCTTCCGTGCGGGCGATAAAGTCATGCAGATTCGTAATAACTATGAGAAGGAAGTCTTCAACGGGGACATCGGGCGCATCGCTGGCATTGATATGGACGACAACCGCATCGAGGTCATCATCGACGGTCGCTATATTGACTACGACTTCACCGAAGCCGAAGAACTCACACTTGCCTACTGTATCAGCACCCACCGCAGTCAGGGTGGCGAGTATCCATTTGTCGTCATCCCCTTATTGACCCAGCACTACATGATGCTCCAGCGCAATCTGATCTACACAGCCATCACTCGCGCCCGCCAAACCGTCGTGCTTGTTGGCACGCAAAAAGCCCTGCATATCGCTGTCAACAATAACCGCGTCAGTGACCGCTATTCCGGCCTCCTCGGTCGCCTGCGAGAGTAAGATTACCAAAGCTCTGCTTCAATTAAGAACCGCCTAATTTCAATCATATCGGGGGTATTGATAAGCAAAAGTCAGGCTGTCGCTCGTCCCATCATAGTCTTGCCCTGTATGAAACCGTTTTCGAGCATTTCAAAATGGCTGTCCCAATCATCTTGACGAGGATTGAAAAGCCAAGCTCGTTCTAGAGTTTCAAAGTCAACTGTGCCAATATCCGTGCCTTTTGAATGATTGCAGTAATAACATGCCCACGTAAGGTTATGATCTTCGTCTGTCCCAGCATGTCGCGGAGGGAAAATATGGTCTGTCTGATGAGGCAACCGAAGAATACCTTCAGGCAAATAACAATACTCGCACCTGCCTTTAGCGCGTTCACGGACACGACTCCGCGTGGCATTAGAGACTCTGGTCATTATTTTTCAACATAACTAACGCTCGCGCTCGAAGCGCACCAATAAGCAGTTCGACCTGCATCATTTTTTCAAGTTCGTAGGCATCATCCTCATTCAAGCGCCCTAGCTTACTTTTTTCGCTCAAATCTTCTGCTCGTTTAAGTTCTTGAGAGCTTAACTCAAACGCCAAAATTTCTTCAGGTGTTGCCTTCTTGACCAAGAAATCAAGTAAATTATCATATGAAGGTGGGAGTTTAGTTGCAAACATGGTTCATCTCACAATCCCAATTTAATGGGTCTATTATAACATTTTACTTGCTAAAAAATCAGCCAACTGCCTATTATCCTCACAAACCAATTAACGTTATACTACCAACTATCGACTATCAACTAAGGACTACTTCATGCCCATCATCACCCTCGACAACGGCACACCCATTGAAGCAACTGAAGGCAAACGCCTCGTCCTTGCGCTCGAAGATGGTGGTGTCGACATCCTCCATCGCTGCGGTGGTTTTGCCTTTTGCACAACCTGTCGCGTGGCCTTCGCGGAGGGTGAACCTTCAACTATGACCAGTGCCGAGCGTGACCGTCTTGCCGATGCGGGTCTCTTTGGTCAAATGCGGTTGAGCTGCCAAATTATTTGTGATCACGATATGCATTTGTCGACCATTAACCATCTCATAGGTAGCGACTACGAGTCAGCAGGCAACCGACCTCACGATGAAATCACACCCGAACCGAAGTGGATTAATCGCCCCTACTAAACAGGCTCGCCTGAAATAATCGGCGCATCAGGGGTCACTTCCGCATCTGGAATATTCCCCGCTTCGGCATCCTCAATCGCTTGCCCGATCATTTTCAATGCTGGCCCACCTGCGCCCCATGCCTTCCCATCCACAATCAAATATTGTGCCGCTTCGTCGTTATGATCTTTATAACGGACACGAATACCGGGTGTACCATCCACGGAGAGTGAATGCGCCAGTTGCACATCGATTTCGACTTGCAGGGGTTTGCTTATGTCCCGGGCACAGCTCAGCGCGTCTCGATAACTAAGATCATATTGTCGGGCAACTTCCTTCAACATATCCACGTCATATTCACCAGCCTCTGCATGGGCATACAGAGTATCGTGTAGAGGCCAAAACACACCCGCCCGTTGATCTTCGAAGCAGCTAACCATAGTCCCAACGAAAACGGTCATTTCGCCACCAGCCGTCGGTAGTACACGGAACTCATATTTGGCGCGTCCGGTTGCTACGTACTGTTGAATAAACGCTTGCATTGTCGGCTCATAATCTTGGCAATATGGGCAGGCGAAATCCGCAAACTGAACAATCGTAATCGGCGCATCGGGATTGCCCAGCACAGGCGCACCATCCGCTGTGCGCGAGAAGGGAATATCCGCATAACGATTTTCATAGAGTAGTTCGGTTGCCTCTGCTGTAACTTCAGCTTGTGAAGGCGTAGGTGTGGCAGTCAATACAAGTTTGCTAGTGGAGGGTGTTGGCGTAACTTTCACATCGTAACCATATGCGACAGGCAGCACAACCACCCCTATCACCGCGCCAATAATGAGCAGAATCAGATACTTCGGTAACAACAATTTCATCATAAAACTTCCATTTGATTACTTCTGTGATAACCCCATTATGCGGTTAAAATGAACCCATAGTCAAAAAAGGATACCCATGTCTCGCCCGATGATTTACTAACTGCCAGTGGATTATCATGAAGACCAACACCCTAATTCTTCTAGGCGGGTGGTCGATATTAGTGCTGCAATTGCGGGGATCAATTCCCGGTATCTTCGGCTTAGATTGCCATTGCTGGCGAGTTTTATATGAGCGCGGTTTACTCGAAGGCTTCCCCATCGAAATCAGCAGCATTTGACCGTGCTAGCCTAAATTTCCTGATCGGCATCATATAACTTGAGTGCCTAATCACCAATTATATTTCTCAAATACCCATCCAATTGCTCTAACGATTGCGCCATGTTCTTACGCCCGTAACCGATGCGGAAGTGGCTATCACCATAATCATAATTGGAACTGGGCAGCAGTAGGACACCTTGCTTCTCAACCGCTCCCATGCAAAAGGCTTGGGCGCTGATGCCCTCACGCAAACGGGGAAAGGCGGTTGAACTGGCGCGAGGTCGCTGCCACACAAACACATCTTTGAGTTGGGCGAAAAACAAATCCAGCAGATCGAGATTGGCCTTAATGATACTCATATTGCGTTCGACAATTTTGGCGGAGTGCCAGAGGGCAACCACGCTCAAGAACTCGCTGGGTGCGCTGTTACAAATGGTGGTGTAATCCTTGAAAGCTGCTAACTCTTTATATAAATCGCGGTCGCGGGTTACCAGCCAACCGATTCGCAATCCTGCTAAGCCATAGGTTTTGGACATCACACCCAGCGATACGGCCTTTTCGTACAAATCACAAGCTGCTGGCAAGCGATCCGCCGGATCATGCTCCAAACCCCGATAGACCTCATCCGAGAACAACCAGATATTATGTTTGCGGGCAATCTCGATGATTTGTGCTTGCTTGTCGGGACTCATCAAATAGCCCGTCGGATTATGGGGACAATTGACCACAATCGCTTTGGTGTTTGGTCGGATGTTGGCTTCTAACCAATTCAGATCGAGTTCCCAATTATCCTCATCGCTGGTCACCCAATCGGAGACTTCGCAGCCCACTGCCCGCGCCACCTCATGCAGCGATTGATAACAGGGCGTATGTACAATCACATGATCGCCTGCCTCCAAAGCCACATTCATGAAGGTGAAAATACCTTCTTCCGCACCGCTGAACACCAGCACCTCTTCGGGCTGAATGGAGGTATATAAACGGGTAATCCCCTGCCGCAGTTCAGGGCTGCCCTGTGACTCGGTATAACCCAACCAGTGATTTTGAAACTTCTCCGCCGCACCCGGTTCGAGCGCCAACACCTTTCCAACGCTCATAGCCTCGCAATCTGATTGGCTCAGCAAGTACGGCGCACTAAATTCATATTGGGCGTAAAAGCGCTCGATCTGAAAAGGTCGAATTTTCATAGATATTCCCCAAATAAAAACGCAGATGCGCTTGTATCATCTGCGTTTTGACTGTTCTTGCCAAGACACAAACCATGCCACTAGGCGTTCTTCGCCAGATAATCCTGAATCGCTTGAGGCACATTAACGTCATCAAGAAAGCCATACCATTTCTGGATGACGTTTCCCCTTGCATCAATGAAAATGTACTGTGAACGATCCGTGATATTGAATTGGTCGCGAACGGCTTGCGTTTCGGGAACATCAATATTCAAATCAATCACATCAACCTTATCGGCGAATTGATCCCGAACAGCATCCACAATAGATTTGTTATGCTGGCAGGTGGTACACCAATCAGCATACGAGTTGAGTAGTTGCGGTTTGCCGGTGGCTGTCACCAACGAGATATCCTGTTGTGGATACAAACCACCGTCTTTGCCCACAAATTGGGGGACGCGAGCCACTGGTGATTGCGTGGTTTCCGGCGCGGCGGTCGGCGATTTGGACTGCCCACCCTGTGCCAAACTGTCTGTCGGCGCACATCCAGTCAGTAAAAACCAACCTACAATGCCTAGTAAAAATATTCCGCCTATTCGTTTCATAAAATACCTTCTAACGGTAAACTTGGTCATCATGCTAAGTGTAAGCGGAATATCTTAAAATTTGGTGAACTGATTATCACTAATCTTGCCCACCGAAGGTTTCCAACCAGCGCCCACTGGTCAGTGACTCGATATAAATGTCCAGCTTCCAGTCAATCGCCACATCCGCCGCGCTGAGTTCGATTTCCTCAATTTTCACGCCTGTGTTGCGGACAATGGCAATCGGCGTGGCCTCATCACGTTCACCCATCACCAATTCGGCTGCCGCACAGATGGTATCGGCTACACCGCGCACCGTGACTTGCATTAAGTTGCCAAACAAATCGGCTTTGCCACGTTCATCTTGCAATGGGCGGAAACCGGCTGTTGCCAGCGCCACTCCGGTTGTTCCTAAACGCCCCGGCATCAACCAGCTATCGGTGACAATCACGCCTATGTCCACACCCAACAACTCGCGCATCCTATGTCGGATGCCTGCCGCCGATTTGTAGGGTTCTTTGGGGAACAACACCACATAACCACTGGGAATATTCGAGCGATCTAAACCGGCGTTAGGCTGCACGATGCCATGCTGTGCTGTCAGCATAAAGCCTTGAATACCGCCCAAGACATGATCCGACTCTTGCATCACGAGTTCCGCCATCTGCGGGATCATATGGTAGCGGGCTGCCAACGCTGCACCCTTCTCGCTGACGACTACATCCGACATCTTGACGACGCGGCCTTCACTGATAGCGGTGTACTTACTGGATACTGCCAGAACATCGCCATCTTGCAATGCTTCACCGCTGGCGTGAACGGACTCGACAATAGTCTGATGCAAATCAAAAATGGATTTTTGAACGGGCGCTTGTACAGGAATAATCGTGAGATGTTGAGAAGGCATATCGAGGCTTTTACCTTTTGATGGAGATCATGACGATCACGTCCAAAGTTCAGCGATGCTACCATTCCGACAATCTCATTGCTATATCGAAAACCGCCTAATCGTTCTGTGGACGACACACCACTTGCTTTTTCCCACATCAGGGGGTTAAGATTCGCGAACGTTTCAACACAAAAATAGCAAATTTAGGAGTGTAATATGGCAAGAAAACTAAAGAATTATGTGGGTGGCGACTGGGTTGACTCTTCCGCCAGTGATTACACCCCTGTTGTGAACCCTGCCACCTGCGAAACCATTGGCGAAGTCCCTGAATCAACCCGCGCTGATGTGGACTCAGCCGTCAAAGCCGCGCAAGAAGGCTTCGAAGAATGGCGACGCACTCCGGTATTGAACCGTGTTCAGTACCTTTTCCGTTTTAAGACCATCATCGAAGACCGCTTTGAAGACCTTGCAAAGATGGTCGTCGAAGAAAATGGTAAAACCCGTGACGAAGCGCGTGGTGAAGTGCGTCGTGGTATCGAAAGCATCGACTTCGGAACCAGTGTTCCCGTTCTGATGCGGAGCGACGGTGTGGAAGACATTGCGGCTGGCATTGACGAAACCACCTTGCGCCAACCGGCTGGTGTGTTTGCGGCGATCACCCCCTTCAACTTTCCGGCGATGGTTCCCCTGTGGTTTTTGCCGACAGCGATTGCTTGCGGTAACACCTTCATTCTCAAACCTTCGCCACAAACCCCGATCAGCGCAGAAATCTTATTCGAAGTCTTGCATGAGCTTGACCTGCCCGAAGGTGTCGTCAACCTGATTCAAGGTGGCAAAGAAGCCTCGATGGCGGTCATGGAACACCCCGGCATCAAGGGTGTGTCGTTCGTCGGCAGCAGTCCGGTAGCCAAATTGGTTTATGAAACCTGCACCAAAGCAGGCAAACGCGTACAAGCTCAGGGCGGCGCGAAGAATTACATCGCCGTTATGCCCGATGCCGATATGACCGCTTCGGTCAAAAACATCATGGGTGCGGCTTACGGTTGTGCCGGTCAACGCTGCCTCGCCGCTGCGGTCGTGGTGGCTGTTGGCGATGCTTATGACAAACTGAAAGACGAACTGGTCAAGCAGGCCAGCGGTTTGCGCGTGGGTTACGGCCTCAGCGAAAACACCCAGATGGGTACGGTTGTTTCAGCCGCGGCAAAAGAACGTATCGAGCGCATGATTACACAGGGCATTGCTGAAGGTGCGACTGCCGCACTGGATGGTCGCAACCAGAACATTGACGGTTATGCACAGGGTAACTTCGTCGGCCCGACCATTATGGAAAACATTTCGCCCGATAACATCTTGGCGAAGGAAGAAGTCTTTGGCCCGGTTCTCGCCATGATGAAGGCTGATGACCTCGATGGCGCAGTTGATATTATCAACAGTAGCAAGTACGGTAACGCCGCCAGCATCTTCACTAACAACGGTGGCTATGCCCGCGAGTTCAAGTACCGTGTCAATGCTGGTAATATCGGTGTCAACATCGGTGTAGCCGCGCCGTCCGCATCCTTCCCCTTCGGTGGACAGAAGGACTCGTTCTTTGGTGATTTGCACGGTCAAGGTATGGACTCGATTGAGTTCTATACCGAGCGCAAAATCGTTATCGAACGCTGGGTCTAAGCTAATCAAAGTGGAGCGCATTACGATGATGCGCTCCACTTTTTATTGACCACAATGCCCGAACCTTACCCCATTCCAGTCCAAGAAACACAGATCGAGCTGCTGGTCGTCAATTCGCGCTTTATCGCAACGGCGCTACTGGCGGATACGGTTGTTTCTGCCCGTGAGTCACTAGCGCGTATTCGGGCGGCGATGCCCGAAGCCAACCATCATGTTTATGCTTATCGTGTGGGTTATGGTAACAGTGTCATCGAAGGCATGAGCGATGATGGCGAACCAACTGGCACGGCTGGTCCTCCAACCTTAGCCGTTCTGCGTGGCGCAAACATTGGTGACACTTTAGTCGTGGTGACACGCATATTCGGCGGCACGAAACTCGGTACGGGTGGCTTGGTTCGGGCTTACTCGGATGCCACACGCACGGTACTCGAAGCCCTACCCCGTCAACTCAAAATTTCACGCCAACAAATTGGCCTCGAATTCGCTTATTCCTTTTACGAACGTATGAAATTGCTGATAACTGAATTCGAAGGCAAAATAGATGATGAAACCTTCGGGCAGGATGCCTCCCTGATCGTGACTTTACCACAATCAGCCGTTGAAGCCTTCTCTACCCGCGTCACCGATATGACTGCCGGACGTGTCGAAATTATTCACTTTTAACGAGATCAATATGATTACTTACACGACTTCACTCGATGGCATCACCGCCGATAATCTGCAAGGGTTTTTCGTCGGTTGGCCCAATCCACCTAAACCTGAAACGCATTTACGTATCTTAACGGGTAGCTATCACATCGTTCTGGCTGTCGACGACCAAACCAGTCAGGTAGTCGGTTTTATGACTGCAATTAGTGATGGTGTGTCTGCCGCCTACATCCCCCATTTGGAAGTATTGCCGGCGTATAAGCAAAAAGGCATTGGGTCGCTACTGGTCAAACGCATGTTTGATGCACTGCGTCATATTTATATGATTGATCTCACTTGCGATCCTGAGCTTCAACCCTTTTACGAGCGTTTTGGAATGCGACCCTTAACCGCTATGATCTTTCGCAATTATGATCGGCAGTCCGGCACATAACCTATTTCGCCCAGTTGTCCCATCTCAAATCCCCCATACGCCTTATGACAATTTCCCTTCGATGATTTATATTCATGGTCATTACGAAATTGGGTTTGCATGAACAAGACGGGGCGGCAGGGATGCTATGAATAACATCAAAGCGCAGGCTATAAAATTTTTTAAGCTGCTTAGACAAACATTCACTGAGTGGAATGAAGATCACGCGCCGCGCTTAGCTGCTGCGCTTGCGTATTACACCGCTTTTTCGATTGCACCGCTGCTGGTGGTGGTTATCGGCATTGTCGGTATTCTCGTGAGTCAAGATACGGTACAAAAACAAATCTTGTATGAAGTACAGCGCAGTGTCGGTTCAGATGCTGCCAAGATGGTCGGTGAACTAATTACGAATGCGTCCAAACCCGCAGAGGGTGTGCTGGCAACCATTCTGGGTATTGTCACGTTGCTACTGGGCGCAGGTGGCGCTTTCGGTCAGCTTCAGGATGCACTCAACACGATCTGGGATGTTGATCCCTCCGCAACGGGTAAACAAAACAGCGGTGTCATTTTTCAAATCCAGAATAAGTTTCTCTCGTTTGGGATGGTATTGGTGGTTGGCTTCTTGCTGCTCATATCGCTTGTGCTCAGCACCGTGTTGGCTGCCGTCGGTACATACTTTACGAATTTACTACCCGGTACAGAGTTTATTCTAGGACTGGCAAACACACTGATTTCGTTTATTGTGATCACCGCCATGTTCGCCCTACTCTTCAAATTTCTACCGAAGGTCAAGATCCAATGGCGTGATGTGATTGTTGGCGCGGCGATGACAGCTTTCTTGTTCTCCATCGGGCGCTTGCTATTGGGTTGGTATCTGGGACGGAGCAGCACCGCTTCAGCGTATGGAGCGGCGGGATCGTTCGTACTCATTCTGGTGTGGATTTATTACTCCGCCCAAATTTTCCTGTTCGGTGCAGAATTCACGCAGGTGTATGCCCGCCGTCATGGTTCGCTGCAAGGCTCAAAAACGGTTGAGGTTCCGCCTAACACACCAGCACCTACGGTCGATGGGCCAACCAGTATGCAGCCCGGTGTTCCAAACAAGCCAATCGCGCTACCTGCTCCCGCGCTCATCACCAAACCGAATAACGGCAGCGTGCTTTCAGGCCTTGTATTCACTGTTGGTGTGTTTCTAGCAGCAATGCTGGCTGGCATGTTCAATAAGCCAAAAGACACCTCGACACCCTAACACATCTCAGGTTAGATTAGGCTGCTTGTTGCTAAATGAGCAGCCTATCGGTATCCTTGACTCACTTAATTCAATACACAAAAACAGTTTTGCGTTAGGGCTATTTGCCTAAACTCGCGTTCCGAAAAGGAAGATTATGTCATCTCTGAATACCTATGGCGCAATTTTGACCTATGCCATTGAGCAGGAAGCACGCCTCTCGGACTACTACAAAAAAGCGAGCAATACCGAACAATCCAGTGCTGCCGACAAACGCCGTAGAAAATTGGAACGCGCCCGCAGCCTGTATGTGCTAGAAATCACACTCGAACCTATCGAAGGCTTGGACGAGGCCAACTACGGTATGAACCTTGATGATACTTCGGATGCGGGTCAAAAAGTGGTGGCTGCTACCGCCGCCCGTTTTTACAGCGAAGTCGCCCCTTCGATCAATGTCCGTGACGCACAACGTATCCTCGAAAAGTGCGGCAAGGAATACGCTGCATTAGGGTAAGTATTGAAATATCTTTAAAAAGGTGGCTGCATCAGTCACCTTTTTTATTGCGCCTTCCCAAACAAAGAGTCACTATTACTCAAAAATATAAACAAATAGGAGTTTTTCATTATGCAGTATCGGGATTTAGGCCGCACGGGATGGAAAGTTTCGGAGATCAGCTTCGGCGCATGGGCGATTGGTTCGGCGTGGGGGGAGGTGGATGACAGTGACTCACTCGCTGCCATGCACAAAGCCATCGACCTCGGTTGCAACTTCATTGATACGGCTGATGTTTATGGTGATGGTCACAGTGAGCAACTCATCGCCCAACTTAAACGTGAACGTCCCGGCGAAGAGATTATCGTCGCCACCAAAGCCGGTCGCCGTTTGCCACAGCAAGTTCCCGAAGGCTACAACGCCGAGAACCTTAACGCATGGATTGACCGCAGCCTGCAAAATCTCGAAACCGATTGCCTTGATCTGGTTCAACTTCACTGCCCACCGACAGCCGCCTATTACATCCCTGAATTGTTCGACACGCTGGATAACATTGTTCGTGCAGGTAAAATTCGCTTTTATGGGGTGAGTGTCGAAAAAGTCGAAGAAGCCCTCAAAGCCATCGAGTATCCAAACGTTCAAACGGTTCAGATCATTTTTAACATGTTCCGCCACCGTCCGGCTGAGCTTTTCTTTCAGGAGGCAAAACGCCGAAAGATTGGCATCCTTGCCCGTGTTCCATTAGCCAGCGGTTTACTCACAGGCAAGATGACAGCCAACTCGCAATTCTCGTCGGACGATCATCGCAATTTCAACCGGTACGGCGAGTCATTTGATCGCGGCGAAACCTTCTCCGGTGTGGATTATGATACCGGTTTACAAGCCGTCGAGGAACTCAAGGCGCTCGTGCCACAAGGCATGACGCTGACACAGTTCGCGCTACGTTGGATTTTGATGTTCGACGCGGTGACCTGTGCCATTCCCGGTGGCAAACGTCCCGATCAGGTCGAGCAAAATATCGGTGCCTCTGATCTGCCACCCTTAAATGACAATCAGATGGCAAAGGTCCGCGAGATTTACGGTCGCTACATTGCCCGTCAGGTTCACCATCGCTGGTAGCCACCGATAGGAATAAAAAGAGGCGGATCACGATGTCCGCCTCTTGATTATTGAAGTTTGAGAGTCTTAGCGCACCGTTAGCTGCCCAATGCCACCCTCATAATGAATAGTCATCTTCTGTGAAGCTGAGGCGAAGTTGGCAGTCTCCCACACGCCGCTTTTACCTAAGCCCCAATCGCTGTTATGACCACTCGCACGTTGGAAACGTGAACTGACCTTTATATCACCGATGCCGCTATTAGCTTCCAAACGCACAGCGGTATCCGAAGGCAGGTTGATAACCGTTTCGCCGATGCCACCTTTAACCCGTGCGTTCAGGCTCAGGTTAGCAGGAACAGTCAGTTCCATACGTCCAACACCTACCTCGGCACGAACATCCAATGAGTCAGCTTTCGAGGGTAAGGTCAGGCGAATTTCACCCACACCACCGGACACATTCAAATGGTTGGTATTCACGCGGCTCAAATCAATGTGAGATTGTCCAACACCACCGCTAATATCCAGCAACATCGGGATATTTGTATTCAAGCCAATGGTTGAATAAAGTTGTTTACCAGCACCCAAGTTCCAGTTCTCCGGCTTCGCCCAATTCTGCCATGAACCACTTGTTTGATGCAGGTTGACCACCTTTTCAGGCTCGCCGTCTGCTGCAAATTCCATATCGCCGACAAATCGCATATCCGCATCGATCAAGGCTAAAGCATCGTCAATGCCCCGAATAGTCGTTTCGCCAACCGGCAGTGAAAGTCGCACCCGTGCGGATGTTGCATCGCCAACTGTGGCTGAATAATGTTCGTGTTTGATTTCCATCTTTGTTCCCTTATGTGTTAGATACCAAGCGCCACCGCCGACCAAAGCCAACGGCCACAGACTCAAAATGCCGCTTAAAATGCCCAGATTACCCAGCAGTAGTAATGTGCCTCCGCCGACTACGCTCCATGCAATCACATTGGCGTTCGAGTGATGCATATCGCCGTGCTTCGGTTTTTCGTTAAAGGTGTCCATTTTCAATTACCCTTTCGGATTAGCTGCCCTCAAATGTGAGTGCAGACGGTCATCTATATCTCTTCTAACGAGGGGCAAAAGGATTTGTTCAAAATTGGTTTTAGGAAAATTTTTGAGTATGAGGAAATACGAATAAGAGTTAAAAAAGGGAGCACACATAGGTGCTCCCCTACGATAGCAAATTTGATCGGATAAGGGCTTAGCGAGGTCTGAAAATGGATTTGAGTCAGGTGACCGGCGTAACGGTCGCCTTCACCGAACTAGCGTTACAACTAGGCGGGCCTTCCGGTGGATACGTCCATGTTTGTTGAACAGTCGCATCTTTCGCCATTGCGCGAAATTCGTTGTAAGTTGCCAACAGATTAGGACAATCACCTAAGATTTCTGCGGCTTGCCCTTGCACATACCAGCACTCGAATTTCCGCTGTCCCGGTGGAACATTCTGCATGACTTGTAAAGATGAGCAGCGGTGCAATGAATCTTGCGCCGCTTTAAATTTGCCCTGCAAGAAATATTCCATGCCCAGTTGATACCAACCATCGGCAAAACTCGGTGCGCGGTCGGTTACTTCATGGCAGTATTTGACCGCCGCGTCACGCTCCCGCAATAAGCTAGACAGTTCACACAGCCGCAGCCGTGCCTTCACATTGTCCGGTTGGTAGGTCAAGACTTGGAAGTAAGCCGCCGTCGCCGCGTCCGCATCCCCAAGCTGCATGGCGTACAGCGCCCGCTCGAAGTATAGGGGTACAAGAAAGCGGTTCAAGCTAATGGCACGTTCGACCGACTCAATCGCCTGTTTATAATCGCCCAAATCACCATAACTAATCGCCATTGCCCGCTGGCCTTCTAAGCGCCAATCGTTAATCTGTGCGACCTGCTGGCTTTCTCGCAGGGCGATTTCAAAGCTACCCGCACCACCATAAGCTAAGGCCAAGGCCACCCGTGCTAAACCGTTATTCGGGTCAAGGCGCAGCGCGTTCTCAGCCATTTTAGCTGAGTCAGCCACTTTCCCGACCGCTTGCAGCGCATAAGCCTGAATCGCCAGCACTTTTGGATCATTGGGAGAACGTCCAAAGGCTTCGGTGGTCAATTCTAAGGCGGAGTCACGGTCAATCGCCCGGTCATAATCACTGTAACTGCGATAAATAAGTGTTCTCGCCAGAACAATCAAGGCATCGCTGTTTTTGGCATCTAGGGCTAAGGCTTGCTGCGCGTAACGGACAGCATCATCGAGTTTGCCTTGCTCAAAGGCGGCTTGTGCCATTCCCAACGCGTCATCTTTGACAACCGCGCTGGCAAAGGTTAAACGTTGTCCAATCCAGTTCCAAGACACAACCACAATCCCCACCAACACACCCAAAACGACTATTGTGGATAAGCCGCTGGAACGCCGACGATGCCGCCGACGAAAAGATAATCGTGAATGTTCTCGGTGAATATGCATATAAAATTGCTCGTGAAATTCGAGAGTGTTGTGTATGACGTTAAGCATAACGGATTTACGAAAACAATGCCGCTAATTCATGCACTCTTCGGAAAGTCGAATCAACAAAAATAATCACCTAATGGATCGTGCTATAATAAAGTATCCGAGGATTTTGGAGGTATAAAAATGACCAGCCAACAGTCCGAACACCGTTTTGCAATGGGTATCCCTCAAACTTATAAACAGGGTGACCAATATGGTTTTTGGCTCACCACCACCGAAAAACGCCTCTTAACCACTGTTTACGGAATGCGCTGTGTGGCAGGCATGAAGCGCCACCGCCCCAGCGGACGGGTACTTGTTGAAATCAGCAACGAACATGATCCTGACGAAGCATGGCATTGGATTCGCAGCGAACTCGAAGATGCCGTGAACTACGTCGTGTTAGATGAGATTTGGGAAGATGCTATCAAGTGGCTGCTATAGCCCACTTCTTAATGACATGTGCGCTTACCTAGGATAATTAGGGAAAGTTTGTAACACTGTCCTAAATCGGCATTGCCTATTGATGAGATGGTTATTGAGATGACATCCGATTTCGCAGATACGATTGCGATCCGCCCAGACGAACAGCTTGATGAAGCGCGGCTAGCCAATTATTTACGTGATAAGTTGGAAGGAGCTGATCAAGCGCTGAGTATTGGTCAGTTTGGTGGTGGTGCAGCCAACCTGACTTATCTCCTCGATTTTGGAACTCAACAATACGTCCTGCGTCGCCCACCTTTAGGACCAGTTGCGCCTTCAGCCCATGATATGGCGCGTGAATATCGGGTGCTGTCGGTTCTGTACCAAGCCTTCCCCTATGCGCCACGCGCTTATCTCCTGTGCGAAGACAACACGATTATCGGCGCGCCGTTCTTCATCATGGAACGACGAAATGGAATTGTGGTACGGCGTTCGCTCCCTGCTGAATATGCGGCTATAGCTGACGCACCTCAACAAATGAGTTTCGCATTGGTTGATGCACTGGCAGATTTTCATGCGGTGGATTACAAGGAATTGGGACTCGACTCATTGGGTAAACCGGATGGCTTTATCGAGCGTCAAATTGAGGGTTGGTATGGGCGTTGGAATAAAGCCAAAGTGGATGATATTAGCGAGATGGACAGCGTTTATGCTTGGCTCAAACAGCATCTTCCGGCGCAAGCTGCCCCCTCACTGGTTCACAATGATTACAAACTTGATAACGTGATGCTTGCCCACGACGATCCCAGCAAATTAGTGGCTATTTTTGATTGGGATATGAGTACGCTGGGTGATCCCTTGGCTGACCTCGGCGCACTGCTCACTTATTGGACAGAACCGACTGACGCGCCTTATTTGCAAATGACGGCTATGATGCCGGTTGGCGACCAACGTTTCCCCAGCCGAGCGGAATTGGTGAAGCGTTATGCCGAGCGCAGCGGGCGTGATGTTTCCCACATTCGCTTTTATCATACGCTGGGTATTTATCGTTTGGTGGTCATCTGCGCCCAAATTTATATCCGCTACAAACGGGGTCAGACGCAGGATCAACGCTTTGAAAGTTTCGGCATGATGATCCCGCTGCTGGCAAAAGCTGCTTGGGAAACCGCCAATAACTAACCTTTACGGAAACAAGAATGACCACTCAACAAGAATTGATGATTATCATTGGCACGCCTGCCGAAGCTGTAGACCGCATTCTGGATGCGATTGCAGAAGCCGGTGGAGGCATCATCGGCAATTACAGCCATTGTGCTTTTGTCAGCGCCGGACAGGGACGCTTCAAACCGGATGCAGCAGCAAATCCTCACATTGGTGATATTGGTCAAGTCAACAGTGTTGACGAGATACAAATCCAAACCTTTTGCAGTCGCAGCGTTGCCAAAGCGGTTGTGCAGGCCATTCGTGCGGTTCACCCTTATGAAGAACCTGTAATCTATCTCCTACCAATTCTTTCCGAGGCCGATCTGTAGCCTCGTAGATTTACACATTCGCGCTGTGATCAAATGATTTGGGTGTTGGTGTTGGTTTGGGTTTGGGCTGGAACTAAGTCTTCAACAGCACCATTACCGGCTCTTCGTCTTTTATTGGCTTCCCCTAACATTTGATTAGCAAATACGTAAGTTCGTGAATTCTGAACACGCTGAGCTACTAAATAGAAAAGCAAGTCAACCAGTACGGTGTCGTAGTGAACCATAGCAGCCGTATTTTCCGCATAACTAACTCGTTTTTGAATAACGTCCTGCTGCTCTTTGTTCAACATCCCCTCGTTAAGGTCAGACTCAGATAACTTGAGTAAATGCTGCCAATTGACGGACATTGTATCCATTTGCTTTATGACCTCTTCGGTCTGATTATCTGCTAGACCTTGATCCTGTGGACCAATTGCCCCTTGTGGCAATGGAAGATGCATATTTGCCATATGACCCTGATTTTGCTTTCCCGGTGGCACATTTGTGGCATATTGCTTTGCAGCGGCGATATGCATCATCTCGTGTAAAATTGCGCCAACAAATCGAACTGGGTCTCTGTAAGTGTCGATTTGATCTTCCATCTTTCCGTAATTTATAACATATCGTTGCGTTTTCGCATTTTTTGGAGCGATTTCAGCCTCAGGTTGTCGATTTTTTTGGTACTTAAAACGCATGTATCGGATATTGCCAACGAGGTCTTGATAGGCAGTCACCAACTCTTGATCTTGACTAATTATTTTTTTAATTTCTGCCAACTCTAGTCCCGGTGCTACATCTGCCCACATCTTATCAATATTCTCATATTTCTTTCTTTGTATAAGTATTTGTCGGTTGATACCCTTGGGCAAAAAGCTGATTTGCGCCGAAGATCGTCTCTCATCGAATTTTCGCTTTTGATTTTCTGACTCATGTAGCGTCATTTTGGATGAGTTGTCCAATAGACGCATTACAGAGTGATTACCGATAGTTCGTTGGAGTCTTACGATCTGTTCTGACGTAAAACGAGACCCCGATTTGATTTGCCTTTCGAAGTATTGTGCATCATCTTCGGGGGATACGACCTTATTAGTGGGCAAAGCATGTGACTTGAGTGGTGCGTTACTTTTTATTTTTGGGGAAAAGCGTTGTATGTCGGCCATACCATTCCTCGGTTTTGCTCATAGGTAGCATAATGTGCGTTTTGGATAAAGCAGGCATATAAAGAGGCCCGTAACAGAGATTATATGGGAGTGATTCGCCGAAACGACAAAGACGAAAAACTCAGCACGAAATCACACAGAAGAAACAGGAAGAGAAACTTAACTCACAACCTCCGGGGTTGCATTCCATACAACATATTTGATTATAATCGGTTGGAATAATTTAAACTATAAAACACACAAAATTCACAAAAGACGAATATTTTGTGAAATTTGTCAATAATTGAGACTCTCGCGACATTAATACCTATATGCTCAATATATAAGACGCGTGAGTGACAACTGACGAACCAAAACTACCCGTCACACACGTTTCTGTAATAGCATTACAAAGTTTTCCATTCAGGTTTTCGTCAAAGTGACTTTCGACACTCAATCTCAATGATTACCAAAGGCATTCAGCCTTATGTTGAAAGTACACATAAATTAATTAAGGAAGTATGAAGAGCATGAATACAATCAATAAATCAAATTCTGGTGCTTATGTTCTTATCATCAATGACCAACCCAAGCTGATGCGCAGCATGGCTTTCTTACTCGAAGTCGCTGGTTTACACACAGCAACCGCCAGCAGCACCGAGGAAATCGCCCAAGTGTTGGCTCAACGGACTCCTGATTTGATTTTGTGTGATGTCGATATGACGGTGATGGATGGTTATACCGCTTTACGCCGCATTCGCAGTGACCGCCGTTTTAGCCATATCCCCTTCATCGCCATGTCCGAAAGCTACGAACTGCACGACCTGATGTATGCCCTTGACCTCGGCGCGGCAGAATACTTACCCAAGCCTTTCGACACCTATGACCTGATTGATGCTATCCGCAACACACTTGAACAATCGGTTGCTTACCGTGCTGCCAGCTAATTGGGCAGCGGCACAAAATAAAACGACTCATCATTGTCGATCATTTTTATTGAACTTATCGGCTGGGCAATTTTCATACCATTTATCCCACCCAGTCTGTTATTGGGGCGAGTGCAAACCACTCGCCCCTTTGCTTTTCTAAGGTCTCCACCTTTAGACGGAGCAATCTATTACACCGAATGTCAATTCCCTCTATCTCAAAATTGTTATATAGTTACCTTTACCACTCTCACTTTGGAGGTATGCATGTTCCGACCTAAGTTTATTCTTGTTACATTACTCTTTTTATTGTGCGTTATACCTGCCGTACATGCACAAGATATTACGCCTATCCAATATGGCGACAGCGTTCGCGGTAAAATTACCGACCCCGACAAAGGCATACTGTACTCATTTGATGCCCAAAAAGGCGATAACATCACCATTAGCCTCGAAAGTTCACAGGTCGATGTTTATTTACGGTTAGGAGATTCGAAGGGTAACCAACTCGAAGAAAACGACGACATCAGCGATAGCAATGTCAACGCGAGTATCGAGTTCACAATCCCTAAAAATGGAGAGTACATCATCGCGGTTCTGGCCTACGATAAAGGCCCATATACGCTCACGCTCGATAGTGATGCTACTAACAGCAGCAATTCGAACGTCAGCCAAGACAAGAATATCAGCTACGGCGACTCGGTTAGCGGTCAAACGATTGATATTGATACGCCTGTCGTGTACACCTTTAGTGGCAAGGCCAACGATACCGTCAATATCTCGTTGACCAGCGACGATGTGGATACCTATCTGGTGTTGGCGGACACAAACGGCAAGTCGATTGCCGAAAACGATGATATTGACGATAACAACACCAATTCGTATGTCGAGGCTGTCCTA
This sequence comes from Aggregatilineales bacterium, assembly GCA_038328375.1. GTDB lineage: Bacteria > Chloroflexota > Anaerolineae > Aggregatilineales > Phototrophicaceae > CFX2. The sequence continues at coordinate 14,837 of JBBQLX010000039.1, read as the reverse complement.
CCTGCCAACGGTGATTATCTCATCGGTGTCTATGGCTACGACAAAGGCGCATTTGAACTGACATTGGATAGTGGTGCTGGTACTGGCACGACCGTACCGGTTTCAGATTCAGGCGATCAGGGTGAGACCTTCAGTGATACGATTGGCGACGATCCCTATTACGTCCAATATCCGCTGAATGATGTCCAAGAAGGGGACACCATCACCATTGATGCCCGCGCCACCAGCGGCGACCTCGACCTTTATGTCGGTATCTTCCTTGGTAATGATGTTGTTGCCGAAAATGATGACCGCGACAACGATACCAAAGATTCCTATCTGGAATATCCACAGGCTCAAGCGGGCGATTACACGGTCGTCATCACCCGTTATGGTTATGAGCAGGGTGAAACCAGCGGTACGTTTGAGGTCAGTATCAAAGTCGGCAAGGGTACCACCACCATTGCCAACAACAACAACGCTGGTGGTACGCCCCCTGTTCTAGCCGCAGGTTATCCGGTCATTGCGCCCACGCCCAACATTGCCGATTGGACAGTGCTAGTTTATATGGGTGGCGATAACAACCTCGAAGACGGTCTCATGAACGATCTGGATGAATTTGAACGGGCAGGCGGCAGCACATCAAGTGTCCGTATCCTCGCGTTGCTTGACCGCACACCCGATTATGATCAAACTAACGGCGACTGGACAGACACGCGCCTATTTGAGCCGGGTCCCGATGTTAGCGATGACTACCAGACGGTTTACCCGCCCACTATCGATACTGAACCTCTCGGTGATCTGGGTGAAATTGACACGGCTTATGCCGGTAATCTGCTGGACTTCATCGTGTGGGGTGTCAAGACATTCCCTGCCCAACACTATGCCATCATTTTGAACGATCACGGTGGGGCGTGGTACGGCACGGTGCAAGATGAAACCACAGGTCAAGGACTGCTGACTATTCCCGGTTTGTCGCAGACTTTTGACGCGGCGCTCAAGAACACAGGTCTGGATAAGTTCGACCTGCTGATTAACGATGCCTGCTTGATGAGTGGCATCGAACACTACGCCGCCATGTCACGCTACTTTGATTACGCCATCGGTTCACCGGAAATCACGTTGAACCCCAGCTTCGACATGACTCTGCTCACACAGTTGCTCAACAAAGACCCCGACATGGATATTGGGAAGCTGGGTAAACAAGTTGCGGATAAGTACATTGACGACATGACAGAACTTTCGCCGGATACCGAGCCTGTTCTCGGCGCGAATGTGACTGATTTGAAAGAGTTCGGCAACGTCACTGACGCGCTCAACCAATTCACAGAGGTCGTCAACGCCAATCCTCGTGCTTATATCTCGCTGTTGGGTCAGGCGCGCGCCAACACCTATGCCTACTCGTTCTTCCTACCCGAAGATCAATATGGCCCACCGACCAGCATTGATGTTGGTGACTTCATGCGGCGAGTTTCGGCAGCCGCGAAAGATAAAGCGCTCAAGAACGCTGCCGATAATGTTGACATTGCCTTGGATAGTGTGCGTATTTACGGCACGGCGGGTAGGCAACTCAGCAAGTACACCAGCTACTACAACATTTACTTCCCGCAGCGCAGTACCGATTTCGACCAAAATTATGTCGAACAAACACCGCTGCAAGATTGGGCGCAAATGCTGCGGACGTTCTACGGTGGAGCTAGCCCGCAATCCCGCGCCTTCCGTGGGCCGCAGGGTTCAGCCGCGCTCGCACCGAGCAGTGTGCCAGTGGTCAACATCACCAATATTTACCCTGTAGAAGCCAGCAGCATCGCTCTACCGGTTACCATCTCGATGGAAGTGACCGGACGCAATATCTCACAGGGCAAGTTTACAGTCGATCAAATTCAACCTGATGGTACGGCTGTTCGTCTAGAAACTTCCCGTATTATTACCAAAGTCGTCATCGACAATGTCACGCAGGAAGTCAACCAATGGAATCCGGGCGTAGATGACAGCGACTTCACATGGGATGGACTCGTTCCCTCTGTCACCGATGGCAAGACCACGAGTTTTGAGCAAGTCGTGACTTCCGAAGGCGTTTCGTCAATTGCTGGTCGCTATCAATACCCCGGTGCTGAAGATTGGGTTGATGTCACCGTGATATTTAATGATGATGGCGATGTCTCCAACGTCATCAGCAACAACGTTGGCAATAATGCGCTTGCCAGTGTCAAACTCGATGCTGGTGGCAAGTTCCAAACCTATAAGTCGGTGGTTACGGCGGATGGTCGCGTCCTACAACAAGAAGGAACAACCTTTGTATGGTCTAAAAAGAACATTACATGGGATTATGCACCAGCACCCACCGGGCAATATAACCTCGGCTTCCTGATCGAATCGGTTGGTGGAACGACCGGCTTCTCAGCCGTCAAGGTCAACGTCGATAATGATGATGTTGACATCAATCTGCGCGGTTATGTGGACAATGATTGGGGTATCACCTTCCAACGTCCGGCAGGTTGGTTCGATGTGGATTACTTCCCTGACCAAAACTTCTTGCAAACCGCTAGCCGTGACGAAAAACAGTATATGTTCGTCTATCCCGGTGAGGACGATGTTTCGAATTTGAAAGAAATCGCCCAACATGTCATTGACAAGTATAGTCTTGAGAGTAATGACGACTTCAAGAAGGTCACGGTTGATGGTAAAAGCGGTCTGGAATTTACCTACACCTATACCAATGATGCCGGCGAGTATCACGGACGGGCCGTCGCGGTTTTCCAAGATGATCTGAACTTTGGTTTGGTGTTCGCCTCGGAAGCCATGAGCGAAGATGACATGGATAGCAATTATCAGTTGTTCCTAGACCATCTGACACTCTTCAGCGCGACAGATGTCAAGGCGAAGGACACTGGTGTTTGGTCAAGCGACCACTTCACAGATGAAACTCATTATCCTGTGCCGACCACATGGATGCCCGGTGCAGAGGACAATAAAGACACAAACTGGTGGTACTATCACCCCAATGATGATCCGTCTGACTCCACCTTTGCTGCGGCCTTGGTCTACAAGGAATCAGATGAGGATGCTGAAACACGCTTGGAAGCTATCCTTGATGCCGATGTGTCTAGCCAAGATGGTTACAAGCTAGTCAGTCAGGACACGTACTACGCTGAAAAGAATGAGTGGGCATTCGCAACCTTCACCCATGATGATGAAAATGGGAACGAAATCACAGGCCGCGTTTATGTAACGGTCAAGAACAATGTGCCATATGCACTGTGGTTTGAAGCCCCAACCGATAAGTTCAACGAGTTATTCACCAGTACCTTCACTATCATGTTAGATGGCTTCAGAATTGACGATCCGAAGCCAGCCGAAACCTCGTAAAGAACAGACTGCTTATGGAAGGGCGACCGCATTGGTCGCCCTTTTGTGTACAAGATGAATTTTCAATCTCCACAACCTCGTATTGCCCTCGTAACCGGAGCCAGCCGCCGCATCGGTATTGGCACGGCGATTTGTAAGGCGCTTGCCGCACAGGGCATGGACATCGCTTTCACCTACTGGCAGCCTTACGACCAGCAAATGGATTGGGGCGCGGATAAAGATGCGCCTGCTTTGCTCACCGCCGAGGTGCAAGCGTTGGGTGTGCGCTGTCTCGCGCTCTCAACCGATCTCAGCCAACCGGATGCACCAGCCGCCTTGCTAACACAAATCGAGCAGCAGCTTGGCGCGGTTAGTGTGCTAGTCAATAACGCCACCTACTCGGTGAATGGTGATTATCAACAGTTGGATGCTAATACATTAGATGCCCATTACGCCGTCAATATGCGCGGCACGTTCTTATTGAGTGTCGAATTTGCACGGCGCTTTAAAGCGGGTCAAGGTGGACGCATTATCAACATGACCTCCGGGCAATCGCTTGGGCCAATGTCCGATGAACTGGCTTATGCTGCTACCAAAGGTGCGGTCGAAGCCTTTACCCTGTCATTGGCAGGTGGGGTCGCTAAACGGGGCATCACCGTCAATGCGGTTGATCCCGGCCCGACCGATACCGGTTGGATGAATCCTGAACTCAAAGCCGTGCTGAGTCAGCGCACCCCTTCAGGTCGTGTTGGTCTTCCACAGGATGCCGCACGTTTGATTGCTTTCTTAGCCAGCGAATCGTCCGAGTGGATTACAGGGCAGATTATCCATTCCAACGGCGGATTTGGCTGGGCGTAGTACCCATTCATACAAGGAAACCATCACTGTGATAATCGAAACCGAAAATCTTCGCCTGCGCTCTTTTGTCTCTGACGACCTTGATGATTATTTCGCTCAAGTTTATGGCGACGCGGATGTTATGCGCTATATCTCCGGCGGTCAGCCGCGTAACCGTGACCGCACCAATGATGTGCTTCAGTTCGCCATGCGCCACGAAAAGACCTACGGCTATTCTATCTGGGCGCTCCTAAACCGTGCTGATGACACGTTCATCGGTCACTGCGGGTTGATCCATCCACAAGAAAAGCCGGAAGTCGAGTTGGTATGCGCTTTGGGTAGAGATTATCAAAAGCAGGGGATCGGCCCCGACTCCGCCATCGCTGCACTGCGCTATGGCTTTGAAACCGCCAAGCTTGAACGGATCATCGGTCTGGCTTATCCTGAAAATGTGGGGTCACGAAAGGGAATGGAAAAAATCGGTATGACATCTATCGGGCTGACTGACCAATACTATAACGCCGAGTTGACCTTATATGAACTTAAACGTGAGGATTGGCAGCCGTCACCAACCTTTTACCGTCTCACTGCTTAATTCGTAATTTACTGTGCAATCCCATCAAATTATGTGTTCGTAGGGACGCACGGCTTGTGCGCCCGACAAACAAGATTATTCTCTTACCCGCCAACCACTTCTAAAATACGGGGTGTCAGTACCCACAACAACATTCCGCGCAAGGGTGTTCGTGCCAGCAAATCAACCCGTGCCACACCGCCTTTTTTCATCTCAATCTCAGCACCACCTACCAACGCCCCAACGGTGATGCTTAAATCCGGTTCATGTCCCACCAACATCAGTGTCGCATCGTTGGCAATATCTGTGATAAGTGCCGGGATCAACTGTGGGTTAAATCCAAAGTTGAGTTCTTGCCGTGCTTCGGGAGCGATACCTAATTCGCTTGAAAGAATGTCGGCTGTCTGCCGCGCCCGTAAACGAGGGCTGGTATAGATACGGGCGGGCTTAACACCCAGCTTATGCAACGCACGGGCGGCGGCTTGTGTTCGCTCGACCCCTTTATCGGTCAACTTACGCGCGAAATCGTCGAAATCAGGGCCTTGTGCATCCTCAGCATGTCCATGACGGAAAAAATAAAGTTCCATGCAGTTTTGCCCTTCGTTATATTTGCGACGCTGATTGTAGCAAACTGTGAGGGTTTTATATAACACCAAGTTTGATCGCAAATGGTTCTTCACAAGCCAACACAGGTATTCCATCCACTAAATTCACGATCTCTAAGCCTTTTAACATGGCAACAAAATCAACATGTATAATCTACGCTTGCCCAACGGTTGAAGGCTGCAACTCGCAGAAATCAAACGGATGCGCTACAGTAAATACTTTGTTTCAGCGGATTTGAACGAGGAGAATGTTTATGCTGAAAACCCTATCCGGGCGCTGGGTAGCCCTATGCTTGGCAATGGCGCTGGCACTGATGGTCAGCGGTTGTAATCTAGCCAATACACCCGGTCAAACCACAACTGCCATCAGCGGGCCACCAACCGTCCAAATCGCTGCGCCTCCTGCAAACGCGACTTATCTGGCGAATGTCGCTGTCAATATTCAGGCTCTGGTCGGCAACGCCGGAACTGACATTGACCGCATCGAAATTCTGGTTGATGGCGCGAACATCCAAACGCTCAAGACACCCAATCCCGGTGGTGCGCCCAGCTTTAGTATTGCCCAAAGTTGGCAGGCAGCAGGTGAAGGTCAGCATACCATTAGCGTCACGGCTTTCCGTGCGGATGGCTCCAGCAGTGCGCCTGCTACAGTGACACTCAACGTCATTTCGGCGCAACCGTCACCCACTTCGGGCGTTACACAAACCACTGGCGGAACAACCGTCCAGCCGACCACCGCAACAACCGGAGGCAACAACAATCCACCTCCAACAGCCGCAAGTGGTGGCGCAACCAACGCGCCCGCCGAGCCAACCAGCCCTCCCGCACCTGCTGCGTCGGCTACACCCAGCGTACCTTATACGACTACGACACAGGGTATTAATGTACGCAGTGGCCCCAGTACCCTTTTCAACCCGCCTATTGGTAGTCTAGCAGCCGACCAAGCAGTCGATTTGTTAGCCAAATCCGCCGATGGACAATGGTTTAAGGTTAAGTATTACAACGGCTCCGGTTGGGTATTTGCAGCTTATACCAAGCCCTCAATTGATGTGGCAAACCTGACAGTGGATGCTGGCCCGCCCCTTCCAACCGAAACACCAATACCGCCCACCGCAGTACCAATTCCACCAACAGCCGTCCCGGTACAAACCACTGCTAATCTGGTGATGGGCAACGTCATTATCAATCCTGATTTACCGATTGTCTGCGGAAAAACGGTTGCCATCTCGATTGATGTGGCGAACCTTGGCGGTCAACCGACTACGAACAGCGGCACCATTAGCATTAAAGATATTCACGTCAGCAACAATCAGGAAGTGGCTTCGACGACCGGCGCATTTGGGCCTATCAACAACGGTCAAACCGTCAACGTTTCTGGTATCTTCTTGACGGTGACAGCTTTCGTGGGTGAACAGCATAAGCTGGTCGTTACCATTAACCCCGATGGCGCGGTTGCTGAAACTGGTAACGCCGATAACAGCCGCGAAATCACCTATACATTAGGTGGCTGCTAAGGTTTTCGATCTCAAAATGGATTGATGTAGGGGCGCATAGTGCGCCCCTACCAAAAACAAAATCAGACAGGGCAGGTTTGCAGCCTGTCCTGTCTGATTCTCAGTGTTCAATAGGCCAAGGTTGCGCCTATTTTTTTGTGGACGTATCCCCGATTGCTTCACAACAAAACAGGGCGAATCAATTCACCCTGTTTCTAAAATCTACTTTACTACCCGACGCTACTACTGAATGCTGCTGTAGAGTACCGATGTCAACAGCGGTTCGTACAACCGAGCGCCTACGAATTGCGTCAGTACTTTATCCAACACATCAAGACCTTGTGTGGCTTCTACAGGCCAAGCGATCTGTGCGGTAATGATAAAGTTCCCATGTCGCCAGTAGGTCATGGCATGAACGATAGGCTTGGTACAAACCGTCTCGCTGGCTGTGAAATACGGGAAAGTCAGGTCGCCTGATATTTTCTTTTCGGTAAAGCCACTCTCCAAAGCGATTTTCTCCATGGCGGGGTCAGCAATTGCGTTGGCTGCATCCTTAGCTGTAGCGAAGGCATCCATTGTATAGGTCGCATAATAGAACTGAAGCTGAGAAACATCGCAGGCTTTGTTATTGAGCGTACTGCTCACGCGATATTGGTGATTATTAGCAGTCAGCAACGTCTCTAAATCTTTGCGAGCAGCATCAGGCGCTGTGCTGACAACTTCTGCGGTAGTCTGACTGAGTTTCTGGTTTTCGAGGGTGTTCTCCAACTCACTAGTAATCATGGTGTTGATACCATCCAACGCTTTCACCACATCGGCCTGTGTTGGCGGCGGATTATCCGTCACCAATACCTTGGTCGGATCAGTGATAATCAAAACGGTATTGAGCGTCGTGCCGGGTGTCGTTGGGCTTTTGTCAGGGTCACGCAGTTCGATTTTGCTGACGTTGGCCTGCCCCTTAACCACCAAACCGAACAGGGTATAACCATTATTGAGGTCTGGTCGAGGTGCAACCGTAATAAAGAACTGGCTGCCGTTGGTATTTGCTCCAGAGTTCGCCATCGCTAATTTACCGGGTGCATCAAAGGTTAAAGCGGGACGAATCTCATCATTAAATTTGTAGCCCGGTCCACCGGTTCCGGTCGCCGTAGGATCACCACCCTGCGCCATGAAGTTGGCTAAAACGCGGTGGAACGTGGTGTTATTGTAATAGCCCTTCTGCGCCAGAAAGACAAAGTTATTCACAGTCAGCGGGGTTTCTTTTTCGGTGAGGTCAACATAGACCGGGCCAACCGCTGTACAGAAAATCGCACGGTAATCGACACCAGCCTCTACCACTTGGTCAGCCGCTGCAAATTTCCGTGTCTCAGGGTCTTTCGCAGGTACAGCCGCAGCGCACAACTGCTCAGGGGTTTGGGCATCGGATGCTGCTGTATATTCAGCCACCACCACCGGAACAATCGGTTCGGGCGTAGCGGTGGGCGGCGCGTTTTGTGTCATATAGACACTGGTCGCAAGCTCGCTCGCGGCTTGGGTGCTGAGCGCAATGTTGGCATCGTTTGTTCCCAAAATCGCGACAGTCGAAGGATTAGCGTTCGCGCAGGCAGCAAGCAGCATCGCAAGAACGGCTACTACCAGCACAGTGGATAAGCGTTTCAAAATTAGGGCTCCTCATTTAAAAAGGAATAGGACAGACAAAAAAAAGGGGCAAGATTGATTTCTCGCCCCTTTTATACCACAATCCTATCGAAAAATGGCTGACTACTTAATTTTATCGGGATAAACCTGCTTGGCAAGTTCGGTTTCTTGGTTCACCAAATCTTGTATAGCGGCTAAACCTTCGTTCCAGAAGTTGAGGTCGGTCAGGTCAACGCCTGCCTTGCTCAAAATCTTCTCAGGCCAATCGGAGTCTCCGGCTGCCAACACCTCGACAAACTGAGGAACAAATGCTGCTCCCCGTTCGCGATAGACATTGAACAGCGCCAACACCAGCAGTTCACCGAAGGAATAGGCGTAAACATATCCCGGTGTGTGCAGGAAGTGCGGCACGTAACTCCACCAGCGTCCGTAGTTCTCGCTCAAGTTGACGCTGTCACCGAACATAGCCTTCTGCGAATTCATCCACAGTTCGTTGATGCGGTCGGTGGTCAATTCGCCTTCAGTACGGCGGGCGGTATGTAGAGCATCCTCAAAACGGTTCATCGAAATCTGGCGGAACACGGTCGCGAATGTGTCTTCAACTTTGTGCGCCAGCATTGCCAAGCGTACTTCGGGATCAGACTCTTTGTTCATCAAATCGGTGAAAACCAGCATTTCGCCAAAAGTCGAGGCCATTTCTGCGGTGGTCAACGGGGTGTGCATCCCGAATAAACCGTGTGCTTCAGCAGCAAGATAAGCATGAACACCATGTCCCAACTCGTGCGCCAGCGTTTGCACATCCCGCGCCTTGCCTTCAAAGTTCACAAATACGTAAGGATGCGCTGAGGCTACGGTAAAGGCACAGAACGCACCTCCCCGTTTGTTGGGCAGCACCGGAGCGTGAATCCAGTTTTCATCAAAGAAGCGCTGTGAAACTTCGGCAATACGTGGGCTAAACCCCCGGAAGGCCGTCAGCACAATTTCCTTGGCTTCGTCCCATGTATAAAAGGCATCACTGTCCTTAATGGGTAACGGTGCATAACGGTCATAATCAGTGAGTTCGTCTAAGCCCAGCAATTGTCGTTTGAGATTGTAATGCTGCGCCACAATTCCATAGTTACTGGTGACGGATTGGATGAGTGCGTTGACGACCTCATCCGGCGCTTTGTTCGACAAGTTACGGGATGAAACCCATGATGGATAGCCGCGCTTCTTGTCGTCCGAGGCTTTGTCCGCTGCCAGCACATTGAAAATGTAGGTCAGTTCCATCGACTTATCTTTTAATCCGGCGGTGATGGATTCGGCGGCCTTGCGGCGAGTCTCACGGTCATCACTATGCAGCTTGGTCAATACCTGCGTCATGGTCAACTTCTGACCTTCGTAATCCAAGCGAATCGCACTGGTCAACTGCGTAAAGAAGCGTGTCCATGCGCTGTTGCCAGTGACCGACTTCTCAACCAGCAGTTGTTCTTCAATCTCGCTGAGTTGATAAGGTTTGTAACGACGAGTGGCATCCAACATGTGACGATAAGGTGCATTTTTGGGATCATCGAGCAGCTTTTTTGCCACCGCATCATCCGTGTTGTTCCACTCGAGGTCGAAGAACACCATCTTTTGACTGAGATCAGAGTCAAATTCGGTCACCTTTTGTACTAGTGCGCCGTACTTGGGATCAGCCGTATCGGTGCTGTACAACAAAGAGGCAAAACTTCCAATTCGTCCGGTTTTATCGTAGATGCTTTCGAGTGCTTTGACGGCAGCCAACAATTCATCGGCTGTCAACGAGGCTACCCGCCCTTTATAAGTAGCTGCAAAGGCATCTACCTCTTTAGTAATCGCTTGCATATCCTGTTCGATAGCCGGATCATTCACGCTCTTGTAGAAAACGGATAAATCCCAGATGACATTCTCTGCACCAGTCGTTCGCTCAAGTGGCATATCAACCATGTTTAACATTCTCAACTTTCTATACTGTGCAAAAAGGACTTACGCCTTAACGCCGTATTCGATTGGCTGTATTACGAGTCAATCCTACCGGATTACGAGTTCGCTTTCAATCGGCAGCGTTCGGACTATAATGTTACTTGATATAAGATTCAAATGTTCAAAACTGAGGTTATTAACAAATGGCAACCGCGACTAAAGCAAAACCTAAGAAAACTACTGCGGCAACTAAAACCAAGCCCACACCACCTGTGCGTAAAGCAATGACCGATGAGGCAGTAGCCAAAGCGCTCAAGACATTGCACGGCTGGTCACACAAAAACGACACCATCGAAAAGACCTACAGCTTTGATGACTATTTAGCGGGTTTGGCCTTCGCCACGACAGTTGGTACGATGGCGCAAGGCTTCGACCACCATCCCGACATCCTCATCAAGTGGCGTAAAGTAACCGTTACCTTTTCGACCCACGACGCGGATAACAAGGTAACAGCCACCGACATCAAAGTTGCCGAAGCGATTGAAGCGCTGCCTTATAAGCCACACGCCTAAGCCTAAAGGCTGATTGACTTCAATTTAGGTTTTCGATATGATGTTGACGAATTCATTCTGAGGATTTTGTTGCTATGTTTTGTTTGGTAGACGACTTCAACAAAATAGTATTCATGGAAGTTTTGGGGACGTATAGAGAAGATGCGTCCGCCCATCAGTAAGTGATTTACTAACAATTTTTGCTTCTAAAACGGCTGTGGACGCTCGGTTCACAGCCGTTTTTTATTGCCTATTTGCTGAATTTTGATACGGATAAGAAAGAAACCAACATGACCCACCGTTCCTCGCAGCTTAGTGGAATGCAAAAGTTTTCGCTCATCTGGTTCGCCCAAATGCTGTCGCAGTTTGGCACAGCGACCACGCGCTTTAGCCTGATGATCTGGGCTTACCAACAAACGGGGAAAGCCACGCCGTTGGCCTTACTTGGGTTCTTCTCGTACATTCTGTTCATCCTCATCAGTCCAGTAGCAGGCGTGGTGGTTGATCGCCTTGATCGCCGCTTAGTGATGATTATCAGTGACTTGGGCGCAGGCTTGATGACCCTGATACTGCTGCTGCTGTACTCATCCGATCAGCTCCAAATCTGGCATCTGTACATCGCAGTAGCGTTGACCGGCGCATTTGAAGCCTTTCAGTTGCCGGCTTATACAGCCTCTATCTCGCTGCTGGTTACCAAGGAAAAATACGGTCGTGTCAGCGGGATGCGTTCCTTTTCTGAGGCGGCTTCGCAGGTGATCGCCCCTGCCATTGCCGCCCAACTCCTACTCGCATTTGGCTTAGGTGGCGTGATGCTCATCGACATTGTGAGCTTTTTTGTGGGCATCATCCCGCTGCTCTTTATTTCCATTCCACGCATTGTCCAGATAGATGAACACGGTCAGCCTTCGCGCCGTATTCGCGCTGATCTGGCAACCGGCTTCCAATACATTCGGCAACGGCCCGGCCTGCTTGGTTTATTGGGCATCTACGTAGGTATCAACGTTACTGCGGCTTTAACCTACTATGCCATCCTCGCGCCGATGGTGCTGGCACGTACAGGCGGCGATCAAGTGGCGTTGGGAAATGTGCAAGCGGCGATGGGCGTGGGTGGCATTATCGGTGGGATATTGATGAGCGTTTGGGGTGGGCCAAAACGACGCATACACGGCATCTTCCTCGTTGGTGCGTTTTCATTTTTAACGGGTGACTTTCTAATGGCGGTTGGGCGTACTCCAGCGGTTTGGATGTTCGCGATTTTATTCGCCACCATTTTTGTACCGATTATCGTCGGTTCCAAACAAACAATCTGGCAGTCAAAAGTTCCACCCGCGTTACAAGGCCGCGTGTTCGCAGCGCGAGGCGCAATCGAACAAATTGGGATGCCGATTGGTTATTTGATCGCTGGCCCATTGGCTGACAAATTACTGGAACCAGCTATGCGGGAAGGCGGATCACTTGCAAATATCTTTGGCGGTTTGCTGGGTACAGGACCGGGAGCAGGTATGGCATTTATGTTCCTGTGTACGAGCATCGCAGGAACGATTATTTGCCTGAGTGGTTATGGGTTTCCGCAAGTACGGCATGTCGAGGCTGATATACCGGATCATTCACTAGACGCTTTACCTACTGCAACATAGTACCATTGGAGGGGGGCAGGCGTAGGGTAAGCATCTTGCGCCTAACCTTTTTCGTGCGTAAGCTGAAAGTATTGCTGTAATGAAGTTGCTTACTCATTACCAATTTACTGTTTAAGGAGGAATAACAATGATGCATAAATTTCGACTATTTGGGCTGTTAATTCTGGCAGCGATGCTGTCGGTAACAGCAAGCGTTGCGGCACAAGCCACGCCTACCCCTACCCCGATACCCAACCCCAACGCCAATATCTCATGGCCGCCTCCAGTATATGTTGTGCGGAGTCTTTTTACAGTTTATGGCACAGTTAACTTGCCGAATATGTCCGGTTGGTTCCTAGAGCAGCGCCCGATGGATACAACAGTGTCCGAAGATCAGGGCTGGACTCCGGTTACCCTCGTCAGCCGCACACCTACCCAGAACAGCGTTCTCGGTGTATGGGATACGACGATTGCTGAAGATGGCGTATACAGTCTGCGTTTAAACGTCAGCTTATCGGATGGCACACGCGTTTATGCCCTTATTACACCGCTGCGTGTTGAAAACGATCCACCGCCCTTCGCCGGAATAGCTACCGGACAGCCGAATGTTGTACCGACTCTCGGTGCATTACCAACGCTTATTCCCACACCAACCGCCTTTAGTACGACTCCACAGGCGACCGCCCGCATTAACGCGAACGTCCGGCGTGGTGATGGTACGATCTATGAGATTGTTGGGAATTTAAACGCAGGCACAACTGTACAAATCATCGGTATCAGCAGCTTAGGGACGGGGTGGTATCTGATTGTGCTGCCCAACGGCTCACAAGGATGGGTCGCACCGAGCGTTGTCGATGTCACAGGCAACCTTGGTACAGTGCAGCGCGTCAACCCGCCCGCACCGCCCACTTCGACACCCGTTCCGGTAACGGCTACGCCTACAAGCACCATCAACTTGGTGGCGGGTAACTTCCGCTTTGATCCGGGTTCACCGAACTGTGGGCAGACGTTCAACATCTATATGGATGTAGCCAACTTCGGCAGTCAATTTAGCCCCAGCGGAACGATCTCGGTGAATGATTACCGCCAATTGGACGGCGCATTCCAGACCAGCACCTTGGGCGCGTTCCCGGCGATTGCCCCCGGTCAAACTCTCAATGTCGGGCCAATTCCGCTGACGGTTAGTACGTTCTACAATGAAAATCACCGTCTGCTGATGACTGTCGATGGTAGCAACCAAATCTTTGAGACGAACGAGAACGACAACACCAAAGAAGCGATCTATCTGCTGAATAAGGCAAGCTGCCCGTAAAATCAGGCAGGGACAGCCTATATAAAAAGGACGAGGTGCTTGCATGGCCTCGTCCTTTTGCTATATAGTCAACGGCTTAAATGGTTTAATAAATTACGTTCGGGATTGGGATTTTGAAGCCAGCGGGAGGGTCTGAGACCCTCCCCTACGAGAGATGCCTTTCAATTTTTGACCCTCTATCCCGGAGTTTAATATTCAGGAACGGGATGCAAATGGTTAAGGGATTACTAGCGATTGATTTTGGCGGCACACGCACACGAGTCGGTTGGTATTCTGAGTCACTGGAATTGATCACCCGCGAGGAAGGCTACTCGCATACCGAAGAGCCGATTGATGCGGTGATTGAGCGTATCATTCAACTGGCAAAGCGAGTTGTGCCTGCGGGTGAAGTTCCTAGCGCAATTGGTATCTGTGCGCCGGGGCCACAGGCTTATAGCGGATACATCCGTTACGCCTACACCTTGCCAACATGGGACAATATTCCCCTCGCCCAGCGTATCAGCGCGGCTTTCAGCAATGCCCCAACGTTTATGGAAAACGATGCTAATCTGGCAGCTTTAGCCGAGTATCAATTTGGGGCAGCACAGGGCGCAGACCCGGCTCTTTACCTGACGGTCAGCACGGGAATAGGTGGTGGCGCGATTATCGGCGGGGAGTTGTTCACCGGTTGGCGCGGGTTAGCAATTGAACCCGGTCACATCAAGTTTATGGCGAGAGATGGCAAGATTTACAGCCTCGAAGCCTTAGCTTCCGGTACAGCCATCGGACGGATTGCACGAGAAAAATTAGCGGCGAGTGATACACCTTCAAGCCTACGAAATCTGGATACAGTCGATGGTAAAGCGGTCGGTGAGGCAGCGGCACAAGGTGATCCATTAGCCTTAGAAGTGGTCACCGAAGCCGGACGCTGGTTGGGGCTGGGATTGGTGGCGATGGTGCATCTGTTCAATCCACAGGTGAT
>JBBQLX010000038.1:0-47006 GCA_038328375.1 Aggregatilineales bacterium | reverse complement strand
ATGCGATGTGGTGATTGGTTTCGGTGGCGGCAGTGCCTTAGATAGCGCCAAAGCAATCGCGGCGCTTCTCACTAACCCCGGTGATCCTCTTGATTACCTTGAAGTGATTGGGCGTGGTCAGCCGATTATAAATGCCTCCGCACCTTTCATTGCTATCCCGACCACCGCAGGCACAGGCTCCGAAGTGACGAGTAACGCGGTGCTGGCTTCACCTGAACATCAAGTGAAAGTCAGTCTTCGCAGTCCATTGATGCTGGCGCGGATAGCCTTGGTTGACTCATCGCTAACCCATTCCTCGCCGCCGGATGTGACCGCCCAAAGTGGCTTGGATGCACTCACGCAGGTGATTGAACCTTTTACTTCTAACAAAGCCAATCCGCTGACGGATGCTATTTGTACGGAAGCGATCCGACGGGCAGCGACTGCGCTCCAGAAAGTTTACGAATCTCCCCATGATGCTGCTGCTCGTGAGGATATGGCCTTAGTGAGTTTGTCCGGTGGATTGGCCTTAGCGAATGCCAAATTGGGTGCGGTACATGGGTTTGCAGGTCCTTTTGGTGGCATGTTCGATGCACCACACGGCGGCATCTGCGCTCGGTTGCTGCCGTTCGTTTTGGATATGAACGTCCGCACGCTGCGCCAGCGCCAGCCCGAAGCCGATTATCTGCGCCGTTACGAACTGATTGCTCGACTCTTGACAGGTGATGACCGTGCAACGGCTGAAGATGGCGTGAAGTGGGTTTATCGTCTGACGCAAACTCTAAACATTCCCGGCCTTGCCAGCTATGGAATGACGGATAATGATTTGCCCGCGCTGATTGAGAAATCAGCCGTTGCCAGTTCGATGCAGGGCAACCCCATCAAATTGACTGCCGATGAAATGCGCGTCATACTTACTGCTGCGGCTTGATAACCTGATGAGAGATAGTTGAAGCCGTTATAAAGCGGGCTTATAATCGACAACGTAAGATAAAATGCGTACTTTGCTGCTTAATGGTTGTGCCTAGAGCAGTTGAAAGGTTCCAGTATGGAAATCTTTGGTGTGGGTGGTGCGGAGATCGCCGCAATTCTGATCATTATGCTGATTGTCGCCGGGCCAAAGCGTATGATTCAATGGGCCTATGTCTTGGGACAGTATACTTCTAAGGCTCGTGCTATGTGGGCCGAAACCATGACCTATGTTCAGAAGGAATTGAACGATGCGGGTATGGATGTTGAGTTGCCCAAAGATATTCCCACCCGCAGCAGTTTGAGTAGTGAAATCAGTAAACAGGTTCAGAGAGCCGCCGCCCCGATTAGCAAACCACTTCAAGAAACCTTGGATGCCGCGAAGTCTGAAGTTCAACAAATTAAGACCGATGCAGGCACGCTTACCGATACCAGCGCTTTAAAGACCGGTTCGACAGCTTCCACAAACGGCAAATCAGACTTAGGAACGTGGTCAAGCGGAACTAAAAACGAATAGTTCCGCTTGTGACTTCACCATTTAGACTGCGACCATTATCGTCTCATGAATGAGTGCCACAATTTGCCGCGCCCGTTCCGGTGCATCACCAATATGTGCTTCTGCTTGTAGGAGTTCCTTGACCCGTTCTGGCGCAACCAACTTTGAGATTTCCTTGTCGGCGCTCAAGCTCACTGCCAGCGGATTATCCTGACCTTTACGAATCGCTTCCCATGCTTTCAGACTGTGTTCGCGAATAACTTCATGCAAATCTTGGCGATTGCCGCCGTTTCGTGCCGCTTCCATCAAGAGTCTTTCCGTTGCCGCGAACACCCCATAAGTATCCAAATTCCGTTGGATGCCTTCTGCATCAATCCGCAATCCGGCGACTAATTTGGTTGATCGGATGAGCAACTCCTCCGCGGTCAAAAACGCTTCCGGTAAAAATATCCGTCGGTTAGCCGAGTCGTCCAACGTGCGTTCCAATAAATTGTGGGCGGCGTTGTCCCACGCCACACGGGGTAGGGCAGCCAGATAACGCGCCAAGCTATCCATATTTTCCGCGTTAATCGGATTGCGTTTGAAAGGCATCGCAGATGAGCCTACTTGCGACGCACCGAAAGGTTCCGCCCATTCACCGAAGGGTGGCGATTGCAGGATACGCATATCAAATGCCATCCGGTAAATGGTCATGGCTAAACCTGCCAGCGCGTTGATGACATCCCAGTCCTGTCGGCGCGGATACGTTTGGGTTGCAATCGTGAACGACCCCAACTCCAGCTTATCCATGATCTGTGCTTCCATTTGCGCGGGTGTCATACCTGTTCCAGAAAGCAATTCGCTGTAGGAAGCTGCTGTACCAACTGCGCCTTTGAATCCCTTACCGCGAATACTTCTTGTTGCCTGTTGCAAAGCCGCATAATCAGTGAGCAAATCTTGTGCGTACCCTGCCAAACGGTAGCCAACTGTTGTCGGCTCGGCAGGTTGCAGATGCGTAAAGGCCATACACACATGGTCAGCCTCGCGCTCAATTAAAGTAGCCAGTTCGATCAACAATTTTTGCGTATAGTCAATCAGCATCTGCATACTTTCTCGCAGTCGCAGTGCCTCGGCATTATCCTCAATATCCATACTGGTTGCGCCCAGATGAATAATGCCGCCGCCTATTGGACTTTGTTCGGCGTATGTGCGGATTTCTGCCATCAAGTCATGGTGAATTTGTGACTCAATTTCATGCGCCCGATCCAGATCAATATTGTCTTGGTTAGCCTGTAAATCGTTGACCTGAGCCGCATTAACCAAACCCGCTGTCTGCTGCGCTTCCGCCAGCGCCACCCAAATCCGCCGCCAGAGTTTCCGCTTGTGCGACTCTGACCAAATGCTACGCATGGCATCAGACCCATAGCGCCATGTGAACGGACTCAAAAAGGTGTCATGTGTAAAGCTGTTGCTCATGCGGATTCTGTCCTGTATTGTGTGAATAGTTGTATCTTAACATCTCTCATGACTCATGACCAGATAATTGCCAATTTCTGTTTGTCAGATCAATTGCTGCTTGAATTTTATTTTTAGGTTATGATCTGCCAGAATTTTTTGATCAAAAGACTAAACACAGGGTGCTCATGAATCCCATCGAAAAATATAACTCGCGTATTGATCAATCGCATTCGCTTGTTTGTGTGGGGCTGGATAGCGACATCAAGTATATTCCACGTCAGTTCCGTGACGATCCTTTCCCCCAATTTGCGTTTAACCGTTGGGTGATCGAAGAAACGCATCACTATGTCAGCGCTTACAAACCCAATATGGCCTTTTATGAAGCGCGTGGTGATCGCGGGATTGCCGAGTTGAAAATGACGGTCGATTATCTGCAAGAACGCCATCCTCAGATTTTGACAATTTGTGATGCGAAGCGAGCAGATATAGGAACGATTAACGCTGCCTATATCGAGTCAATTTTTGATTGGTTGGGCTTTGACGCGGTAACACTTCACCCTTATTTGGGTAAGCAAGCTATTCAGCCGTTCCTTGATCGTGCCGATAAAGGCGCGATTATCATTTGCCGCACCTCGGCTCCCAACACCAACGATATGCAAGACCTAAATATCGAAGGGCGACCCCTTTGGCAGCATTTGGCACAGCAAATTTGCAACGAATGGAATACGAATCAGAATTGTATGTTGGTCGTGGCCTCAACCATTCCCGCCGAAATTCAGGAAGCGAGGCAGTTAGTGGGTATAATGCCCTTTCTCGTTCCCTCAGTTGGTACACAGGGCGGGACGCTCAAGCGGGTCATAGAAGGCGGAAGCTGCCCCGATGGTAAAGGCTTGCTTATCAACTCCTCTCGCAGCGTCATTTTCTCAGATAATCCGAATGGCGCAGTAAAACGACTGCGTGATGAAATTAATCAATATCGTCCAAAACCCTCAGAAAGTTGATTTGAGGGCTAAACAGAGTTTTTGCGTGATGGGTCCGTTCGTTTGTGTTCGCTTGAGACAATATTAAAGACTGGTTATAATCTCGCTGCCGAGGTGTTTTGTTCTTTTGAGAAAAGGGGAGAAAAATATGCGTAAGTTTTTGGTTTTGATGTTGGCATTAATGGCGGTTATGCTCTTGGGTGTTCAGGCCACTGTTGCCCAAGGAACAATGAAAACCGAAGTCGGAGACGGCGAAGGTGAACTCGATATTGTCGCTTGGGTCGGCTATGTCGAACGTGGTGAAACCGATAAAGCCTATGACTGGGTGACAGGCTTCGAAGCCGAAACCGGTTGTAAGGTCAACGTCAAAGTTGCCGCGACCTCTGATGAAATGGTCTCACTGATGAACGAAGGCGTTTTCGATCTGGTCACCGCTTCTGGTGATGCCAGCCTGCGTTTGGTCTATGGTGACCGCGTACAGCCTATTAACCTCGACCTCATTCCGAGTTGGAAGAACGTTGACGAGCGCCTTCAAGATGCTCCTTGGTATACGGTTGACAAGGATGGCGACGGCACACCTGAACATTACGGCGTTCCCTACCAATGGGGGCCGAACGTTCTCATGTACAACACCGATGTTTTCAAAGAAGCGCCTACCAGTTGGGATGTGGTCTTCACCGAACAAAACCTGCCTGATGGCAAGTCCAATAAAGGACGCGTACAGGCATACGACGGCCCGATTTACATTGCGGATGCTGCCTTGTACCTCATGACCAAAAATCCTGAACTCGGCATCACCGACCCTTACGAACTGGATCAAAAACAGTTTGATGCGGTGGTTGAACTGCTGCGTACCCAGCGCGAAATCGTCGCCCGTTATTGGCATGATGCGACCGCACAGATTACGGATTTTACCAGTGAAGGTATTGTGGCTTCCGGTTCATGGCCTTATCAGGTGAATGTCTTGCAGTTCGACAAGCAGCCGATTGCCAGCACCATTCCCGAAGAAGGTGCGACAGGTTGGGCAGATACCACCATGATGCATGTCAACGCCCCACATCCTAACTGTGCTTACAAGTGGATTGAACACTCGATTGATCCCAAAGTGCAAGGTGATGTTGCCGCTTGGTTTGGTTCAGTGCCAACCGTTCCCACCGCTTGCAAAGGCAATGAACTCCTGACCGATGAAGGTTGCGGCATCAACGGCTTCGATAACTTTGAAAAGATCAAGTTCTGGAAGACACCTGTCGCTGCCTGTGGTGATGATCGGGGTGCTGTCTGCATTCCCTATTCCGACTGGGCAAGCAGCTATATCGCTGTCATAGGCGGACGCTAACCGGACATCGTAAGGACATTCGGTTCTTAGATTATTCAGTTGAGGACGCTGGCGCTCAAGTTGGGCGCAGCGTCCTTTCATAATGCTGTGAGGATGACTATGGCTTATAAACTCTGGATTGATGGTCGCTGGACAGATACCAAGGGCGGTCAGTTGATGGCGATTGAAAATCCCGCCAACAATCAAAAAATTGATGAGGTGGTGGATGCTAACCGTGCCGATGTCGATGCGGCGGTCAAAGCAGCGCATACCGCCTTTTATGATGGTCGCTGGTCGAAGATTACCCCCGGCGAACGCTCACTCGCCATTTGGAAATTAGCCGATTTGCTGGATGCCAACAAAGAGAAGTTCGCCAAAGTCGAGTCTGATAACACAGGAAAACCTTATCAACTCGTCAGTTTGGGCGGTGATCTTCCCTTTGGCGTGGATAACTTACGCTTCTTCGCGTCCGCCGCCCGTGATACACATGGCTATTCGTCGGGCGAATATGCCAAGGGTTACACCTCAATCTACCGTCGTGAGCCTGTCGGTGTTGTCGCGCAGATCGCCCCTTGGAATTATCCGCTGCTCATGGCGATTTGGAAGATCAGCCCCGCGCTGGCTGCCGGATGCACCATCGTCCTCAAACCTGCACCCACCACGCCGCTTACCACGCTCATGCTCGGTGAATTGATTGCCGAGGCTGGCATTCCAGACGGCGTGGTCAACATTATCAGTGGCGGCAATGATGCGGGGCAGGCGTTGGTTGAGCATCCTGATGTTCGTATGGTCAGTCTTACTGGATCGGTCGGCACAGGTAAAAAGATTATGAAAACTGCCGCCGACACTCTCAAGCGCGTCCATCTTGAACTCGGTGGTAAAGCCCCCTTCATCGTTTTTGATGATGTTGATCTTACGGCTGTTTCTGGTACGGCTGCCTTTACCAGCACCGTCAACACCGGGCAGGATTGCACCGCCGCCACTCGCATTTATGTCGAAAAGAGCCGCGTCAAACAAGCCACCGAAGCCATTGTCGAATCAATGAAGGCGGTGAAAATTGGCCTGCCTTACGATGACGGTGTCCAAATGGGGCCGCTGATTTCCGGTATTCAGCGCGAACGCGTACAAGGTTTTGTGGATCGGGCTAAAGCCAGCGGTGCGAAAGTCCTCACAGGCGGCGGTATTCCCAAGGATTTCGGTGGCGGTTATTACTTCGAGCCGACCGTTATTGCCGACGCTGACCAGAAAGCTGAGATCATCCAAAGTGAAGTTTTTGGCCCTGTTATTACCATCAGCACCTTTGATGATGAAGCGCAAGCCATCGCGCTTGGCAACGATGTCAACTACGGACTCGCCGCGTCCGTCTGGACAAACGATGTGGGTCGCGCCATGCGTGTTGCTGCTCAATTGGAGTTCGGTACAGTCTGGATTAATGACCATATTCCACTGGCTTCCGAAACTCCTCACGGTGGTTTCAAACAGTCCGGTGTCGGCAAAGACCTTTCAGCCGAAGCTGTGTCCGATTATAAGATTACCAAACACGTCATGATAAAGAACGGCTAACTATGAGCGCACAACCCTCAGCCTCGCTTGCCATCCGTATGATGGATGTGAGCCGTCATTTCGGTGACGTGAAGGCTGTCGATCACCTCAATTTGGATATTTACGATGGTGAATTTTTCTCCTTGCTCGGCCCATCAGGTTCGGGCAAGACCACCTGTTTGCGTCTCATTGCCGGATTTGAACAGCCTTCTTCCGGCAGCATCCTCTTGCACGGTCAGGAGATGGCAGGTGTGCCACCGTTCGAGCGTGATGTGAACACCGTTTTTCAAGATTATGCGCTCTTTCCACACATGACAGTCGGGCAAAACGTTGGCTATGGCCTCATGATTAAGAAAGTGCCAAAGGTAGAAATCAACCGCCGTGTCACCGAAATGCTGGAAATGGTGCGTTTGCCCGGTCTCGATAACCGCAAACCGTCGCAGTTATCGGGTGGGCAGCGGCAGCGCGTGGCACTCGCCCGTGCTTTGGTCAATCACCCCCGAGTCTTGCTGCTCGATGAACCCCTTGGCGCACTTGACCTCAAGTTGCGTCAGCAAATGCAAATCGAACTCAAAGCCATTCAACAGCAGGTCGGTATCACCTTCATTTTTGTCACTCACGACCAAGAAGAAGCCCTGACCATGAGTGATCGTTTGGCGGTTTTTAACCTCGGCAAAATCGAGCAAATTGGTACACCTGCCGAAGTTTACGAACGCCCGACGACTGGATTCGTAGCGGGCTTTGTCGGCACGTCCAATTTGGTTAAAGGGGATTTAGCCCAAAAGCTGACGGGTTCGAATCAAACCTTTTCCATCCGTCCTGAAAAGATTTTCATTACCAGTCTCGATAAATACGTTACGGAAGATATGTGCAGTGTAACCGGAACCATTCGTGATGTGATCTATCTTGGGGTTTACACACGTTACTTGATTGAAGTTGAAGGTGGCACCGACCTAACCGTCGTTCAGCAAAATTTGGAAGTCACCTCAATGGACGTGCTTTCGGCGCGGGGCAATCGTGTGCTGTTGGTTTGGAGCAAGTCGAATAACCGTCCCTTGGTAGGGGCATAACTAGCATGGCAACTGTTCCCACCAATCCACCTCAACCCTCGTTGATGCGCCGCCTCGGAGCATTTTTCTTTCGCCATCCCAACTGGTCACTGGTTGCCTTACTGATTTTGCCCTTATTTTGGTTAGGTGTGTTTTACCTCGGTTCACTCGCCGCTTTATTGACTCAAAGTTTTTTCCGTCTTGATGGGTTTACCGGACGCGTCATCCGGCAGTTTGGCCTTGAGACTTACCAAAAACACTTGTTTACGCCCTCTAATATGGATGTGATTGGTCGCACTTTCCTCATGGCGCTGGCTGTCACCATCATGTCTGCCATCATCGCTTTTCCGCTGGCCTATTACATGGCGCGATATGCCACCTACCGCACTCGTGGCATACTCTATCTACTGGTCTTGCTGCCCTTGTGGTCAAGTTATATCGTCCGTGTCTATACATGGAAAATCATCCTCTCACAAGAAGGGGTCTTGACGTGGCTCTTGAATTTGTGCGGACTGGGCGGCGTTTTGCAAGCCGTCCTCAGCATCCCCGGCATCGGCGGCTCGTCGCTGTCATTCTCGATATTAGGCACGTTTATCGTCTTCGTATATATCTGGCTCCCTTACATGATCTTGCCCATCAACACCGCTTTAGAACGCGTACCGAAGTCAGTTATCGAAGCTTCTAGCGATCTGGGCGCATCCCCCGGTTATACTTTCCGCCATGTTATCTTACCGCTCGCGTGGCCGGGTGTAGTCGCTGGTTCGATCTTCACCTTTTCCCTGACTCTCGGTGATTACATCATCCCCGGCGTGATTGGCAACTCTAGCTTCTTCATCGGTCAAGTCGTCTTTGTCCAGCAGGGTACAGCCGGAAATATCCCCTTGGCTGCGGCCTTCACCGTCATTCCGATTGTGATTATGGCTATTTATTTGTTGATTGCCCGTCAGCAGGGGGCTTTTGATGCGCTCTAAAATCAAGGACGGAACACCCCGCGCTTCAATTGGCTTGAAAATGGCGACCTTTGGAGCGCTGCTTTTTCTCCATCTTCCTCTGATGATTGTCATCCTCTACGCCTTCACCACCGATGAGGCCTCCTTTAGTTTTCCGCCGCCCGGACTCACCACCCGTTGGTTCTCCGAAATTCTGACGCGCAATGACTTTATTCAAGCGCTCGGTTTGTCTATTACGGTCGCCTTGGTTGCTACCTTTATGGCGCTGGTTATGGGGACGCTGCTTTCCCTAGCCATTTATCGTAGCAAATTCTTTGGACGCGAAGCCATCAGCCTGCTTGTGATTCTACCCATCGCGCTCCCCGGCATCGTCACAGGTATCGCGCTCCGTTCAGCTATCAGTCTCACAGGGATAAACTTCAGCTTTTGGACAATCGTTATCGGTCACGCAACTTTTTGTATCGTCACCGTCTACAACAATGTGGTCGCCCGCTTGCGCCGCACGAACTATTCCCAAATTGAAGCCTCGATGGACTTAGGCGCATCAACTTTCCAGACCTTCCGCTATGTCATCTTGCCCAACATCGCCACTGCACTTTTAGCAGGCGGTATGTTAGCCTTTGCACTATCATTTGATGAAGTCATCGTGACGACCTTCACCGCTGGGCAGCAGCAGACGCTCCCCATCTGGATTTATGGGCAGTTGTTTCGCCCCCGTGATCGTCCTGTGACCAATGTTGCGGCATTGTTCGTTATTGCAGCCACTTTTATCCCTATTTTATTGGCGTATCGCTTCACCAACGAGGCGCGTGAATGACCTATGTAATCGGTATTGATGGCGGTGGCAGCACCGTCCGTGTATCTGTCGTAACACCCGATTTGCAAGTGATAGGCGAGGCTAAAGGCACGACCTCCAATCCCAACTTGGTGGGTCGTACTGTTGCTATGCAAACCATTCAATCGACGGTTCGCGAGGCGATTGCTGCTGCCCAATTGACAACCGATCAAATCGCATCGGTGGGCATCGGCATTGCGGGTGCAGAAGCCTCACACTCCGAAGCATGGCTGCGTGAAGTCGTAGCAGGGGTTACACCCGATGCCGCCGTTGCTCCGAGTGGTGACCATGAAATTGCCTTAGTCGGTGCACATGGGCAGCGCAAAGGCATTCTGGTGTTGTCGGGTACAGGCAGTTTAGCTTGTGGGGTCGGCTCAACCGGTGATTATGTCGTGATTGGCGCGCGTGGCTATCTGTTAGGTGACGAGGGCAGTGGTTATTGGATCGGTATGGAAGGGCTGAAAGCCGTTATTCGCGATGATGACGGTCGCGGTCGTCATACCAAATTGACAGCCTTATTTCTTGAACGTTTCGAATTAGCTGGTGTTGAAGCCATTGTCCCGTGGCTCTATCACACGGGTGTCAGCCGCACCAAAGAGATTGCCACCTTTGCTAATGCCGTTTTGGAGCAGGCTCAATCCGGTGATATAGTCGCTGCTGATATTATCTTGCGGGCAGCGGAAGAACTCGCGCTGGCGGCGCGTGCCGTTAATTATCGTCTCCATATGGAATCGCTTCCGGTTGCCTATGCGGGCGGATTGCTAGCGTTTGCCAACCCCTTGAGCCTTAAGTTGTGTGAATTGCTGGCGCTGCCGGAGCTACCACAACCTCGTTATGCGCCTGCCGTCGGTGGGGCAATTTTGGCACTTTATAAATTAGGTTTAAATTTACCAACCTCGTAAACCATTTGCATACGTTTTGCTAACCATTTTAACAATCACGCTCCCTCAAATCGGTTAGTGCCGAACGCTCCAAAGAGTTACAAAATGTTCTTCCAAAATGTAACCCATCGTGTTCCTTTTCTTGCTAGACTCATATCACATGCAAATCTATCAGGTTCATCCTATGCCCAACTTCTTTGTGTCCCTGAGCCTTTGTGACTCTGTGTTAAAAATTTCTCGCTTTGCGTCTTTGCTCCCTTGCGCCTTTGCGTTGAGTTTTTCGGATTCGCAGTTTCGGCGGATTGCTCCCTCTTATCCGCGATGCAACTGCACAAACTGCACAGCGGCAGACATACGGGAGCAATCCGCTGCACTTGCGTCATTTCAGCGGCATCAGCCGGGCCACCCGCCAGCCAAAAATGTCGATTCAGCGGCTTCTCACCTGCTTCCCGCCCGCCATTTCAGCGGGAAATCTGCAAATTGTGCAATAAGTGAATCAAAAAGGTTAGCTGCAAATAACCAACTAACCTTCTTGTATTGATCTAATGACTAATAGCTAACGACTATCGACTTTCCTACGCTCGCTTTTGCAGTAGAAAAGTTGGCACAACTGAACCGCCGCCTGCCGTCACGTTCAGCAGCGCCACAGATGATAAACGGGTCAAACAGCCATGAACGGTATGCCCATCAAAAACATACGGATTCGCGTCCACAAACCGCGAACTAATATCGAGTCTGCCGTCGATATAGGAGGGGAAATCTTTGTAAATGACCTGTACTTTTTCTTGCACCACGTAGGAATTGTTGAGCGCCTGTATGAGCGTTTCATTCCACTCATCTGCCGAGGCTTCCCAACCAATAACCACGCCTTTACCGCCGTATTCGTCATTGGGTTTAAGTACAAATCGGTCGCGGTTTTCAGCCACGAAGGCGACAAGGTCAACCTCTTGCCCGTGATAGTGTGTCTTCCGGTCAGCCACCCGCCGTGTCCACGGAATATGTGACTGGATCGCCTGCCGTTGTTGGTCATCAAACAAGTAAGCGTTCGCTTCGTCACTTAACAGTGCTAAGCTGGCTTTTTTCGCCAGCAGCTTTGCGCTAAACGAGTTGGACATGAACACTTTTCGGTCACGAATGGCCTGCACAATCGGGTTTTCCATCCCCATCTGCTGGATCAGTTCGCTGCACAGGACTCGCTTGTAAATCAAATCGACGCGGAAATCCCCAATCCACAGATTCCCGTCCTTGTATTCCATGTTACGGGGATCAGCTAACACTGCTTTGATGCCGTGCCGCCCGAAGAAACTTCGGATAATCACATGCTCGTTCAGCGTTGGGACGTGTCCCCAGTCCACAATCGCGATTTGGGGGATACCCACACCGCCCCATTCGCGGTAAGCGCGCATCAACACCGCTAGCAGCTTGCCGCACATCGGCATACTTTGTACGGCGTAATATTTCATAAAGCGCTTCATCGGTTCTAACGTCATGAAAAGCTCGGAAAGGGCATCTTCGTAGCCCATACCGGCTGGCGTTTCCGCGTTGTATTCAACGAAGTACAGCTTCTTTTCCTGCCCCAAGAAAAACGAGTCTAACCGTGATGTCGTCCACGGCACAGCCCCACCAATATCGAGGCTGAACAAATTCTCCTCGTAGGGTTCGAGGTCAAGTTGCGACCGCAAACCGGAGTCAGTCAAACAGGCCGCGTGCAGCCGAGAAAAGGCGCTTAAGAGCGTTTCAGTTTCCCGCTTCAGATAGTCCCACTCTTCCGTGAGGTAAAAATGGGGACGAATGACAGTACTAATCGGGCGATCCCCAAAATACAACCCTTGTGGTTTCAGTCGGGCGTACAAATCGGCGCTGGTATCCGCCGCAAGTTGATCGTTGAGTAAACTGTGGTAACGGTCAATAGCGTCCTCAGCCATGTTCTATTTTCCGCCTTTACCCAGCTTGCCCCAATAATAGCGGTCACGCGTTGCCTCTTTGGACTTCGCCATTCGGATGCACATATCCGCCATGTGCGTGACCATCCAATCAAAGTGAACCTTGCCCAACGAATTGACATCCATATCCGGCGCGGGGTTCATGAAGTCAATCGCGTAAGGCACACCATCCTTGATAGCGAATTCCACCGTATTCATGTCGTATCCAAACGCATTACAAATTGTTTTACAGTCTTTTACGATGCGTTCGTAAAGCTCTGGCGAGAAGTCGTGTTGTTCATAGTACTTCCGTTGGGTCGGGTCGTACTTCATCACGTAAATCTCATCCTGTCCAAGACACATACAACGGGCGTAATTATCCCACTGAATGAACTCCTGTAGGATCATCGTTAGCAGGCCGCTTTCGTTGTAATGCCAGATCAGTTCTGGAACAGTGTGTACCACATAAACTTCTTTCCAACCGCCACCATGTGCATCTTTAAGCACACAAGGCATCCCACCGACTTTTTCGACGAGAGAGTTCCAATCCATCGGGTAAGTCAGGTTACGAAGGCTCTCGTTGTGGACAATCCCCGGCACATAATCTTTGTTAGGCAGTACCAGCGTTTTGGGAGAGGTCACACCGAGCTTATCAACAACTGACGCACCGAAGAACTTATCATCTGCCGTCCACATAAATGGATCGTTGACGACCTTCGTTCCTTGGAGTGCCGCATTCTTCAAGTAAGAGCGATAGTAGGGAACTTCGTGCGAAATGCGGTCAACAATCACGCGGTAAGGACACGGCTCATTCATGCTGGTTCCGCCCACTTTGACGTATTCAGCAATCACGCCGTCATTGCGACGGTTCACTTCTTCGATAAAGGCAGGCGGCCAAGACCATTCACGTCCCACAAATAGGCCAACCTTCAGGGGCTCGGCAGGAGATTTGGGGGCGCGTGAGGTCGCTTTTAGTGCAGTGGTCTTCGCAGCAGGAGTGGTCTTTTTTGTTGCCATCAGTGCGCCTCCAATAATCAATATTAATGTTGGGCGATTATAACCAATCTCGATAGGTATTGCCTACTAATCATGCCCGTTGATATAGGTTGCAACCATTTTCTGCCAGTAAGGCCAATCATGCGACCAGCCATCCCATTCACGCAGCGCATTTCCGATGCCTTTACTCCACAATAATGCTGAAAAGTTACGTGCGCTGCCCATCAGTCGGTCATCTTTTCCACTCGCCATAATACTGTCGATATGTCGCAGCAGTGTCAGCCGCCCATCATCATGCTCGTTGGCAATAAACTGTATCGGATTATTCAGGTAGACATTATCGTCCGAATAGCCGCCTGTGAAACCACGAATGTCATATAGGCCGCTTAATCCGATAATCCGGTCAACTTTGTCGGGATGGCGTAGTCCGAAGCTCATCGCATGGAATGCACCGAAGCTGGCTCCCAATGTCATCAAAAACGGATTCCCATTCTTGCTGCTGAGCAGGGGAAGCACTTCGTGGTAAAGATAGTTATCGTATTGGGTTTGTCGCCATGCCCGTGCGCCGGGATGCACACCGTAGTTGTACCAGCTTTCGGCATCCACGCTGTTCACGCAGCAAACTTGCAGCCAACCGCGTTCCAGTTGTTCTCCAAGTACTCCCATCATCCCGCGATCTTCCCACTCGTAATATTTCCCTTGCGAGGTTGGGAAAACCAGTACTTTCGCTCCTGAATGACCAAAAATTAGGAGCTCCATATCACGATTCAACGAAGGGCTGTACCAACGGTGATATTCACGGTTCATGAATGCTGTTGCTCATTTCGTATTTGATGTTTCAAAAGCGGTTTGTACGGCTGCTGAGGCGTTCAATACCCCTGCGCCTTGGCATTCTATAGGTATGCCATTGAGCCGCCGAGCCGTTCGCGTCAGAATAGCGCGAATTTGGCGGGGTGTCAAACGAGGATTGGCTTGTAACATCTGCGCGATAACCGAGGTGACAATCGGTGCAGCTACCGATGTTCCATCCACATGTTGGTGCTGGGTATCGACAATCTTGTGGGTATGTATTCTTGCCTCAAGTTTGTGATACAAACTGTCATCTTTTTTGATCTCGTCTTTATGAAAACCAAGATCGTTATAGCCTTGTGTAAGCAGATTTTGTACCTCTTGCTCGGTCGGTTCTTGCAAGAGTCGTCCTAGCCAATAGGCTTCCCGTGCCACGCTTGAATGTGGCATAATCGGTGAAGCCAGCCAATTAGCAGGTGCGATTAACTCCGGCTTGGGCGTACCATCGTACACAACACCGTAATTGTGATGATAAGTTGTCCACTGAGATTGATCGAGCGAGTTGTGGTCATCAAAACCGCCTACTGTAATCGCTTCAGCCGCGCTTGCTGGCGGTAAGAGATGGTTAATGTGGCGGTTTCCGGCAGCCACTACGACTGTCACACCGGCTTTGGTTAGCTTACGAATGGCTTTGTGAAGTTGATGATCGGCTTTGTTGTAAACAAAATCGCCCCCAACTGAGATGTTGACCACCCGCACATTATATCGTTGGTAGGTATCAATCACCCAACGCAAGCCACGTAGAATATCTGCCTCTTTGATATGGCCTATAGGCGTGCTTACTTTCACCAGTACAAGGTTTGCGCCCGACGCGATACCTCTATATTTTCCGCTTGAAATAGTGCCATCACCACACGCAATAACGCTGGTCATTTGACCATGCCAACTAAGGTCGTTGGTGTCAAAATCGGTCGTTTGTTCGGTAATGTGGTTTGTTGATGCATCTGCATGAACCAGAATGCGCCCATCGAGATCAGGGTGCGGATAGAATCCTGCATCAATGAATGCGATAGTGACTCCGGCGCCGTTATATGTGGCAAGCGCACCTGTGCGCTCTGGAGTCGAGAGTAATGTCGGTTCGCCAGCTTGAAAGTTTGGGTAGTTCGATGTGAATATGGGTGTGGACATTGTCAACTAAAATGATAGAACCAAGCAACTTTGCTTGGCTTTGAGAATAAATAACAACCAATTGTACAACAGTCTATCTAAGTCTTATCGTGCCAATTAATGTGCCGAATCTTTGGGCGCGGCTACAGCCAGAAAATCATTTGAGAAACGCTCTACATAGCTATCCATCAACTCATTGACACGCTCGACTTTATCTGAAACAAATATTAATCCAGCATGGTCTTTCTTCTCTGCTTTCCAAACCACTTCGGAATCATTATAAGCAGACATATCTGGATGTTCTTGTTTAGCTAAGGTGTTGATGAGACCGCCATATTTCTGAATTGGTTTTGGCGGTTGGTAGGTTTCATCGCGAATGGTTGCGATTTCGAGTTTCGCCCACTCTGCCCATGGATTGACCCCGGTTGCATGTTCAATCAGGTCTGAGATATTGGCTCCGCCTACACGGGCAGCGACTTCCAGAAAATACATTTCGCCGTCTGCATGACCCTTGATGAATTCGGCATGGGTTACGCCGCGCTCCATCCCTTGCGACTTCACCATTGCCGCATTTATAGCCTTTAGGGCTACCGCATCCTTCGATTTTGGCGACAAGGTTTGCGTGGTAAAGATGCCACCATCATGATAGATACTCAGCGGTGGTTTGCCATATTTTTGCGAACTGGAAAAGGCAATTTTCCCATCCCAAATCACCGAATCAACATGGTAAACATCACCGGGAATAAATTGTTCTAGCAAAAAGCTCGACTGCTGATCACCCAGTTGGTCGAACCAACGCCACAGTTCTTCCGAATTATTGATTTTCTTGATGCCCATTGTACTGGCTTCGGTGCGTGGTTTAAGCACCCATGGGGCAGGGACATTATCCATATATTCGCGTATGGTGTCGTAGTTAAAAACGGATGTGAAACGTGGGACTCGAATGCCATTTTCATTCGCCCGCATTCGCATAGCTAGCTTATCGCGGAAAAAGCGAGTGTGGCTTTGCCCCATGCCCGGAAGACGCAAATGTTCGCGCAAGGTCGCCACATTTTCGACATCATATTCATCCAGCGCAATAATCTGGTCAATTTTGTTAGCTCGGAACAGGTAGCTAATGGCATGAATCAAATCTTGCACTTTGGTCATATCCGGCATCAGAAAAACTTCATCCAGACTTTCGCGCGGCCATTTTTCGTGGGCAATCTTTTCTTCAGTCAGCAGAAAAACGCGTGCTCCTTCTTGTTTCGCTTGTCGCATAAAGGCTTCGCCTTTGAAGTAACTTGCGAGACATAAAACAGTTGTTTGCGACATTTGAACATCCTGTGGGTGGAGTACGTTATTAATAATGGACAGATAATAGCACGTCAAACTTAAACGACAAAATTCTACTCAAATTCGTCTTGCCAAAGCGGTTGAAAGTGTCTTGACGGAATAATAATTGGAGATTATTATTCACTTAGTTAAGTTAATTAACTGATTTCGTGTTGAACTTCTCCTAGTTAAAATTGAGTGCGTAATGGATTCAAAAGATGATGATCGCCAAGCAACAAATGAGTTGGCGGCTAGGTTTATGCGTGTTTTCGATTCGTCGTTCAAGCAAATGGCACAGCGAAGACATCATAACCATGTTTTTAAAGATCTGAGTATTAACCAGTTGCATATGTTGAATATGGTCTATCGCCATCCGGGTACGGCCCAAAAAGAACTTGCAGAACTTTTACAAATTACTCCCGCTGCTGTGTCCACTGCCATCCGCGAGATGGAAAGCATGGGGTTAGTCGAACGTAAGGCAAATGAAGCGGATGCCCGTCTTATGTGCTTATATCTCAGTGAGGAAGCCAGCCAAATTGTTGGTGAGAACTTGGCACATCGACATGCCGCGATTGCAAAGTTACTCGCTGTTCTGCCAATTGAAGAACAAAACATGATTGTATCTTCGTTGGAGAAAGCACTGTTGATTTATACAAACCATGATAACCCGAACGCTGCTGATCCTAATTATTGTAAGAGTGATGGGTAAAAGCAGCGACAGCATCTCATTTATGAATTGTTTCTGAGGAGGAAACGAAAAGTGCAAGCTCAAGCTACATCAGGACAAACGGGACGAAGAAGGCGTGGGGGGCCAAAGCCAGCCAGCAACGGCGGATTGGGACGTTCGATTCGTTATCTAAGAGGTCAAGGGAGTATCCCGATCATCGCTTATGTTGCGCTGTTAATTGCGACATTAGCTCAGTTGGCGGTACCACAGCTCACACAGAATATGACGGATGCGGTAACCAATGGTTTCATTGCCGACACCGTATTAACAAAAGTCCCAGCTTTTGTGCAACCGCTTGCATTGGCGCAAATCGGTAAAACTCTTGATCAAATAAAAGCGGATCAGGTCAATGCACAATCGCTGCTCATTAATGCTGGATTGTTCATTGTTGCGTTTGCCATTGCGCGTGGTGTTTTTTCATTTTTGCAAGCCTATTACGCGGAACGTATGTCTCAAGGGGCTGCTTTTGACATGCGTAACGAAATCTTTTCAAAGATTCAACGCTTATCGTTCACGTATCACGACCAAAATCAAACGGGTCAATTGATGATACGGGCAACCGATGATGTCGAAAAGGTTCGCTTGTTCATTGCACAAGGTTTGATGCAAGCGGTATCGTCGCTAGTTCTGATTGTATTAATTTTGGTCATTCTATTTGCGACGAATTGGCAACTTACATTGGTTGCGTTACCGACGTTACCAATTGCGATGATTGTGTTTGCCTTCTTCGGTGCAATTAGCCAACCGTTATTTGTGGCAATACAAATAAGGATTTCTGCCCTCAACACCGTGCTTCAAGAATCGCTGGCAGGCATTAAGGTTGTGAAGGCTTTCGTGCGCGAACCTTATGAAGAAAAACGCTTCACCAAGGCTGCCGATGATGTGCTGGCGCAAAGTTTGAAGGTCGCACGAACATTTACATTCCTCTTTCCTGTGGTGTTTCTAGTCGCACAAATCGGGCAAGCGGGTATTCTGTACTTTGGTGGTAAGCAAATCATTGGTAATGAGCTGACACTTGGGGAGTATCAGAAGTTTAGCCTTTACTTGACGTTTCTGTTTTTGCCGCTTGCCCAGCTTGGCTTTATCATCTCGCAGATGGCGCAAGCAGGTGCATCTTCAACCCGTATTTTTGAAATCCTTGATGCCAAAAATGACGTAGAAGATAAGCCGGGTGCGGTAACATTAACCGAAATTCAAGGGCATGTCGAATTCAAGGATGTGACTTTTCGTTACATCGGAGGCAGCGAACCTGTCCTCAAAAATGTGAGTTTTGAAGCAACACCGGGGCAAACTGTTGCATTACTTGGGGCGACGGGTAGTGGCAAAACAAGCATCATCAATTTGTTACCTCGCTTTTACGACGCAAGTGAAGGTCAGGTACTGATTGACGGACGTGACGTGCGCGATGTGACCATTGACAGCCTGCGCTCCCAAATCGGTATCGTTCTACAGGAAACCAATCTGTTTGGTGGAACAATACGTGACAACATCGCGTTTGGTCGGCCTGAAGCGACCTTGGACGAAGTGATTGCGGCTGCAAAAGCTGCGGCTGCCCATGACTTCATAATGACTTTCCCGGATGGCTACGATACCTCGGTAGGCGAGCGCGGTTCAACCTTATCAGGCGGTCAGAAACAACGTGTTGCCATTGCACGGGCGCTGCTCCTAAACCCACGTTTGCTGATCTTGGATGACTCGACTAGCAGCGTAGACCTGATGACTGAGTACCATATTCAGAAGGCACTCGACAATCTGATGCGCGGGCGTACCAGCTTCGTTATTGCCCAACGTATCAGCACGGTTGTCAACGCTGATCAAATTCTAGTACTCGACAAAGGTCAAATTGTGGCACGAGGCAAGCACGAAGAATTGATGGAAGACAGTCCCATTTACGCCGAAATTTATCATTCACAATTAGTTGGCGATGTAACGGTCGATGATGTCGACGTTAAGCCTGAAGTTCAGGAGGCTAAGTAAGCAATATGGGATTCATGGGTGGTGGAGACGGCATGCGCCGTCTGATGGACAAAGATGTCGTTAAGCCTAAAAGTGTCAGTGCAACGTTAGCTCGTTTCTGGCCTTACTTCCGGCAACGGTGGTATGCACTGATTATCGTACTCATTTTGATGATTGCGACAACTTGGACGCAAATTACGGGGCCAAAACTCATTGGTCAAGCCGTCGATTGCTACATTGTTACGGAAAACCCTTTTGCTTCGCTCATGCAAAGCAGCGCGGGTGATGCTCAGACTCAAACCAATAATTGCTGGTTCGACTCAACCGATTTTAGCAAGCTGACCACTGACCAAGCGAAAGATGTCAAGCAAAATGGTTTGCTGCGCTTAGTTGGTTTGTTGGTGGCACTTTTTGTTGCTGGCTCGGTCATGTCGGGCATCATGTTCTATCTTATGTCATGGGCCGGACAGAATGCACTGCGGGAAATTCGTGTTGGTGTGTTCAAACATGCTCATCGGCTATCACTTGGCTACTATGCCGAGCATGAAGCTGGTGACATCATGAGCCGCTTCACTAATGACTCAGAAACTATCCAACAGGTATTGAGCTTCGCGTTGGTCAATGTGTTGAGCAGTATCTTGCTGATCATCTGGGTTGTCATCACGATGCTCCAGACGAACGCACCATATGCGTTACTAAGTCTGGCAGTCGTACCGTTTATGGCAATCGCTACGGTGTACTTTTCCGGTCAGGCGCGTAAAGCATTTCGCAAGAGCCGCGAAGAAATGGGCAGTGTGAACGCCAATTTGCAAGAAAGCATTGCAGGTGTCCGTGAAGTACAGGCTTTCAACCGCGAAGATGAAAATATAGCCGATTTCAGACGGACAAACGCTGCAAACCGCGATGCAAATGTTCGTGCGGCTGCGTTTACAAGTGCGCTAAATCCGATTCTTGAAGCATTAGGCTATGCGGCACTAGCGATTGTAGTTGTGGTGGGTGGTTTGTCGTTACTGCGGAATGAACCGCTGTTTGGAACAGCAGTTATTTCTGTTGGCACGATTATCGTTTTCCTTAGCTATGTGCAGCAGTTCAACCGCCCTATCCAGCAGATTGCGGTGCTGTGGGCGAACATCCAGAGCGCGATTGCAGGTGGGGAACGCATCTTTAACCTGATGGACGAAGTACCGAGCGTTGTTGATAAGCCTAATGCAAAAGTGCTGCCACAAATTCAGGGTAAGGTTGAATTCGAAGATGCCTATGCTGAATATAAGAGCGGTGTGCCTGTTCTGCGCGGTGTGAGCCTGAGCGCTGAACCGGGCGAGAGTATTGCCATCGTTGGGCCGACCGGTGCGGGCAAAACAACCATCATCAACTTATTGCCGCGCTTCTACGATGTGACCAAAGGTGCAGTCAAGATTGATGGGTTCGATGTACGTGATGTGACCGCAGCGAGTCTTCGCAGCCAAATCGGGATTGTGCTTCAGGACACCTTCTTGTTCTCGGATACAGTTATGAACAATATCCGTTATGGGAAGTTGGATGCGACCGATGAGGAAGTTATTGCGGCAGCTAAAATGGTGGCTGCGGACTCCTTTATCGAACGCTTACCGCAAGGGTATCAGACGATATTGGGTGAGCGAGGCAGTGGGCTTAGTCAGGGACAGCGCCAGCTTGTAGCGATTGCGCGAGTGGCTTTGATGAGTCCGCGTATTCTGATCCTTGATGAAGCGACTTCTAGCGTTGATACACGAACTGAACGGCTGATCCAGAAAGCATTCGAAGTCTTGCTGAAGAGGCGTACCAGTTTCGTCATTGCCCATCGCCTGAGTACGATCCGTAACGCTAATCAGGTGTTGGTACTCAAGGACGGTGAGATTGTCGAACGTGGTACCCATAACAGCCTTTTAGAGAAGAAGGGTGCGTACTACGATTTGTATATGAGCCAGTTCCGGCGTGAGGAAGAAACGCCTGCACCGGCAAGTGGAAGCGCTCCGGCGACTTTGAAACCGGCAAGCGGTACGGCATCAGGCGACTAAGCCCGATACCTGTTACAATAAAATAGCCGTCGGCATTGGCCTGCGGCTATTTTTATGCCTTGGCGAAGCGATATGAAACAAAAATTGGTTGAATGTATTCCTAATTTCTCTGAAGGTCGGCGACCTGAAGTTATACAAGCCATTGTCAGCACGATACAGTCGGTTACTGGCGTGGTGGTTCTCAACTACTCAAGTGATGCTCATCATAACCGCTTGGTGGTTACATTTGTGGGAATACCTCAGGCAGTCGGAGAAGCGGCTTTTAACGCGATTCGCACCGCATCCACACTGATTGATTTAGATCAGCATCAAGGGACACATCCACGATTAGGAGCGACCGATGTAGTTCCGTTTGTACCGCTAGCAGGTACGACGATGGATGAATGTGTGGCACTAGCGCGACAGGTCGGAAAACGCGTTGGTGATGAACTTGGGATTCCTGTTTATCTATATGAAGCGGCGGCTACCCGACCAGAACGTAAACTGCTCGAACAGATTCGGCGGGGTGAATATGAGGCTCTGAAGACGGCTATCACCAATGATCCTGAATGTGCGCCTGATTATGGGCCTTTAAAGGTAGGCAGCGCAGGGGCAACGATAATTGGAGCGCGTAATCCGCTGGTGGCTTTCAACGTTTACCTGACTACCAATGACATCAAGATCGCTCAGAAGATCGCAAGAACTATTCGTGCTTCGTCGGGTGGGTTTCCACATGTTAAGGCGCTAGGGATGCTGGTCGATGGTCGCGCACAAGTTTCGATGAACTTTACAAATACATCTGAGACACCACTTGCACCAGTGATTGAGGCTATCCGACGAGAGGCGGAGGCGATGGGCGTAGCGACCCACCATTCTGAATTGATCGGCCTGATTTCAAATTCGGTATTGGTGGATGTAGCGACATCGTATTTACAACTGGATGGATTTCTCCCCGAGCAAATACTTGAATCCAGATTGGCACAAGTTCTGGATGAAAATACTCAAATTCTTGAATAAATTGAACTGGAGCGTTAGGGAAGAATGACTTTAACTGAGGGTCTCGTGCCGGAAAATCCTAAACAGCTTAAAGGGATACAACTGTATGCCCAACTTGGCTTGTTCCTAACCATTCGAACGATCATGAACAGCGGCTTTCGGATGATTTATCCGTTCCTTCCATTTATCGCACGAGGGTTAGGAGTCACGGAAGCAGATGTCACACTCGGCATTACCCTGCGATCCGCTGTGGGTTTGTTCAGCCCGTTCATCGGTTCGGTGGCGGATACATGGGGACGCAAGCGGGCGATGTTGTTGGGATTGTTGGGTTTCATTGTGTCAATGTTGATGGTGTTTGTTTCGCCTACCTATCCTGTTCTGATTATTTCATTGATTTTGACCAGCTTAACGAAGATTATGTTTGATACGGCGATGTACGCTTATTTGGGCGACCGTGTTGATTACCGGCAGCGCGGAATGGCAGCGGGTATCTCGGAATTTGGATGGTCAGGTGCATTTTTATTGGGCATCCCATTAGCGGGTTTTCTGATCCAGAATTTGGGTTGGGCATCACCGTTTCCATGTTTTGGGCTGATTGCGATTGGTGTCATTATCCTGCTGTGGCGAGCGCTGCCGAATGATGTGGTGTCCAAAGAAATTAGCCGACCCTCATTGATGCAAGGCTTGGGCATTATCCGCAGGCATCCGGCAGGGATGGCAGCACTCTTGATGGCTTTTCTGCTGACGACCAGCAACGAAACGGTGAATGTGGTTTATGGAAGTTGGATGGAAAATAATTTTGCGTTGAAGGTGGCAGCATTAGGGTTGGCCTCGACAGTGATTGGAATTGCTGAACTGACGGGTGAAGGTTTTGTAGCCGGATTTGTTGACCGCCTCGGCAAGCGGCGGGCATTAGCCATTGGGATGAGTTTGTATACAGTGACTTGTTTGCTCCTGCCTATGCTCGGTTTCAGGTTGGAAGGGGCGCTGATCGGGTTATTTCTGTTTTATCTGACCTTCGAGTTCAGTATCGTTACGAGTATCCCTTTGATGACTGAGCTTGTGCCGGGGGCGCGGGCGACCTTTATCGCACTGGCAGCCGCAACACAATCGCTAGGACGGATGGCAGGATCGTTGATTGGGCCGGCTCTGTTCAAGTCAGGATTGGGCGCGAACGCGGTGTTGGCAGCGATTTTGACGGTGGTTGCGCTGGTGCTGTTGGGATTGTTCGTGAGAGAACAGAGTCAAGCTGTTAGTCGGTAGTCTTTAGATCAATACAAGGAGGTTAGTTGGTTATTTCCAGCTAACCTTTTTTGATTCACAAACTACCCTAAATGACTTCCTTTGGTCGCAAAATGTGCAAATTATCCGCTGAAATGGCGGGCGGGAAGCACGGGTGAAACCGCTGAATTGACATTTTCATGTGGCGGGACGCTCGGCTAACGCCACTGATATGGCGCAAGTGCAGCGGATGGCTCGGCTATATCCACCGCGTGCAATTTCCGCCATTTGTGTCATTTGCATGGCGGCTGTGAGGGAGATATCCACCGAAAATGCAAAGGCAAAAAACTTAACGCACAGGCGCAAAGTGGCAAGGACGCAAAGGATTCGATTTTTAACACAGAGAAAGAGGCAAACAAATCGCCAAGAGCGCCAATCAGAGAAGAGAACGCCAAGATCAATGCAGAGCGTTTTAATAGAAAGGCTGAGAGAAAATACGAAGAAGTTAACGCAATGACGCAATGACGCTAGGGCGCAAAGACGCAAGGGATTTAGGCATAGGATGAACCTGATAGATTTGCATGTGATATGAGTCTAGCAGGAAAAGGAACGCGATGGGTTACTATTTGGAAGAACATTTTGTAACTCTTTTGAGGTCGTGACGCTAACTTTGCAGGCGAGGGATCGGGTGGATTGGTTTCGGTAGGGTTGGGAAATGGTTTGCCGACAAACCTAAAGTAAACGTTGGGTATAAGAGTTTGATGGTAGGTTATTGCGAAGTCGAAAACGGGCGCAACATCCATAGGAAGCTTCGCACTGTTGCTTCCCTATATTCTACAATTGGTTGTTTTGTGGACTAAGTTTCCCTGCTTTTTTATTTATCAGGACTTTATCTAGTGGGTGATGAAATGCGTCGGACGGCAAGAATGCCGTCCCTACAAAAACACAGTTGCGAAATGTTAGGATGCTATTTTATTTATGG
This sequence comes from Aggregatilineales bacterium, assembly GCA_038328375.1. Lineage (GTDB taxonomy): Bacteria > Chloroflexota > Anaerolineae > Aggregatilineales > Phototrophicaceae > CFX2. The sequence goes on along the minus strand of JBBQLX010000038.1, from coordinate 22,488 downwards.
GAACAAGCAATTAGTGCGCGATACTATAGGTACGGTAAAGAATTGAGGGCTTCGGGGTTGCTGAGGCTGGAAGTATCGCCTTGTGGCTCACCTAAATAGTGGCGTTTGATGAGGCGGCGGATAATTTTACCTGTTCGTGTTTTGGGTAAGTCTGCGACCAGATAAATCATTGCGGGTTCATAGGGTTTGCCAAGCAAGTCGATGATATGCTGCTTTATAGCTTGAGTTGAGATTACAGCAGTGGGCTTAAGGACAGCAAAGACGATCATTTCCTCACCTTTTAAGGGGTGCGGAATACCGATGACTGCCGATTCTTGGATAGCGCTTAAAAGTCCAACAATGTCTTCGATTTCGCCGGGGCCAGTGCGCCGTCCAGCGACTTTGAGAACATCGTCAGCACGGCCTTGATGGAACCAGTAGCCCTCATTATCTACCCGGACAATATCACCATGCCACCAGAACTGCGTCCCATGTGGAAAGTAGGTTTGGAGATAACGGGATTCATCCTCGTTCCAAAAACCGCGTGTCTGGGCCGGTTGGGGGAGGGTAAAGCAAAGATAGCCGGATGCGCCGTTTGGAACAGGTTTGCCGTTGTCATCAACGACGAGGGGGGCAATAGCAGGTGTTATGCCGAGACAGGTTGGTTTAAGCGGCTGCATGAAACTGGAAGCCAAAATTTCGGCAAAGAGTTCAGTACCACCGCTGACATTGATAATCGGTGCGCGTCCGTTTGTCCAATTGAAGTACCAGTTCCATGTGTCGGTGTCGATGGGTTCGCCTGTGTGAGTCAGGAGTTTTATGGAGGTGAGATCATGAGATTGGGGTGCGTCGGGAACCTGTGACTTGAGGATACGTAAGGCGGTAGCAGGCGCACCGAATACAGTGATACGATGCTTTTGGATGAGTTCAAACATCCGGTTGGGAGAGGGGTAGGTGGGCGAACCTTCATAGAGCAATAAGGTTGCACCAGCCGAATAACCGCGCAGCATGGGGGCTTGTCCCATCATCCAGCCAAAGTCGGTAATCTGATGGATCACATCGCCTTGATGTAAGTCGTAGTTGAGGATTCCAAATTCAGCCGATTTGACGGCGACACCTCCATGAACTTGGACGACACCTTTAGGTTTGCCGCTCGTACCGGAAGAGTAGCTAATCATGCAAATTTCTTCGGATTGTGTATGCACTGTTTCAAATTCAGGGGATTGGCATGTGACTAGCTCATGCCATGTGTGATCGCGTCCCAATTTCATGTCGTGACCCGTTTGACGTGCGGTGACAAGTACATGTGTCACGGTGGGAACCTGTACAAGGGCGTGGTCAAGGATGGTTTTCATCGCTTGCCATTTGCCACCGCGATAGAAGCCATCAGCGGTGATGACGGCTTTCGCGCCAACATCATTTAGGCGGAGGGCAATGGCTTCATATCCAAAGCCTGAAAAGAGGGGAACAACCACCGCACCGATTTTGTATATGCCAAAGACGGACATGACCGTTTCGGGAATCAGCGGCATGTAGATGGCAACTCGATCTCCACGTTGGATGCCTAATTCGTGTAAGGCGTTGGCGACTTTATTGGCTTGCTGATACAGATCGCCAAAGGTGAATTGATGGGAGTCGCCCGCTTCGCTTTCCCAAAGCAAGGCGGTGTTGTTGGCTGTGGCGGGATTCAATGCCCATTTGTCGAGCGCGTTGTGAGCAATGTTAATCTCGCTGCCAACGAACCATTTGGGGAAGGGTAATCCGCGTGTGAGGTCAATAATCTGGCTATACGGTTTGTAAAACTCGATACCTGCAAATTGAATGAAAGCATCCCAGAACCATTCCAAATTTTCGGAGCGTGTGAGTAAGTCTTGGTAGGTGTCGATGTCGTGCTGACGCATGAAACTTTTGACAAGGCTATTTTCGGTGTACTCGGCTGAGGGATACCAGACGATGGGGGAGTCAATCATGCGGTTCATCCGTGAAGGCTTGGGTAAAGAATTCAACAAGTTGTGTATAAAGTATCTTTAGATTTTAAGGTGATCAACGCCTGATTGCTAGTTGCGAAAACCTGCCTCAGAACCTCACCCCCTATAGTGCCTGCCGTGAGTACACTCAGTCGGCACTTACCCTCTCCGTGTACAGCGAGGGGGAACCAAGCGAGGATTTGAAATTTGAATAGACTAACTAGCAATCACGGTATTTATAGTCTCTAAGTTACTTAGGTGAGAATTTAGCAAGTTTGCTCATCGAAAGTATTCTGCCGGGTGAATAAATTGAAAGTAATACGCCTAAAATGATGAGAATGCCCCCAATTATCAACGGTGGAAGGATTTGCTGCTTGAGGAGGATGACGCTCAAGACTGTGCCAACTAGGGGTTGGGCAAAGAATGTGAGAGAGGCGATTGAGGCATCGACTAAGGCGAAGGCGCGATTCCATAACCACATTGCTCCGGCTGTGGAGATCACTCCCAAATAGAGAATACCTAAAATCGTGCTGGTATCAATGTTGCCAATCGGACGTGTTTGTAGTTCGATTAAGGACACTGGAATAGTTAGCAATAGACCACCAATGAAAGCGATGAAGGTGACGATGAGGGTATTCATTTTGGCGCTGACGCGGCGAATTAAGATGGAATATAAACCCCATGTCACGGCGGCTATCGCCAAGGCTACATTGCCACGAAAAGTTTCCGAACTAAAGTCGGCTTTGCTGGGATCAATAATGACGAGTACGCCGAGCGTCGCCAGTACAATTGCCGTAATCCGTTGAAGTGTCAATTTTTCATGGAGCAAGATAGCGGCAAACACTAAAATGAAAGCTGGTGAGGCGCTGGTCACCAATGAGCCGTTAATAGCTGTTGATTCGTCAGTCCCTACGAATTGTGCGCCGACGCTGATGCCAAATCCCAGTATGCCGATGCCGATGAGTTGGAGCATTTGTGATCTGGTTGGTTGTTGTAATTGGGTGCGTTGGAGAATGAGCATCAATCCTAATACAAGAATGCCGAGTAATAAACGGATGGTTAACAGCGTGAATGGGGGAATGGTTTTTAGTACCACGTCCGAGACGACGTACATTCCTCCCCAGATGGCTGCGGCTAATAGGCCGAAAATAACACCGCGTACTGTTTGATTTTGCGCCATTAATTGGTTCTCATTTGTACTTGACAAAGTTTACTTGTGGCTTTTTGTAATACATGTTATTCTTCAGCGCTTGTACCCTATGTATCAAATTAACAGAATCTAAGAGATTTATTTGACTGTTTTTTCTGGTGATTTGGAACTCTCGGTACATAAGAATATCTAAGTGCAGTTGATTTCACAATTTTATGGAGAGACATATGAAGACTAAACGGTACTTTCTTTTTGCTTTACTGGCAATAGTTGCACTGGCTCTCAGTGCGACATTTGTTGGCGCACAGGACGCGAAGGTTATTAAGATTGCCTCACAGAGTCCACTTTCTGGTGGTCAGTCGCTGGCTGGATCAAGTATGCGTAACTCGGTGGAACTTGCTATCAATGACCTCAAGCAACCTTTGGTTGATATGGGATTTGACGTTCAATATGTTCCTTTTGACGACCAAGCTACACCGGACGTAGGTGTATCCAATGCTCAGAACATCGTTGCTGACCCCGCTATTTTGGCCATTGTTGGTCATTGGAACAGCGGTGTCGCTATTCCTTCCTCGGAAGTTTACAACGCTAATGATCTGGGTATGGTTTCCCCCGCAAATACAGGCGTTAACGTTACCGGACGTGGTTTATCAGTGGTTAACCGTGTCTGCGGTCGTGACGACAGCCAAGGCGCTGCTGGTGCAGATTTCCTTGCTGGCCTCGGTACTGTTAAGACTGTCTATGTGCTTAATGATAAGACCACCTACGGTTTGGGCGTTGCGACATTCTTCCAACAGACCGCCGAAGCAAAAGGTTTGACCGTTCTGGGCTTCGAAGGCACTGAAGAAAAGTCGAACTTCGACGGTATTATTCAGCCGATCCTCGCTCAGACCCCTGATGCGATCTACTTTGGTGGTATCTATGACCAAACAGCGACTTTCTTGACCCAAGCACGCGCTGCTGGTTACACCGGCATTTTCATGGGTCCTGATGGCACCGATAACTCTGATTTTGCGAAGTTGGCTGGTGAAGCAGGTGTTGGAACTTATTACTCGTCGGCTGCTGGTCCGATTTCCCTGTATCCCGATGCAGCGAAGTATGCAACCGATTATCAGGCTAAGTACGGCGAAGCCCCACAACCCTATGGCCCTGAGTCATATGACGCGGCAGCCGTTGTCCTGCACGGTATCGAAGTTGCGATCAAGTTGAACGGTGGCAATCTGCCTTCTCGCGCTCAGGTTGCAGCATCAATCCGTGGTACAAGTGATTTCAAGGGTTTGACCGGTAGCATTACGTTTGATGCTTATGGTGACCGTGCAGTTGCTAATTACTACATTTTGCAGGTTAAGAGCAGCGACCCGACCACTTGGGTACAAAATGAAGTTCTTAAGACCACGACCGCGAAATCCCCGTGGGCGACTCTTATGGACAGCATGATGAGCAAGTAGGATATATTTCTAGTTTGATGTAGCGGTGGTGCTGTATCTTAATTAAGATGCAGACCGCCGCTTTTTTTTAGACCTAATTTCATGGAGCATTATATGGTATCGAATCGAGCCACATTAAACTGGCTATACCGCTATGTCTTATTACCCTTAGGACAAATACTGATTTTTATTGTGGGTGCAGCGGTATTAATGACGGCTTTCGCCTATGTGCTTGCGATTTTATTTCCTACACCACGCCCGAATATCGTGCTTGCAGATCAAATCGGACGGCAGCTACCGGGCATGATTATCAGCGGTGTGACCATCGGATTTGTGTACGCGATGATCGCATTAGGCTATACGCTGGTGTACGGGGTTTTGAAATTTATTAATTTTGCACACAGTGAAATTTTTATGTTTGGCGGTGTGATCGGATTTGAAGTTCTACGCCGGATTACTGACGCGGGTTTTGTGCAGTCGTGGAGTCCGGTGGTGCTAGTGATTGTGGTTGTGGCAACTTCGATGTTGTGCAGCGGTTTGTTAGCAGTTGTTGTTGAACGGGTTGCGTATCGCCCTCTACGCGGTGCGCCAAGACTCGTGCCTCTGATTTCCGCAATCGGTATCTCGTTTTTTCTCGCTGATTTGGTTCGTGCGTTCGAGGCAGTTACACGTAACGCATTTAAGTTAACCTATCCTTTAACCAATATTCCTGCCCTGAGTACACCTATCAGTTTGACACTGGGTTCAACGGCAATCAATGTTCGTATCACATCCATTATTGTTATTGTGGGTGCGGTTTTAATGCTCGTGGCGCTCAATTATTTTGTGAACGGAACGAAACTCGGTCGCGGGATTCGTGCGGTTTCACAGGATATGTCTACGGCTTCGCTGATGGGGATTAACGTTAACCTGATGATTTCACTGACATTTTTCATCGGTGGCGCGTTCGGCGGTGCGGCAGGGTCATTATTTGGCTTAAATGTTGGAACTATTGATCCTTTTGTTGGTTTCACTCCGGGCATTAAAGCGTTTACGGCTGCTGTTCTCGGTGGCATTGGTAACGTGACAGGTGCGCTGCTGGGCGGTGTGATGCTGGGAATGCTTGAGTCATTTCTGAATGGTATCCTCGTTTATTTCCCCGCACTGGGTATCCGTTATACCGATATATTTGCATTTCTAGTGCTCATTCTTGTGCTTATTTTCCGCCCAAGCGGTTTGCTGGGTGAGCGTGTGGATGAGAAGGTGTGATCATGAGCGCAACTACCCTTTCGAATGGGCTTTTCGGTAATTTTAAGCGAGTGCTACGCAATCCCACTTATGCATTTTTGGGATTACTCATTTATATCACCGTCACAATAGTCGTTTTGTCCTTACTTGACCGACGTAGCGTGATTTTCCCGCTTCTCAGTACATTGGCTTTTCCGCCTTTGGTTCTAGCCCCGTTTGTCACTTTGGCTTTGCCGATTGATAATCGACTAAAGGGACTTATTATCCTCGTGTTGTTGTTTATTGTGCTTCCGGTCATTGGGATGTTCGACGGAAGTTATCTTGAACTCGCGATACAGATTTGTATTTTTTCGGGCTTAGCGCTCGGATTGAATATTGTTGTGGGCTTTGCTGGGCTATTAGACCTCGGTTACATTGCCTTTTTCGCCGTTGGAGCGTATTTGTGGGCGATGTTTACTTCACCTGTAGAAACCTACTTCAAAACCAGCGGCGCTTTGGTCGGAACGAACTTGACGATCCATATTGGTTCGTCAGCGCTGGTGATTACATTACCTGCGTTTTACACCTTCATGATTGTTGGTGTTGTTGTCGCTGGTATTGGTGGTATTTTGCTGGGCTTGCCGGTGCTACGTCTTCGTGGTGATTATCTGGCGATTGTGACACTGGGCTTTGGCGAAATGATCCGTATTCTGGCACAGAATTCGGATAGTGTAGGCAGCCCTCCGATCAACTTCACTAATGGATCGCAGGGGTTGAATGGGGTTGGGAAGCCACCTATTCCGCAGTTTTTACGCGACTTTGTTGCCACTGTTGAACGTCTACTCCATCTTGATGTGGCTAACGTGCAACCTTTAACGCAGCAACTTCTGTTTTACTTCATTGCAATTGTTGTGATTGTTATCATTGTTTTGGTCGCACGTCGCCTTGAGAACTCGCCGATTGGACGGGCGTGGACGGCAATTCGAGAAGATGAAGTGGCGGCGATTGCGATGGGCGTTCCGTTGGTGAGGATGAAACTGACGGCGTTCGCGATGGGCGCGTCGTTTGCAGGGGCAATCGGTGTTTTATACGCTGCGAAACAGACCTTTGTTAGTCCAGAAAGCTTCAGCTTAATTCAATCGATTAGCATTTTGGCGATGGTGATTGTTGGAGGCATTGGCAGTATTCAAGGGGTTTTGTTGGGAGCTGCTGTAGTGACATTGTTGAACTTGCAGGTTCTACAAAACTTATCATTGCAGATCAACAACTGGCGTAATAATAAGGTGGTTGTTCCTCAAGTTCTTATTATCATCGCAGGCGTGATCATTGCACTGATTTTGCTCAGGTTCGCGTGGAAGAACTTAAAGCCGTGGATAAAAAGTCGCAATGTCTCATCCGTTAAACCATTGAACATCTTGATCGGGACACTATTGGTGATATTGGCCGCAGCGGTGGTGTTTATATCTCTTGCCAGTGGTGACTTCCCAATTGCAAATTGGCCGAATCAGCTTGAACTGGCTAAATATCAGCGGTTCATCTTTGGAATCCTACTGATCGTTATGATGATTTTCCGTCCCGCCGGACTCCTGCCAGCGGCTCGACGGCGCTTGGAATTACAGACTCCAAAAGTTGAAAAACAAGCTGAGGAGGTATAAGTGTATGGGTATCTTAGAAGTTAACAATCTAACTAAAAAATTCGGCGGTTTGACCGCTGTGAACGATGTTTCGATTAGCATTGAGCAAGGCAGTATCAGTGCCATTATCGGGCCAAACGGCGCGGGTAAGACGACACTCTTTAATCTGCTGACAGGTATTTATAAACCGGATACGGGTACGATTAATTTTGGAGGTCGTTCACTGATCGGATTACGCCCTGACCAAGTAAATGGGGCGGGAATGTCTCGTACATTTCAGAGCATCCGTATGTTTCCGGGGATGACCGTCTTCGAAAATGTAATGGTGGGAATGCACTCTCGTTTGCGAATATCATTGTTTCAGACGATTACGCGGCTAGGTGGATTTAACCGGCAAGAGAAGCGCGTACACGAAAAAACTACTGAACTACTTGAATTCGTAGGGTTGTCGGATAAGGGTGATGAGATCAGCCGTAATTTAGCTTATGGGGATCAACGGCGTGTGGAAATTGCCCGCGCCTTAGCGAGTGATCCTCAGTTGGTACTTTTGGATGAGCCAACGGCGGGTATGAACCCCAATGAAAGCGTAGAAGCCATGACTCTGTTCCGGCGAATTCGCGATGAGCGCGGTGTGACTGTGGTATTGATTGAACATGATATGCGTGTGGTGATGGGCATTAGCGAGAAAATCAGTGTGCTGGATTACGGGCAAAAAATTGCCGAAGGTAGTCCGGTCGATATTCGAACTAACCCACGTGTTATTGAAGCTTATTTAGGCCGACGGGCAACAGCCGATATGGAAGCCTTACATGGGGAGAAGCAGTCATGAGTGCGCTGCTCGAACTTGAGAATGTGCATACCTATTATGGTCATATTCACGCGTTAAAAGGTGTGGATTTGACTGTTGAACAGGGTGAGATTGTCACATTGGTTGGTTCCAATGGTGCAGGGAAAAGTACATCGCTGCGAACGATTAGTGGAATGGTAAGTCCGCGGCATGGGGCAGTGCGTCTAGATGGGCGCGACATTACCATGCTGAAACCGCATGAGGTAGCAGCGCTAGGTATTGGTCATGTACCAGAGGGACGACGCATATTCCCGTTATTGACAGTGCGCGAGAACATTGAAATTGGTGCTTGGAATGTGTCCAGTCGCAGTCTGATCAGCCAGCGGATGGAGCAGATGTTTATCTTGTTTCCACGTTTGAAAGAACGGCTTGAGCAAAAAGGCGGAACCCTTTCGGGCGGTGAGCAGCAAATGTTGGCGATTGCACGAGCGCTGATGTCTGCGCCACGTCTACTCCTTCTGGATGAGCCGTCGATGGGGTTAGCGCCTGTGCTGGTGGAAGGTATCTTTGAGATTATTAAGCGCATCAACATTGAAGGCACAACGATTTTACTGGTTGAACAAAATGCTTTGATGGCGTTGGAAGTGGCAAAACGTGGCTATGTTTTGCAAACGGGCGAGGTCAAGCTGAGTGACAGTGCAAACGCGCTTCTACACAACGAAGAAGTTCGGAAGTTGTACTTGGGCGAGAATTAGATGGGTATTGGTTGAACGATCAATTGGGCACATAGCCGTGTGCCCCTACAGAAAATACATTGAGATTGAATGTTTATCGGATCAAAGACGGGAATCAACGCCCGTCTTTTTAATTGAGGTTCTCGAAGATTCCGGCTGCACCCATGCCGCCACCGACGCACATGGTCACGAGGCCGTAGCGACTTTTACGGCGCTGCATCTCGTTGATCAGTTGAACGGAGAGTTTTGCGCCCGTGCAGCCAAGCGGATGACCGAGGGCGATTGCACCTCCGTTGACGTTGATGATGTCGGGATTCATTTCTAGTGTGCGGATGACAGCGAGTGATTGTGAGGCAAAGGCTTCGTTGAGTTCGATGAGGTCAATATCATCGAGTTTGATTTGAGTGCGTTTGAGCAGTTTGGGAACGGCATTAATTGGGCCGATGCCCATGACTTCAGGACGGACACCTGCCACGCTGAATCCGACAAAACGGGCGAGTGGTTTGAAGCCGAGTTGGGCGGCTTTGCCTGCTTCCATGACTATGACTCCGGCAGCACCATCACTGAGCGGGCTAGAATTGCCAGCGGTGACACGACCGCCTTCTTTAAAGGCAGGTTTGAGTTTGGCTAAACCTTCGATTTTGGTGTCACGGCGAAGATGCTCATCGTGACTAAAGGTTACGGTCGAAGTGTGCGGTTTGCCATTGGACGCGATTTCGGTTTCTTCGATGGTGATGGGGAGGATTTCTTGGGAAAAGATACCTGCATCAAGGGCGTTGGCGGCTTTTTGATGACTGTTATAAGCGAACTGATCCATGTCTTCCCGGGAGATGTTGTATTCATCGGCAACATGTTCGGCGGTGTAACCCATCGCGATATAAACCTCAGGGTAATTTTCCATGAGGTAGAGGTTGGGACTGCGACGAACTCCACCACGAGGAACGAGAGACATACTTTCCGCACCACCCGCAATCACAATATCAGCGCTGTTGGCGATGATGCGTTCGGCGGCGATGGCGATGGCCTGTAGACCACTGGAACAGAAACGGTTGAGCGTGAAGGCAGGCACTTCGACGGGTAAGCCTGCGCGTAAGCTGATGACACGGGCGAAGTTTAGCCCTTGAGCGCCTTCGGGATATGCACAGCCCAAGATGACATCATCAATTTCAGCAGGGTCAAGTTTGCCCCCTGTTTGCTCAAGTAGGTTGCGGATGACGGCAGCAGCCATTTCATCCGAGCGGGCGTTGCGAGTTGTGCCACGATGCGATTTGCCAACGGCAGTACGAATTCCAGCTACGATAACAGCTTCGCGCATGAGATTTCCTTATTTGTATATGTGTACCACTATACCAATTGGTTGGACTGGTCACAATCGTATTGTGGAATATGGTAGTATCTGAGCATTCTACGAGGGAGACAAAATTATGAAAACGATGTCTTTTGACTTTCAATCACGGCGTTCGATGGTGACGGCGAAGCGGGGGATGGTGGCTACCAGTAATCCGTTGGCAACGCAAGCGGGGTTGGCTATTTTAAGGGCTGGCGGAAACGCAGCCGACGCGGCGATTGCGGCGGTTTCGGTGCTGTGCGTGACCGAACCTGCATCAACGGGAATTGGGGGCGACTGCTTCGCACTTTATTATGATGCGAAGACCAAGAAGGTGAGCGCGTTGAACGGCAGCGGACGTTCGCCAGCAGCTTTAAAGCTCGATGACCTGTTAGCGGAAGGTTATAAGACGATACCAGAGCGCAGTCCCCATGCGGTAACAGTACCGGGGGCGGCGGCGGGTTGGCAAGAAATGTTGACCAAGCATGGAACGATGATCTTAAAAGATGTTTTGGTGGATGCGATTCATTATGCGCGGGAAGGTTATCCTGTTCATCCGGTGTTTGGGACGGCGTGGCAGGCGACTGAAAATTTCTTGCGCCATAGTGTGAATACAGAAGATTATTTGCCGAACGGCAGCGCTCCAAAAATTGGTCAGATCATTAAACTGCCCGGATTGGCGAAGACACTCCAAGGGATTGCAGATGGTGGGCCGGAAGCGTTTTACAGCGGGCCAGTAGCGGACGCAATTGTCGCCACCTTACAGAGCCTCGGCAGTAAGATGACGCATGAAGACTTGAAAAAGCACATCTCGACTTGGGACGATCCCATTTCGACGGATTATCGCGGGATTGAGGTATTTGAGCATCCACCGAACGGACAGGGATTAGCGGCGTTACAGGCGTTGAACGTGGCATCGGGTTGGGAATTGGGCGAGATGGCATGGGATTCGCCCGAACGTCTGCACTTGATGGTAGAGGCGATGCGGTTGGCATTTGCAGACGCACGCCAATATATCACGGATATGGCAAGTGCTAACCCGACACCTATAAAGGCATTATTGAGTAAGGAATATGCAGCGCAGCGACGTAGTTTGGTATCGGCTGACAGGGCGATGCTTCCACCAGAATTTGGACGGCCTTTGGGCGGAACGAACACCGTTTATTTGAGCGTGGTGGATGGACAAGGTAACGCTTGCTCGTTTATCAACAGTTTATATTTTGGATGGGGCAGCGGGATTGTGGCGAAGGGAACGGGCGTGTTCCTTCAAAATCGTGGTGCAGGGTTCAGCCTTGAAGCGGGACATCCGAACGTGTTGGTCGGTGGGAAGCGGCCTTATCATACGATTATTCCGGGGATGGCACTCAAGAACGGCGAGTTGTGGTGCAGCTTTGGGGTGATGGGCGGATTTATGCAACCACAGGGACACTTCCAAGTGATGAGCGCGATGATTGACGACGATCTGAATCCACAAGAGACTTTGAATCGACCGCGATTTTGTTTGGAAGAGGGAACGGGCGACTCTATTTTGGCTCTAGAGGAAGGTATTCCTGTCAGTACGATGGCGCGTTTAGCCGAGATGGGACATAAAGTGCGCCCTGTGAGTGGACGCGGGCGAGGCGTGTTTGGCGATGGGCAGATTATTCGGCGTGACGCGGAAACAGGCGTGTTGTTCGGGGGCAGTGATCCGCGTAAAGACGGAGTGACGGCGGGATTCTGATGAGTGATGTTTCAAGCCCAAAGCGCAAGCGTGTGGTGGTGTGCCGAGGGCAATTCTGCAACATGGGGCGACGGGCCGATAAGCTCCTCAAGGTGCTTGAACCGTTATTGGATGAGATTAACGGCGACCAATATCCGAAGCCGGTTAAGCTGGAAATTGCGAACTGTTTGAGCATGTGCGGGGCAGGGCCGAACATCGTGATTTATCCAGAAGGCGTGATTTGTAACGGCGTGGATGAGACGATGTTGGATCGGATTGTGGACGCACATGTGAAGGAAAGCGATTAGAGTTGGCGGGTGGCTTTTGGCTCAATGCAGTAATTGCAAAAACTGCAATACTTCCGCCGAAATGGCGGGCGGGAACGAGGGAGCAAGGCGCTGAATCGATACAAATTGCAGCGTGGTGGCTCGGCTGATGCCGCTGATTGCAGCGGATTGTTCCCGTATGTCCGCCGCTGTGCAGTTTGTGCAATAACACAGCGGTAGTGAGGGAGCGATGCGCCGAAAATGTAAAAGCAAATGCAATACGATTTAACGCAAAGAAGCTAGGGCGCAAAGACGCAAGGATTTTTAACACAGTCCAACACGGAAGCTTCGCAGAGACGAGTAAATCGCCAAGTACGCCAAGCAGAGACGAGAACGCTAAGGTGTTTTTCAATAACAAAGGCATGGAAAGAAACCTGTAGATAGATTTGCATGTGTTATGAGTCTAGCAGATAAGAATGGGCAATGGGTTACATTTTAGAAGAACATTTTGTAACTCTTTGGCGGGTTTGGCGCTAACCTGTTTTCGGCTGAGAAGTGTTAAATCGGTTGGTTGATGGTTAGGAGAGTGTTTGGGATGGTTTGTGCGTTTAAACCTTAATCATAATAAGTGGGAATTTATTTCTTTATCTGGTGATGAACGTGGTTCTTGGTTCAAAAGCAGGGCGCACGCCGTGCGCCCCTACAAAGTCCGGGTAAGCCATTTGAATGAGTATTGAAAATAGGTGGGTGTTGATACAGGGGATTAACGAGAACGGGCATTTTTAGGGTATCAGCATCGGGAAGTGCGAATGGGCAAAACATGTATAATCGTATCATCGGATAAGATACCGAGGTAGGATGTACATGAACTATCGTGGACGTTGGAAAGAAATCTATCGACTCAGTCTTATATTCGTTAGCTTTTTGGTATTAAACGGTGCGCCGCAAGTGAGCGCTACCGGATTTACTCCCCATCAAATTCAGACAACCGATGATTCAAAACCTGATTGGACGCAGTTCGGGCAAAATGCGAGCCATACGAATTTCGCGCCGCAAACGATTAGCCAGCAGGTCAGTTTCGCTTGGGATTGGAACAGTGCGAACAAAGAAGGTAAGTCGCAGGCTGACCATCTGAAGGTAGCGGATTTGATCCAGCCGATTACAGGCGGCGAGCGAGTGTATATGGTGGCGGATAATGCCGTTTATGCCTTGGATCAAGCCAGCGGTGAGGCATTATGGTCATATGACGGCATAGGCACATTGACCGGAACGCCTGTTTACCTCAATGAAACGCTGTATGTGGGTTCTGAAAACGGCAAACTTTATCAACTAGATGCTAGCGACGGCAAACTGATCCAAAGTGTTGATCTTGGTGGGTCTATCACAACCGCTTTGATTTCAGCGGATTCAACTATTGTGGCGACGACTGCGAATGGCAGTTTGGTGGCGGTTGATGCCAAAACGCTCAAGACAATTTGGAAATATGACGCGGGCGTGGAATTGGTGACAATGCCTGCCTTCAGCGCGAAGCAGAATGTGATTATTGTGGTTGGCAAAGATTTATATGTTCATGCGGTCGATGCAACCAGCGGCAAGCAAAAATGGCGTGTCAAACCGACGGTGCGTGACTATACAACTGAAAAAGAAGAAACCAATTATGCGGTTGCCGATAACGGTTGGCCTGTGATTGCCGAACAGCATGGACTGGTGTTCATTCGCTATCGGTTGGAATGGAATACGATATGGGCGTTTGGCGAATATCCGAATTCAAATGCTGAAATTCGCAATATTCTAACTGATGATCCCTCACAACAAGCGTTGTTTGCCTTATCACTGGATGATGGGAAAACGGCATTTGTGCCGGCGGTTGGCAACGGAGGCGAGGGAGATGGCGGGACGCTCTCGATGGGGCCGCTGCCTGTCATCAAACAAGTTGATGGGCAAGAAGTCGCTTATATTATGTGGCGCAACGGGCAAACCTGTGTGGGTTGTGATGGGCGCGAAGATGCAACAATGGGTGAGATGGTTTTGGATGATCGAACCATGCCTGATTACACCGCCGGAGATGTGCGATTTGTTCAGTTTGACGACATCCAAACCGATGAAATGCAAACCTTGTCGATGGTCGGGGATGTTCTTTTCCGAGGCCACTGGTTAGTAGACGCGGGAAGACGGATCGGCGACCGGAGCGCGAAATTGGGTGACAAGTTTACGAACCCTATCAAGACGAGTGACGGGTTGTATATTATTTGGCGACAATGCCAATGTCCGGCAGGCCAGAATTGTAATCCAGTACTGTATCCGGGAGGCTCCGGCACAACAAGCTGCGGTGTGGTTTGTCCTTTCAACGCTGATACCCGTTATTGCCCCGCAGGATTGTATTCATATGGTGATACGCGTGGTTATCCAGCAGGATTTTACCAATATCATAACGATATTCAGCACACCTATTCACTACCGTTCACGATAGCCAGCGGGAATATGGTGATCGTCAAAACTGATGATGGTGGATTGATGGCTTTTTCAAACGATGGTTCGCGTAGTCAGGAAGTGAAGCCAGTTCTGGTATCTAACCCCATGCCGCCTCCTGAAAGCCTGACTTGGGAATTGCCGACAATTGCGTCCGAAGATGCGATGCAATATGTGGGGCAGATTGTGAAGGTGTGCGGGACGATTAACTCGGTGGTTGATCACTTGCCGAAGGCCGTTTATATGAGCTTTACGACGGTGCATGATGGGCAGATGATGGTACGGGTGTTCCGCAAGGATTTGAGTAAGTTTAGTTATGATCCGATGACGCTGCTGGACAAGAATATTTGCGTCAGCGGATTAATGCGGTTGTACTATCCCGAAATGAACGCGCCGGAGATCATCGTGGAAGATCAGAGGTTGCTGGTGGTGAAGTAGCAAACCCCCACCTTTACCCACGTTGGATACCTTCGCAGGCTCAGTCCTCCAACAGCCCGCAAGCGAGGGAGGAAATCAATGCAAAGGCGAAGGTTAGATCACATTATATAGGCCATGTTGGGGGCGGTTTTGGCGAGTCCTTTGGGATCGAGGGTGACGTTGATGCAGGCGGGTTTGCCGCTGGCGAAGGCACGTTCGATAGCAGGGCGAATGTCGGCAGGATTTTCCACGAATTCGCCATAACCGCCGATGGCTTCTACGATTTTGTCATAGCGGGTGGGCGAAAGAGATGTGGCGATGACGCGATCCTCGCCCATCATTTGCTGCTGAATGACGCGAATGTTGCCCCATCCGGCATCATTACCGACGATACTCACAATCGGTAAGTTGAAACGAACTGCGGTGTCAAACTCGAAACCGTTGAGGCCGAATGCACCGTCACCGTTGATAATCAACACTTTTTTCTCTGGATAGAGATGTTGGGCAGCGATGGCAAAAGGCGCGCCGACTCCGAGGCATCCCAATGGGCCGGGGTCAAGCCATTGACCGGGAAGTGTTATGTCGATGACGCGGGCGCAGGCGGTTACGATGTCGCCACCGTCACCTATGAGGATGGTGTTGTCATCCAGAAAGCTATTGAGTTCGGCAGCAAAGCGGAAATGATTAACAGGCGTTTCATCGAGCTTTTCCCACGGGGCTTGTTCGGCTTCTTTTTTGGCTTCAGCGGCTTGAATCTTTTGCAACCAATCGTCAAAACGCAGACCTTGTAAACCTTCGCTGAGGGCTTCGAGTACCAGTCTAGCATCGGCTGTTAGCGAGACATCTGCCTGACGGTTGTGATTCAGTTCAGCAGGATCATTTTCAATTTGGATGAGTTTGGCGGCGGGATTCCAGCCTTCTTGACCATATTTTAGGCGAAAGTCCAGCGGTGTGCCAAGCAGAACGATAGCATCGGCTTCGCGAAGGGCAGAACTACGAGCCGATTTGAAGCAGTTGGGATGAGTCATAGAAAGCGTTCCGCGTCCTGCACCGTTGGTAAAAACGGGAATGCCAGTTTGCTCGGTGAGTTCGCGGAGAGCGGTGTTGGCAGCGTCCCAATAAACCTGTGTACCAGCGATGATAATCGGTTTGGTAGCAGCACGAAGAATCTCAAACATTTGGGCAACGGCGGTGAGTTCAGGCGCGGCGGGTTCGATGACCACACGCGAGGGGATTTCGGGCGGCTCGACGGCGTTAAACAGTACATCAAATGGAATTTCGATGAAGACCGGGCCGGGTCGTCCGCTGAGGGCGATCTCGAAAGCTTCATGAAGCATCTGCGGGATTTTTTCGGTTTCGGTAATGGTGAAGGCGGCTTTAGTGATGTCCTTAAACATATTGAGCTGTGGCATTTCTTGCAACGCGCCCATGCCTTTGGTTTTGAGTGGTGCCGCGCCACCGATCAACACGAGCGGGCTACGAGCTTCATAAGCGTTGGCGACTCCTGTGACGGCATCGGTTACACCGGGGCCGGCTGTGACGACTGCTACACCGATGTTGCGGGTGAGTCGGGCGTGAGCATCGGCAGCGTGGGCAGCGGCTTGCTCGTGGCGAAAGTCGATGACGGCGATGTTGTTGTTGAGGCAGCCGTCGTATATGCCCATGACGTGTCCACCACAAAGGGTGTAAATGGTTGAAACGCCTTGCGCGGCAAGTGTGCGGGCGACGAGTTCTCCGCCGAGGGTGTACATGTGAGTCGTTCCTTTTTGAGAGGGTTTGCCAGCGACAAACCCCACCATAAATATAATTATTCGGCGGTGATTTGGTCTTGCTGTGCGAGAGCTTGAACACCTGCCTTCAAAGTGGCGATGATTTTGTCGGTGTCGTAGATGCAGCCTGCCCAAGTTCCACCGCTGACATCCTGCAAAGCCGCCCAGAGACGTGTATCGTTTGGTAGACGCGGGTGAACATGCAGATCGGGATGTATATCACGAGCTGCGAGAACCAATGCGGCTTCGTCGGGTGTGAGGTCACGATCTGATGTGCCAACAAGGTGAATCGTGCCTGTGAGATTTTGACGGTCGAGAATGATTTCGATGAGGTCGCCGTCACGGACTTTGCCGATTGGCCCGCCTGCCAGCGCTTCCGGCCCGATGTGTCCGACACATGCACCCGTTGAAAAGCCGGAGAATCGTCCGTCGGTGAGCAGCGAAACATGTTTGCCCCAATCGAGATATTTGAGGGCGGAAGTAATTTGGGCAGTTTCAACCATGCCCGTACCGAGTGGGCCGAGGCCGATCATGACCATGATGTCGCCTGCTTGAACTTCGTGGCTTTTGACGGCTTTGATGGCAGCACGTTCGGAGGTGAAGACTTTGGCACGTCCACGTTGATGATAGATTTGGTTGGCATCCATGACACTGGCATCAATAGCTGTGGCTTTAATGACCGAGCCGTGCGGCATGAGGTTGCCAGTTGGGAATATGACAGTGCTGGTGAGTCCTTCGGCACGAGCTGAGTCCGCATCCATAATAACGAGATCGGGATCAACGCCGTCTTGTTCGCGGAGCAGTTTGCGAACAGCTTGGCGACGTTCACTCTGTTCCCACCAATCAAGCACTGTGCCGAGTTTTTCGCCTGTGACCGTGAGTGCATCGGTGTTCAGCAATCCCATACGGCGCAGGTGAAGCATGACTTCGGGAACACCGCCTGCCATAAAGACTTGAACAGTGGGGAAGAAGCGTGGGCCGTTGGGTAGGGCATCGACCAGACGAGGAGTGCTGCGGTTGATGCGATTCCAATCCTCGACAGTCGGAGGTTTGAGTCCGGCTTGTTGAACAATCGCGGGAATGTGCAGAAGCAGGTTAGTTGATCCACCGAAGGCTGCATGGACGAGCATGGTGTTTTCGAGCGCGGCAGGCGTTATGATACTGGAAAGCGGTAGATTGTTGGCTTTGAGGCGTAAGAGCGCTAAGGCGGAGCGCTTTGCCATATCGAGCCAAATCAGTTCACCGGATGGGCTCAGTGCGCTGTGAGGCAGGCTAAGGCCAAAGCCTTCGGCAACAACCTGTGCGGTGGCGGCTGTGCCGAGGAATTGGCAGCCTCCGCCGCTGGAACCGCAGGCTTTGCAACCCATCTCAGCGGCGTATTCGATAGAGATGAGTCCTTGAGTGTAACGCGCGCCGATGGTCTGGATTTTGCCTGCATCCTCAGCGCCTTCGGTGGGTAATGTGACACCACCGGGGACAATAATGCCGGGGAGATCAGTGCAACCCGCAAGCGCCAACATCATGGCAGGCAAGCCTTTGTCACATGTGCCGATGCCCATGATGCCATCGCGGGTGGGCAGGGAACGCACCAAACGACGGATGACCATCGCCGCGTCGTTGCGGTAGGGGAGGCTGTCCATCATGCCATCTGTTCCCTGTGAACGACCATCGCAAGGATCTGTACAATAGGCGGCGAAGGGAACGCTGCCTTGATCGCGGAAGGTTTCGGCGGCGGCTTGTACAAGCAGGTTTACTTCCCAATGACCCGTGTGGTAGCCAAGGGCAACGGCTGATCCATCAGGGGCGCGAAGGCCGCCGTGGGTGCTGACGATCAGGTACTGTTCGTTGTTGACTTCTTCGGGATTCCAGCCCATCGCGACGTTTTGCGTCAGACCGAAAAGGTTGCCGCTGGGTTCGTTGAGGAGCATGTCACCTGTGAGGGGGAGTTTGCCGTCACGACCATGACCAGACGTATGGGTATCGGCAACTAGTTGTGCAGAGCCAAGAATATCTTCTAAAGGGGGTAATTGGTTTGGCATAAATTGGATCGCTTTTTTATGGCTAAGATTGTGTCAGTATAATAGCCGTTTGTTTGCTAAGGAGCAATTTTGTAAATGGGTGATACTTCATTTGAGGGACAAGTTGCGATTGTTACAGGCGCGGGTGTCGGCATCGGATACGCGATTGCGGAGCAGTTGGCGTTACAAGGGGCATCAGTGCTGCTGAATGATGTGGATAAGGCGGTGGCTGAAGAAGCTGCGGGACAAATCCGTGCGGCGGGTGGGATTTGTCAGCCATTTGCTGGAGACGTGGCGGAAGTCAATACGGTGCAGGCGATAGTTGTGTCGGCGGTTGAGCAGTTTGGTCGGCTGGATATGGCAGTGTGTAACGCAGGGTTGACGATGTGGGGTGATTTTTTCGCATATACACCGGAGATGTTTGACCAAGTTATGTCGGTTAATTTGCGCGGGACTTATTTCTTAGCACAAGCAGCCGCACGGCAAATGCGAGAGCAGGGGCATGGTGGACGTATCTTATTTATGTCATCGGTATCAGGACATCAAGCTATTCAATATCTTTCGGCATATGGAATGAGCAAAGCTGCGTTGGAAATGTTGGCGCGAAATCTGGTGTATGAGTTATCACCATATCACATTACCGTCAACTGTGTTGCACCGGGAGCAACAACCACGCCACGTAATCTGGCGGATGATCCGAATTACGATGAAGTTTGGGGCAAGGTTATTCCTGTGGGGAAAGTTAGCAAGCCGGATGATATTGCACAGGCAGCGTTATTTTTACTGTCGAAGGGTGCATCGCAGATTACAGGTCAGACGTTGATTGTGGACGGCGGCTGGAGCGCTATTAGTCCGTCGCCGTCGTTGGATTTTGTGGAGAAGCCGAAGTAAAGGAGAAATCTCGTGTCCGAAACAGGTAATGCCGATGTGGGTATATGGCGTTTAGTTGATGGCAATCCTCAACGTTATATGCCTGATTCTTTGGAATTTGAAAAGTATCTTGAAGATTGGATAGACCGTGATCCGAGTTTAATAAGTCCAGATTTGCAGATAGTTGGCAGACAAGTCTCGTTAGACTCAGGTTATCTAGATATTTTAGGAATTGACAAATATGGGCGCTGGGCAATTATCGAACTTAAAAAGGTTGGTGTGCGGCGTGAGACCGTTGCACAGGCTCTAGATTACGCAGGTTGTATAGCTGAAATGTCTTCAAAAGAGTTTAGCGGGCTTGTAGAGAAATCACTTGGTAAGAGAGCGATTAAACTTAGTTCTTTTCTAAAAGAGAACAAGTTTGATAGTGATATTTTTGAACAGCGGGAAATTCAGGTTTATGTCGTTGGAACAAGTCGAGACATAAATCTCGATAGAGTATTGAAACACACGACATTTCAAGGCAACCCTATAAATGTTGTCACATTTGACGTTTATAAAAACTCAAATGGGGAGCATGTCTTATTAAGACAATTGACTGAAATTGATAAAAATCTATCAAGCATTATCAAAAAGCAGCCTGCTAATGACAAAGCCTCGACAGAAGATAATCGTCTTGACCGACTTTTTCAAATTGCAACAAAAAACGGCATTGGTGAAGAATTTCGGAAGTTATATGATTCTTTAACGAGATTAGGTTTATATCCCAAAATGTACAAATGGAGCATTATGTATGCTCCACCAAAGAATAAGAACAGGGTTTTAATTTGTACTTGGGTACAGCCTAAAGATGGTTTATTCAGTGTTTTTATAAATACTGATGCATTTGCTGAATTCTATCCCATAAGTAAGCGGAAGGTTCATCAGATGATTGATGTACCAATGCAATATTACTTGACTGATGAGGAAACTGAGGATTTTATTGCTGGGATTCAGAGTCTATTTGATGAAATCTTAAAGAAGAATTGATTTAATCCTCCATATGGCTTGCTTATTGAATATTAGTAAGCAGGCCATATGGAAAAGATTATTAAATGTTACGCTTTGGATTTGAGGAGACGAGTGGCGGTTTCGGCGAGAATGGCTGCACCAATCGAGAAGGATGATTCGTCGAGATCGAAGATAGGGCTGTGGTGTGGGCGATTGACCTCATCGAATTTTGCACCGAGGCCGAACATGGCACCGGGGGCTTTGCGCGTCATATAGGCAAAGTCTTCCGCACCCATGCCGGGTTCTTCGGGGTAAAGCCCTTCTTCACCGAGCATTGACACGCCAATCTCGCGGATGAGTTGAGCGACTTCAGCATCGTTGTTCTGCGAAGGATAGCTCTTGATGATTTCGAGTTTGTAGTCACCGCCGAAAGCTCTGGTTACCGCGAAGGCTTGTTCAAGTTCCGCCCAAAGTTTTTCTCGGGTTTCGTCGTCATAAGCGCGAATTGTACCGTTCAACTTAACTTCATCAGGAATGACATTATTGGCTGAACCGGCATGAACCGAGCCAATCGAGATGACCGCAGGGCGAACCGGATTGATGCGGCGGGCGCGAATACCATTAATGGCATTGATGACCTGTGCCAAGATGAAAATTGGATCAACACCTTGATGCGGGTATGCACCATGACAGCCTTCACCAATGATAGTAGCGTTGAAGGAATCAACCGAAGCCGAGTTAGCGCCAGTGGCAATACGGATTTGTCCGGCGGGAATATTGCTGTTGACGTGTAGAGCAATGACCGCGTCTAAATCTTCCAACGCGCCATCTTCGATCATACGAACTGCGCCACTCTTGTGATCACTGTCTTCATCTTCTTCTGAGGGTTGGAAAAGCAGACGGATTTCTCCCGGTGGGCGATCTTCCATGTTGTTGAGCAACCGAGCAACACCCAAGAGAATCGAGGTGTGGGCATCATGTCCGCAGGCGTGCATGACATTTGGAGTGAGCGACTTGTAGGCTACATCGTTCATCTCTTGGAGGGGCAGCGCGTCCATATCGCCACGAATACCGATGGCGGGGCGACCTTCACCGATGCGGGCAACAACTCCCGTTTTGCCGACACCGGTTTCAACCTCGATGCCCATATCACGCAAGGTATCTGCCACTAAACGAGCCGTGCGAAATTCTTGAAAACTGAGTTCAGGGTGCATATGAATGTCACGCCGCCATTCGACCAGTTGATCTTGCAAATCGCGGGCGCGTTCTAGCATAGGGACGATGGTGGTCATGGCCTACTCCTGTGCTTGTTGAGACTTTTCGGGATAACAATACTCATCAAACCAATTGATGATGTGCATTAAGCTGCTGACGCGATGTTCCGGCTCGCCTGTACGGGTAAGTTCGTGGCCTTCACGCGGGAATCGAACCAGCTTGACTTTGCCTCCGGTGCGGCGAATGTAGGTATACATCTGCTCACCTTCAGAAATGGGAACACGGAAGTCATTTTCGCTGTGCATCAAGAGCATCGGTGTTTTGATTTTGTGGGCGTGTGCCAATGGGGAATTTTCCCAGAGGAACGTCGGGTCTTCCCACGGCTCGACACCCATTTCGTTGGATGTGAAGCTGACAATATCGGTCGTGCCGCTGAACGAGAGCATATTGTAGACACCACGTAACGAGGCTGCGGTGACAAAGCGGTCAGTGTGGCTGGTGATCCATGTGGTCATGAAGCCGCCGTAAGAACCGCCTGTGATAGCAAGGCGTTTGCTGTCCACA
>JBBQLX010000037.1:0-47217 GCA_038328375.1 Aggregatilineales bacterium | reverse complement strand
TCCAGTATCGAGGCTTTTTCGCGCTACTTCACGGATATGCTCAATACACTGGATGCGCTAATCCTTAAGCCCGATGACAACACCATTTATTGGATTCATTTGAACCAATCTTACGGCGTGTCGATCAACACCGCGCCGCTTAAAGTAGGGAAGTTCGTCGATGAATACATCTGGTCAACCAAACGATCCGTCATTCTGACCAGCGCCACTTTACAAACGACCGGGAATTTCGATTATATCCAAGAGGCTTTAAACGCAGAGGACATCGAAACCTTAGCGTTGAATTCGCCCTTCAATTACCGGCAATCGACGCTGGTGTTTATACCAAATGATATGCCGGATCCCAATGAACGAGGGCGTTATCAACAGGCCGTCGAACGGGCGCTGGTAGAAGTTGCGGCTGCCTTGGATGGACGCACCTTGGCACTGTTCACCAGCTACACCCAGCTTCAGCAAACGGCGCAGGCCATACGTCCGCGATTGGCTTTGGGTGATATTACGGTTTACGATCAACTGGATACGAGCAATCGTCAAGCCTTGCTGGAGAGTTTCAAAACAACCGACAAAGCGATCTTGTTGGGTACAAAAAGTTTCTGGGAAGGCATTGATATTCCCGGCGCGGCCTTAAGTGCATTGGCTCTGGCAAAGCTACCCTTCCCCATTCCGACCGACCCCATCATTGCGGCACGTTCTGAAATGTATAGTGACCCCTTCAAGCAATACACACTGCCCGATACGATCTTACGTTTCCGGCAGGGATTTGGTCGCCTAATCCGCAACCAATCGGATCGTGGTGTCGTGATTCTCTTGGACAAGCGTATCATCAGTAAGAGTTACGGGCAGGATTTTCTCGATTCGCTGCCGGACTGCACCATCCAATATGGCGGGTTGCAATCATTGGCAGAAGCCGCGCAAAAATGGGTAAACGCCAAGTCTTAGCTTATGAATTATTAACACGTACCTGTTAAAATAGTGTTATACCGTTTGTTCATTGAGAGGTAGTGTTATGCGTACCCCTGCTGGCAAGGATTGTCCGCATTATCATGAAGATTTTCATCGTGGCAAAAATATCCAAGAATGCCGTTTGGTCAACCAAAATCCAAATTCCATTCACTGGAAGCCGAGTGATTGCAAGGCTTGTCCAGTGCCGGAGATATTGAACGCCAATGCGAGCCAATATCTCGAACTAAATTTGACCATCAAACCCAAACTATTGGGACTTGGTCGGCAGCTTGAGGTCAAAGCGTCTTGTGTTAAACATCGTATTGATATTGAAGACCCCTACGTGGGATGTCCAAAGTGCAATGCAGAACGTCCGGGGTTAAACCTTTTCTGGGAAGCGCTGAAAGAAGATGAGCATGACCCAGAGTAAATTTTAATAGTCCGGGTTAGGATCGCGTATGTAAGTGATATGCACTTCGTTTGTTGTGTATTTTCCATGTTATGATGGGCGAGTAGCGCATTTTTATGGGCAAAAACTCATATGCATACTCAAGTGAAAAATACCCGAGATGAATTATCACTACTCATCATTCATGACGATGCAAATGTCGCTCGTCAATTGCATCATATCGCTGATTTGGAAACGACCCGTTCTGTTTTCACAACGACTCCAAGTGATGCGTTAAACGTAATTGAGCATTTTCAGCCCCAAGTCATTGTCATCCACGATCATGACAGTACCAACTTGAAGTTATTTGAGGCGATTTCCTCGGCATTTGTGAGAATAGAACGTCCGATTTTGATTGCGGTTAGCGATCATCCATCAAGCGATTTATTCACGCTGGTAGATCAGGTCATTCCGCAAAGTTATCTGCCCTTCATCGACCAAATCATTGTCACACACCTTACGCGCTTGCGGTCAACCGTCGGGCTGGTAGTACAGTCGTCCGAACTTGAGGCGGAAAATCGACTGCTCAAGCAACAATTGGAGTTAGCAATCCAAACCAGAGCCGAGATCAACATCTTGAAGCAAGCTGTCGTTCATAGTGTGTCGCACGAACTGCGTACACCGATGCTGCAAGTCAAATCGGCGGTTGCACTGCTCAACGAAGATGAAAGTACCAACCGCAATATCGTTGAACTGGCGATGGAAGCCACTACCCGTTTAGAAGGTGGCATTCGTAATGTGACGCTATTGAACGAACTGATGAATGAAAGCTCAAATGTTGATTCTTTCACAGCCGTACCGATCATCCAGATTATTCAAGCGGCGTTACGTAACCTTGGACGGTCATGGGAACACAAAAAAGACATTGAACGGGTCGAAATCATACCGAACAATCAAACCTATACTGTGTTGTGCGACAAGCAGCGCCTGACGATTGCGATCCAACTGCTTTTGGATAATGCGCTCAAGTTCAGCCATGATGTGGTGAAGGTCAACATCACGCAATCTGGCAACAGAGTCACAATGAGTATTCAAGATAGAGGCATTGGAATTCCACGCAATCAGCTTAAGCGTATCTTTGAGCCGTTTTACCAGATTGACGGTTCTTCCACGCGGCGTTTCGGCGGCATGGGCATCGGCTTAGCGATTGTTCAACTCATCATGGAACAGCACTGCACAGCTATCCAGATCGAATCGACACAAGGAAAAGGCAGCACATTCGCCTTTGACCTTATGACAGCGAATACTTAACGTGCCGATTACCTGTTTGCACGTCGTGAACTTTGCTTGACAAACGAATCCTCATTTCATATACTTGCCCTCTATTTTGTCGCCTGCAAAATCTTGCCCCTGCGAACTATTCCTCGATTTTGTTGAGAGAGAGTTTTTTACATGTCTGACACTGTGCAGAACTATATTGGCGGGAATTGGGTACAGGCTCAATCGGGTGAAACCTTTCCTACTTACAACCCGGCTACTGAAGAAATACTCGCGGTTGCACCTTCGAGCAGCGCAGGAGATGTCGATGCCGCCGTCAAAGCCGCTAAAGCCGCTTACAAGAATTGGCGTTTGACTCCTGCGCCACGACGCGGCGAGATTCTTTTCCGTGTGGCGCAATTGCTCACCGAGCGCAAAGACCAGATTGCACGGCTGATGACGCAAGAGATGGGCAAAATTCTTGCGGAAACACGCGGCGATGTGCAAGAAGCGATTGATATGGCCTACTACATGGGCGGCGAAGGTCGGCGGTTGCTCGGTTACACCGCACCCGTTGAAATGCCAAATAAGTTCGGTATGGCGATGCGCGACTCGGTGGGTGTCGTCGGTTTAATTACGCCGTGGAACTTTCCCGTAGCCGTCCCAAGCTGGAAGATACTCCCTGCACTAATCGCGGGTAACACCATCGTTTTCAAACCGAGTGAGGATACACCTGCGACCAGCGCGGCCTTCGTCAAAGTGTTCGAGGATGCGGGTTTGCCAGCGGGTGTATTGAACCTCGTTACGGGCGCAGGTGCGGCAGGTGCCGCACTCGCTAGTCATCCCGATGTGCGTATCATCTCTTTTACAGGTTCAACCGACACTGGCCTCAAAGTTTATTCACAGGCAGCAAGCCTCGGTAAAAAAGTCGCGCTGGAAATGGGCGGCAAGAACGCCATTATCGTGCTGGATGATGCCAACCTTGAGCTGGCAGTCGAGGCGATTACATGGAGTGCTTTCGGTACGACCGGGCAGCGCTGCACCGCCACCAGCCGCTTGATTGTTCAAAGTGGTATTAAATCCAAGTTGATTGAAGCCTTGGTTGCGAAGTCCAAAACGCTCAAAGTCGGTGACGGCTTAGATGATGCGACAAACGTTGGGCCATTGGTGAATGCCAAAGGACGCGACAAAGTTGAAAAGTACGTGGACATCGGCAAGCAGGAAGGCGCGAAACTGCTGGTTGGTGGTCAACGTACCGATACAGGCAAAGGTTATTTTTATAACCCTACCCTCTTCACAGATGTCAGCCGCACCATGCGAATTGCCCGAGAAGAAATTTTTGGGCCAGTGCTGAGTGCAATCGAAGTCGCAAGTTTGGATGAAGCCGTCGAGGTCAATAACGAATCGGCCTATGGGCTGTCCAGCAGCATTTTCACCGAAAATGTCAACGCGGCGTTCCGGGCAATCCGTGATTTAACTACAGGCATCGTTTATATCAATCACGGAACAACTGGCGCGGAAATCCAATTCCCGTTTGGTGGCACACGCGGCACAGGCAACGGAATGCGTGAGGCGGGGCAAGCAGGCATGGACTCATTCACCGAGTGGAAATCGGTGTACGTGGATTATAGTGGTCGTTTGCAACGCGCTCAAATCGACACCGAAACCATCTTAAAAGAGCCGTAATGGAATCATTTTTATCATATTGGTTGTCGTAATTTGTGCCGATTTGCGGTAAGCTATAGGTATGAATGAAATTTCACAATCAGGGAATTTGTATTGGGATGCAACGTGGGAAATTGTTCTCAGTTTGAAAGCTGCGTATCCCGATATTGAAGTCGAAACTATTGGTTTAGATCAGTTGTATCAGTATGTAACCACGCTGCCGAATTTTGCTGATGATCCTCGACTGGCCAATGAGGGGATATTGAACGAGATTTTGCGGGAGTGGTATGAGGAGGTCACCCCATAATGGCTCAACTCGACCTGCGTGATTTACACGCCACCGAGTTCCCAATACCGGATGAAATGCAGGGCAACGTCGCCATCACCAGTTTGAGCAAGATTTACAACTGGAGCCGACGATCTTCAATGTGGCCTCTGCTGTTCGGTTTAGCTTGCTGCGCGATTGAAATGATTGCTACGGCTGCTGCTCGTTATGACCTTTCACGCTTCGGCATGGAAGTTATGCGCGCCAGTCCGCGTCAATCCGATTTGATGATTGTTTCGGGAACGGTCACCAAAAAGATGGTTGTACCGATTGTGCGCCTTTATAACCAGATGCCAGAGCCGAAATACGTTTTGGCGATGGGTGCGTGTGCCAGCGGTGGTGGGCCTTTCAAAGAAGGCTACAACGTGGTTTCAGGCATCGACATGTACATCCCTGTAGATGTCTATGTACCGGGCTGCCCTCCTACCCCACAAGCCTTGCTGCATGGTTTGATTGCTCTTCAAAAGAAAATTGATGGTCAATCCCTTGCCAACTTGGATGATGTGCCGTGGTACGGCGTTGGGCCATCCGAACCGACACCTATTCCTATTCTTGGGCCGGATATTATCGACCCACGTCAAATGGATCTGATTCGCCGTCAAGCACAACTCGCCGCCGCTGGAAAGCCCTTCGGTATGCGCGAATTACCCGCCCTCAAGCCTGTGGATACACCTAAGATGGCTCCCAAGACCAAAGCTGGTACTGATGCTGCTGCGAAGCCCGCGGTTGTAGCCGCTTCTGCTGAGGCCAAGCCAGCCGCACCCGTTGCAGTTGCTGAAGCTGCTGCGCCCGCAGCCGGAGAAAAACCGAAGTTCGACAAGCAGGCTATGTTGGCGAAGATCCGTGAGAAGAAGGCGAACAAGGGATAATAAATATGACTGATAACGCCATTGTCGAAACAAATGACATACAGTCCGCAATTGCCTCACTGAAAGAACGTTTTCCTGACGCTGTGAAGGATGATACCCGACAAGGTTACGGCGGCATCATCGTCGACAAGAGTCGGTTACTTGAAGTTGCTACAGCTATGCGTGATGAGATGGGATACGACTATCTCTCCAGTGCAACCGCCGTTGATTATCAGGGTATCGCTGACTCGATGGAGATGGTGTACCACGCCTATAAAACATCGGGCGGGCCAGCACTCCTATTTAAGGCGCAAACCGACCGCAATAATCCGGTGATTCCGTCATTGATTGATGTGTGGCCGGGTGCGGATTTCCAAGAACGCGAAGCCTACGATTTGTATGGTATCAAGTTCCCCGGACATCCCAATCTGAAGCGCATTTTGCTGTGGGAAGGTTTCAATGGTCATCCGATGCGGAAGGACTGGCATGAAGCCTACTATGAAGAAGATCACAAACCGTTTGATAGCCGCTGGCCTGATGGTTGGGTACGCCGTGCCGAAGAAAGCAATATTTACGGCAAGAACGTATCTTATCCAGCAGACTTCGACCTCTCCAAGCTGAATGACACCTCCGAAGAGGCGCTTTACAGCGACCTTGGTTTAGGTGTGAGTGTTCAAGAGCTTGACAGCGATGCGGTTCTAAAGACTGACCGCCTCGTCGTCAACATGGGGCCGCATCATCCGAGTACACATGGTGTGTTCCGCATGATCGTCACCTTGAACGGTGAAACGATTGAATCGCTGGAACCCGTCATGGGCTATCTACACCGTAACCATGAAAAGATCGGTGAACGCAACACATTCCTACATAACATGCCTTTCACTGACCGTCTCGATTACATCAGCAGCATGGGCAACAATCACGGTTATGCATTGGCCGTCGAGCAATTGCTCTCTAGGGGTGCGAAATACCAAGTACCAACCTATCGCGCTGAAGTGATCCGTGTGTTGATGGTCGAACTGACACGCATTGTCAACCATTATTGGGCGATTGGCTTCTTGCTGAATGACCTTGGTGCCTTCTTCACTCCGGCGCTGTATGCCATCGCCGAACGTGAAAAAATCCTCGACTTCTTTGAAGCGACCGCCGGCAGCCGCATGATGTGCAACTACATGCGCTTTGGTGGCGTTTCGAAAGACCTTCCAGAACGCATTGCAAGCGTATTAAATCTGGTGAACGACAAGATTCGTGACTTCAACACGATGGATTATCTAACCGAGTTAATTAGTGAACGCATCCCCCGTTCAATTGACGAGTTGGATACATTCCTGACAGCAAGTGAAATCCTTAAGGCACGTACTATCGGTGTTGGCTACTTGCCGCCCGAAATGGCTATCGCTTACAGCGCGGCTGGTCCTCTGCTCCGCGCCAGTGGTGTTCCTTATGATGTACGTAAGGCTGATCCGTACAGCATTTATCCAGAGTTAGATTTTGATGTAGCAGTACGCTATAACGGTGATATTTATGACCGATATCTGATCCGATTGGACGAAATGCGCGAGAGCGTCCGTATCCTGAAGCAAATCCTGCCACGCCTTGAAAAGACACGCGGCGAATCAATTTTCGCAGGCGATAAGAAGCATACCCCTCGCGTTCCTCTAGGTGAATCCTATGGTCGCGTGGAAAACCCAAAGGGTGAACTCGGTTATTATGTCGTTTCGGCCGGCGATGAAAAAGGCCCGCAGAATCCTTGGCGCTACCATGTCCGCGCACCCAGCTTCATTAACCTAACCGCACTTGGCCCGATGTGCGTGGGTCATAAAGTCGCTGACGTGGTTGCTATTCTCGGCAGTATCGACATCGTTCTTGGCGAAACAGATCGCTAATGCAACATTTCTATAGGGGTATGAAAAACATACCCCTATTTGATGAACTAAGGAGCCGCTATGTACGGTAAAGGTATTGCAAATGGCCTTTGGGTCACTTTCAAACACTTTCTCAATACCTATGTTGACGACATCCGCTATGCGGGTCGTAAGTATGTGAACACGGAAAACTTTCAGGTACGGCAAGGTCTAAAGACTCAAGGTGCTTTCACCGTGCAGTATCCTGATGAAAAAATCGCAGTGCCTGAACGCTTCCGTTTTGTGCCGTTTTTGGTAACTGAAGATCAAGACCCGACCCATATGGGTGAAGATTGGTGTACAAGCTGCGGCATTTGCGCCAAAGTTTGCCCACCACAGTGTATCTGGATTGTGCGCGGTTCTGATCCGGTAACGGGTCGCCCGGTGCCACAACCGGAAGCGTTCTTCATCGACATTGATATTTGCATGAACTGCGGATTTTGTGCCGAGTTCTGCCCATTTGATGCGATCAAGATGGATCATGATTATGAGTTGGCAAGCTATGACCGCACCGGCAATCATATCCATGACAAACAAAAGCTTTCCAAGCCATTGAGCTATTGGAAGACGATTGCCCCGACAACCGCTTTGGAAGAAGCGATTGATCGCAAGGGTTGGGAACATACGGATACGATTAAGACTATGAAGAAGGCTGGTCAAGCGGCTGCAACCCCAACCAAAGACAATATGTGGCCTTCACGCACATTGGCCCAATTAGCTGAAGTCGCTGCCACTGAAGGCGAAGCCCCGGCAGCCGCGGTGGAAACTCCAGCCGCCGTAGCGGAGGCAAAACCAGCCCCAGCTAAAGCCAGCGCTGAAACAGCCGCTGCCGCCCCCGGCGATAAAAAGCCCAAGTTTGACAAACAGGCAATGTTGGCGAAGATACGTGAGAAGAAAGCCAACAAATAATCACAGACTGATGCGGGGTGCAATAAGCACCCCGTTTTTTATGTACATTGTGACGTAAGAAATGGTCAAGCGATTAGCTCAAGGGAAGTATCCGCGATGATGATCCGTGTAGATAACAGATTATCTATTTAAGATATGACAAAAGCTACTGACTAATTTTTATCATCCGCGCTATAATTATTCCAATCTAAGACAAACTGAACGAAGGAAAAACAAATGAGCGATAAACAAGCGCAAATTATGTCGGCGCTTAGCACTGTAATAGAACCCGAACTGCACCGCGATATTGTGACTCTCAATATGGTGCGTGACCTCTCTGTAGAAGGCAATGTTGCCAAATTCACCATTGTCCTGACGACACCAGCCTGCCCTCTCAAAAGCGTTTTTGAGGATCGCTGCAATGCGGCGGTTATCGGACATATCGACGGTATCCAGAAACTCAATATCAGTTGGGACTCCCAAGTTCCCACCGACCGCAAAATTCATGGGCGTTTAGACGTACCCATGCGGAGTCTGATCGCGGTCGCCAGCGGTAAAGGTGGCGTGGGTAAAAGCACAGTATCAATCAATCTTGCTGCCGCGCTGGCTGATGCAGGTGCAAAAGTCGGGCTTATTGACGGTGACATCCTCAACCCGAACCTACCAACAATGACTGGACTTGGCTACGGTCGTCCCAAAGTCGTCGATGGCAAAATGGTCCCGATGGAAGCCTATGGTTTCAAGGTCATGAGTACCGGTTTCCTCACCAGTCCCGATAAGCCCATGATTTTGCGCGGACCAATGCTCCACAGCGCCATTCGGCAGTTGTTCATGGATGTCAATTGGGGCAAACTCGACTACATGATTGTTGATCTGCCACCGGGAACAGGAGATGCACCGCTTTCACTGGCGCAATCCTTCCCAGTAACGGGTGCAGTGATTGTGACACAACCTCAGGATGTGGCTGTATAGGATGCGCTACGCAGTATCGCTATGTTTGAAACGCTCAATGTGCCGATTTTGGGTGTGGTTGAGAATATGGCAGGTGATTTCTTCGGCACAGGTGGTGGTGAAAAGTTGGCGACGGAACGCGATGTCCCGTTCTTAGGCCGCATTCCATTGGATGCTGAAGTCCGCATAGGTGGAGATTATGGTCGACCGATTGTGGTTACACAGCCGGAAAATCCCGCTGCGATAGCCTTCCAGAAGATGGCAGAAACTATTGCGGCGCGTGTCAGTGTCGTGATGCTGCAAAGCAGTGATGTCATTCCTCTAAACGTAATCGGTTAGACCTTGATCAATAAAACACATTCCCCACTCAACAATGGGGAATGTGTCTTGAGTCAATCATCCATGCCCAGCACATGAATATCATCGCTGCTGCCAACCGGATTATAGCGCCCGATCAAGATGTAAAATAATCCATTCAGAACGAGTGCGATCAATAATCCAACGACCGCTTCTCCCCATGCGCCACGAATATTGATTAACCAGCCCAGCACCAACAATACCAAGAACATTACAAACAGCACGATACGCCGCCGCTTGACCTCGGTGCGTTGAATTACGAAGATGATCGTTCCAAAACTGAGTACCAGTAAAATAACCAATCCGCCGTCCATGAAGGTCATGCTTTCTTCAATTAGCTAACAACAGCATGATTATACCCCAGCACAAAGTCCATCCGTTTACGGGGAAATACCTTTTAGTGTATACTCTCATTTACGTCCGCAGTCAGAAATTACATCAGACTGGCAGACAAGAAGAACAAGGATTTCAACAGATGAACGTAAATGTATCAAAAGACAACAAGACGACTTTGATTGAGGTCAGCGGTCGTATTGATAGCACCAACGCCAATGAATTGGGTGGAGCGCTTATGACCGAAATTAACGCGGGAAATATGCAACTCGTTGTTGATTTGGCAAGTGTTGACTATATGAGCAGCGCGGGACTTAGAGAAATCGTATCCGCACTCAAGAAAGTGCGTGGCAAAGGCGATCTCCGATTAGCACGACCGTCTGAACGGGTACTTGAGGTGCTAGAAATGGCGGGGCTGGACACCATTTTCCAGATTTTCCCTGATCAGGCTTTGGCCTTGAGCAGCTACGTATGAGCGACTATAACGGCCTAAACGGGGATGCAAAGTAGCTTCTGATGTATCCTCAAGAAAATCGCCTCACCATTATGGGTCGATTGGATGAAATCGCGCGTGCGCGTGATTTCGTGGCGGTTGTAGCGCGTAACGTTGGGCTGAGCGAAAAATCAATACATCATTGTGCCTTAGCCGTCGATGAAACCTGCACCAATATTATTGAGCATGGTTATCAAGATCAAGGCCAAGACAAGCCGATAGAAATCATATGCCTTTTCGAACCGGCCAAATTTAGCATCAGCATTCGTGATGTCGGTCCTGCTTTTAATCCCCTGCTACACAATGACCCCGACCCAGCCGCTACCCTCGATGAGCGGTCGCATGGGGGCTGGGGCATCTACTTCGTTAAAGAATTCATGGATCAAGTCTGGTATTTACGCGACGGCAATTACAACCAACTCACCATGAGTAAAACTCTGAACCCTTAGCTAATTATGACCCTACAGGAACTTCTGTGGGTGTGAGTGTTCCTGTCAACGGTGTGGTTGGAGTAGCTTGTCGCCAGCTATTAATATCATCAAGATTAACCTTGCCCTGCGGCGGTAAAAAGTTTCCGGCGCATTCCTGAGCCGTTGCCGGTATATCGGTTCGAGCACTAATGAGTGGTTCATCAGGGTTGAAGTAATTCCATGCGGCGCGAGAAATATCCTCAATCAAAGGCCACAACTTGGTGTAATCTTGGAAATCGGTCTTTTGCCACAGATAAACAGCAATGGTGTAATCGCGCCCATTAGAAGGGAACACGATGCCTGCATCACCGCTCATATCCGATACCCAACCATTTTTGTGCGAAATCCGCACCCCTTTAGGGATGCCGCCCTGTAACAAACGCTGCAAATCGTTGGCGCTCATCAACTCCAGCATTTGCTTGCATTCGGTTTGGGTATATTCGCCGTTCGGATAGGCGGTCATCAAGCCAGAGCCATAATTCGCGCAATCATAAATCTCGCTGAACAGCGTTCCCATATCCTCAGTCGTTGTTTGATTATAAGGGTCGGCTTCAGTTTTGACAGTTTTATTCGGTGAGGTTTGCGGCGCTGGAATCGAACCGAGCGTTTGGCCTACTGTACCCAAGACCAGCGGCGCGGTAATGTAGGTGTTCCGTGCGCCAAGGTATTGGATATTCTTAGTCACATCGCCAATGCCAGTGAAAAGTTTTTTGTTGTCGTCACCGGGATCGACATTTTCCTGCACCGCTGCGCGTTCGCCTGTGATTTGCATCATCAGGTTGGAAGATGAGTTGTTACTGCACAGCAGCGAATTCGCCATGAGCCAAGCCTCATCCTGTGTAGGCGCAACCCACAACTGGCGGAAGTAATCCAAAACAATCGGCACTTTGATGGTGCTGGCTGCGGAAAAGGTTACGTCACCGTTGATATTCACTTCTTCGCCCGTTTTCAAATCTTCAATAAAGACTGATGCGACGGTAATTTGCCCATCGAAGATAAAACCCTTCGAGTCCAGATAATCCTCGATCATCTTTTGCAATGTTCCGATACTGCCCACATTGATGCTCGATGACGTAAACGGCAATGTCACGACACGGTTCGTTGGGCTTTTTAAAGCCGCTTCAATCAGTGGAATGGCGGCGTTCACATCAAGCGAATAGCCTGACGCACCCGGTCGCAGCGTCAAAGTGCTGATGTCGTAACTAGCATCACCAGATTTACGATCATAACGGGCGCTAATGTCATTCAAAAATTGTTGGATGAGGTTCTCTTGAAATTGGGCTACTAAATCCACGTTAACCGTCTGTTCCGTTTCTTGACCCAATAGATAGGTTAAGAAACGTGACCAGAAGCTGCCAGACAAATCGCCAACCGCGCTAGCAGAAGCGAGCATCGACTCGCCACTGAGTGTGAAACCAACAGCCGAAGGATCAAGTTGAATGGGGTTATCGGCATAATATAAAACGACAGGTTTTTGATAAGCCGAAACAATCGTCGTCAAAGCCTCGCGCTTCGATAATCCACCAACAGAAATACCCGCGACTGAAACATCGGCAGGGAGTTTGTCTGGTTGTTGGCTGAACCGCACCAGATAAAATATAAACAATCCTGTTGCGGCGATGATCATTGAGACGGACAGGATCTGCACGATTGGCAGCCCACGGCGCTTTCGTCTTTTACTCAATGTACCCATTGTTGTCATAATGAACCTGTAGACTCTTTCCGCATTCTAACTTCTGAAGCGGTGTTGATTGCTCTGTAGTGAAAACGATGCAGCTTAGGTAATGCAGTGGTATCGTACCAGCCGTAATCCAGCAGTTCACTGCTCAAAATCCCGATGGGGCCTGTGGCATTGCAGAGGTAGGCAAAATCCAGATGATTGCCGAAATCGACTTCAACTAGTAAAAGTGAATCAACTTCAACCGTTAATTGAAGTTCTTCTTGCAATTCGCGCGTGGCTGTATGGGATGGGCTTTCGTTTCGGTCAATCCAACCGCCGGGTAATCCCCACGGTGCATACGGATGAAATACATGCTCGACCAGTAGAACTTGACCTTGAGCATTAAATACAACGCCGACCACGCCTGCTGTGAATTTTGGTTGTCCCAAACGCCAGAATGAACGTGCAACAGCAACGATCCAAGGGGCTTTCTGCAAGAATTGTGAAACGCGGCGCATCGGGGAATTCAATAAACGTCCTATCAACTACAAACCAGCGAGCATCAGTGTAAATGAATGACCCCAAAAAGGTCAACGCAATTTCAACTTCAATTGTTTGTTTTTACAAACCAAATAGCCGACATATTGTAAGAATGAGTGTGCTATACTTAGAAATATACTTTCAAAAGTTTCAGCAGGGTTAGCAAATTGTCTCAAACGTCTCTCGATTTTCTAAACCTGTTCACCAAGTCACCCGGTGATTTAATCTATTTTCTACTGGCAATTGCCCTCACCCAAGCTGGCCTATTTATGGCTCTTGGTGAGCGTCTGCGAAGGCCACAAAATCGCCCTGCCGGACGCTACATGATCGCCATGCTGGGTGTATTGGCTGCATGGGTGGTGGTGATGTTGGGCGCACTCTACAGTGTCGTATCCAACCAAAACATCAGCGCAATTCTACCACCATTAGAACGGGTATGCAGCCTAGCCATCATTCTACTCATCGGTTGGTCATTCTTCACAGGTGAGGATGAACGGTGGGGTCGTGCGGCGAATATCGTACTGCTGTTACTCCTAATCACTGCCCTGATCGCCTACGTGGTTACAGGTGTGCAGTGGACGAATCAGATTGACTATACGAATTTTAACCTCAGTGTTTATGGCGTTGCATGGACATTCACAACCTTTGTCGTTAGCATTTTTGGCCTCATTCTGGTTGCAATTTCGTTTAAGCGCTTCACAGATGCCCCCCTCAAATTGTTGTTCTTCGCCCTGTTGATTCTGGGCTATGGTGGAACACTGCTCCAGATCAACCAATTAAGCATTCTGGGCAATTATGCTGGCACAGCACGATTGGCACTTTTCGCCGCACTTGCCATACTGCCAGTATTGATTTACCGCATGGTCATGCAGCACCTCCAAAGTGAACTCAAAAACTCGGAACAGACCGCGTTCCGAAGTAATTCTGTACTCGCCGCAGGACGACCAAAAGATGCATCTGTCAATCCTGAAGCACTAATCAGTGCGTCGCTTTCACCAATTGTGTCGCCCGCGCAGCGAGACTCCATCCAACTGCTAAAGATTCTCGGCCTCATTTTGGAGGACGCGACACCTGTCGTCATCCCGGAGAGAATCATTACCGCAGTACTCGATAGTCTGAAAGCTGACATCGGCGCAATCCTTAACTTGCAAGATGCCAATTACGCTGATCTTGCAAACGCTTACGATAAGTCGATGAAACGACGTATTGCGGGCATGTCGATTAACCTTGATAACCAACCGACATTAGTCAATGCGATTGAACGCCGCTCTCAGCGCCCTTTATATCCTGACCGCAATACAGATGAACTTCGCGATCTTTATACCCGCCTCGACATCGAGCAAACCGGCCCCGCTTATTTTCAACCATTGACACGCGGCAAGGATTTGGTTGGCATTCTGCTGGTTGCAACTCCCTATTCGCAGCGGGAACTGGACGAAAGCGAACGCGAACTGCTGAAGGGCATCGGTATTATTGCCGGGAATTTGTTGGGTTTGAGTTATGCCGCGCGAGACGCGGGTCTAAAAGCGGAAGAACGCGCCATTCAAGCACTGGTTCAAGGCATACCGCTTGAACAAATGAATGACAGCAGTGTGCTGGCAGCGCGACAAGAAATGCAAAGCAACTTACAAGCATCCCGCGAACAAATCACTGACCTATCACGTCAGATTTCGCAGCTTAAAATTGAACTCGATTCTGAACGAAATCGGATGACCACCTCGCTAGGCGACACCGAAGAAGGCATGTCGGTATCCCAGCGCATTCTTACGCTAACCGACGAACAACACGATCTCCGCAGTGAACGTGAACAATTACTCGCTCGTTTGCAGGAGGCCGAAACCGCGCTGGCGGGTGCGACAGCCAACAGTAATGAGTCGGTTTACAAGCACATGGTCGAGGTACTCCGCCGGGAAAAGGAAGAACTGGTCGCACAGCGCAACAATTTACAGACTCAACTGACCCAAATGCGTACTGCGGATCAGCAAATCAATCCCGCACAGGCGATGGAAACGGTTGCCGAACGCATCAACGTTGATAATTCCCGAATGCTGGCTGAGCGTGACGAATTACAAGGCAAACTTAGTGATATATCATCACAGTTGCAAGCACTGGGTATCGAGCAAAGTACCACCGGTATGGCGCAGTTGATTACGCAGTTGATCGAGCAGCGCACAGGGCTGCAACAACGAATTGATGCACTCGCATTGGAGCGTAATGCACTCCTCAATGAACGGGTGCAGCACGAAGATTCCATTAAGCGTGAAAAAGAACGCGCCGGTCGCATTCAGGCGCTTGAAACCGAGATGCGAAACTTGGCATCTGACCGTGAAGCGCTGACCGTCGAACGCGACCAAATCCGCAGTCAGCGTGATGAATTGGCTGGCAAACAAGACGCAATCAAACAAAACCGCGCCCGCTTGTTAGCCGAAGCCTCCGGCTACCAATTGGAACTAGCCGAGGCGCATCAGGATCAAGCCAAACTCCGGCTTCAACTGCAAATTCATTCGAATGAGAAAAGTGAGCTAATCAGCCGTCAGAATCATCTCATCGCTGAGAAACAAGCCCTCCAAGCCGAACGCGATGCTTTGTTGGCGCAGTCCGGCACACAATCCATCGGTGTGACCCAACCGAATGATGACCATATCAACTCGCTGACCCAAATGATTGATGAGCTTTCGGAGCAGCGCGGTCAGCTCGAACGTGAGCTAAATGAGGCTCGTTCCTCACTTGACGAAGCCCAAAACAAAATCACCACGTTCAAATTTACAACTGAGCATGAACCCATTCCAGAAGCGGGTGATGATAGCGAAGAACGCGAATCGGATCTCACATTGAGCGTTATCCAAGAGTTCCGCACACCTCTCACTTCAATCATGGGCTACATTGATCTATTGATGGATGAGTCAGCCGGAATTTTGGGCGAAATGCAGCGCAAATTCCTGCAACGTGTGGCAGCAAATATCACACGCTTGTCCTCGATCACGGATGATTTGACACGCATCACGGCGATGGACACCAGCCGGCTCATTTTAGTGCCGCGTCCGGTCAATGTCGTCAATCTCATCGAAGATACCATCAGTAATTCAACCTATCAGTTCCGCGAAAAAGGGCTGACCGTTCATCTTAATCTGGATGACAACCTGCCAACCGTCGAAGCTGATCAGGATGCAATCACCCAAGTCATTGGACAAATCCTGACGAATGCTTATCTGGTCTCGCCACCGGATAGCGAGATAATCGTCACGGCGCATCGCCAAGAAGTGAAGTTATCAACCAATGGCAATCTGGCTGCCCCGACCGACTGCATATTAGTGTCGGTTGAGGATCGCGGCGGTGGTATTCCTCCTGAAGAACTCGCGCGTGTATTTTCACGGAAGTATAAATCACAAAATCCGGTCATTGACGGATTAGGTGACAATGGCGTGGCGCTCTCAATCGCAAAATTGTTAGTGGAAGCACACGGCGGCGGATTGTGGGTCGAAACTCGCCCAAGCATTGGAAGCATCTTTTACTTTGCGCTTCCTATTACGAGTATGCTTGAGCCTGAAGGATAAAACATGCAACGTGACATTGGGAATGAGTTCATTGTAGCCATCATTGCTGTCGGAGTACTCGCGTTTGCGGTAGCATTCGCCATTATCCTATCGCTCTCCGGTGGCGCGGGACAAACCGCAACACCAACCCCATTAGCATCGGCGGTGATCGCGGCGGTAGAAACGCAAATCACAGCAACCGCACAAGTATCAGCGATCATTACCGAAGTTGCCACCCAAGAGCCAACGGTGATTGCTCAGGTCGCGACACAAGCAACTTCATCAATTGCTGAACAAACGGCTGAAGTCACGGTCGAAAATACAGCGGCAATTATTCCTTCGAATACGATAGTCGTCATTTCGGTTACACCCTCTGTTGTGATCACCGCGACAGTGGAATCGAGCAAAACGCCACTGCCACCGACCAACGTACCCACTGATGCACCAACAGCAACCTTAGTCAAGCCAACCAATACGGTCGCACCAAGTACAACCATATCAGCATCCATCACACCGCGTCCGGCAAGTATTACCGTTTTACCGAGCGCAACTACTCCACCGACTGTCACACAAAAACCATCGGCAACCGCAACTTTTACGGCGCGTCCGACTTTAACCAGTACGCCCCGCCCTACCGATAAACCTTTGCCAACAGCAACTCGTGTGCAACCATCAGCCACCTTTACGGTTGCATTATCACCAACCATTAAACCATCGGCAACACCCACCAAAACAGCTACGCCCCGCCCTACATTAACCTTCACACCCGTTCCTTCGGCAACATTGATGCCCAGTGTTACGCCGCGTCCCACTTCAACGATGACCAGTGTGCCGACATCGACCCTGATACCAGCTTCCTCTACTCCGGTAACCGTTGCAGTCGCGACTGTGGCAGGTACACCAGCGCCCTGCACCATACCCAGTGGTTGGGTCAGCTACACCGTGCAGCGTGGGGATACCTTATTAAAAATTGCTCAGGCTAAAGGCACAACACTCGAAGTCTTACAAGCGGCCAACTGTGTAGCAAACATCAATAGCATCAGGGTTGGACAAGTTTTATATGTACCCAATCAAGCAAGCAGCGATACATCAACATCCTACGCGGCGGAAGGTTGTACCGAACTTAGCACAAAAATTACTGCACCAACAGTAGGTCAGCTTGTCAGTGGGGTCATTAATGTTGAGGGTTCCGCAACAAGCAATAACTTCGCATTCTACAAACTGGAAATCCGACCCGACAGCGGTACAGCCTACACGCTTTATAACAGCTATATCAAACCCATCACTCAAGGTGTGCTAGGCGAAATTGATACGCATATTTTCAGTCCCGGAATTTACTGGCTAAAATTGACCGTAATTACCCAAAGCGATCAAGCAGCGGCATCCTGTGCGATACCCTTGCTCATCGCGCAGTAATTTCCAAACGCTAGACCGTTAGTTCGTTGACATAGACGACTTGCCTTTCGTGCTGTGAGAGTGTAGGGGCTAGACCGATTTGCAACGCAGCGCGGGCATCCATATGCGTCACACTTGGTGATTTGTTATCGCATAGATATTCGACAAAATGGGCAATTTGAGCCATATAAGCTGCGCAAAAGCGCTATGGAAATGTGGAACAACATAATGACGCGCCCCTTCTGGTATTAAAATCAACACAGATGTTTTTTGTAAGTAACCGATTTGCAAATCGTATGTCTCTTATGGTGATACACGGGTCAAACACCTCCTCGAACGCAAAGTCCCTTTTGCACCTTATGATAAAGCCAACGGCGAAACTTCATTTCCTTATACAGATGTCGTTGGCAAGCGCGGCGTTCAAATATCTCATTTTGAAAGGACACGAACGAATTGGGTTTATCCCGTGGCCTGAAGGTTCGCGGATTGGTGATATAGGCACTCAAGGTTATTTAGAAACCATGCAAAGTGCCTCGCAAGCGGCTGAGCTAATTATGTCCACTCAACCGAGACCTACGGCAATTGCCTGTGCAAATGATGTGATGGCATTTGGTGCTAAACGCTATATCGAGTCGTTGGAGCTGGACATTGGTACTGAGGTTTCACTGAAAGGTTATGATGATACCTCAGCAGCCGAGTTGATTGATATGACTTCGATTGCCCAGCCAATTGCTCTGATAGTGAATAAGGTCGTGGACTTGCTAATGGCAGAAATTAATCACCAGCGTCCCACAGATCACCATATTATTCTTGACCGCACCTCGTAAGTGCCCGCGTTCGTAAAGCGAAATAATAGGTTCACATCCATTATGGATAAGCGTTTCCGGCGATAATGATTCAAAACTGCACTTATTGCAGAAAATACTGCACAAATTGCAATACTTCCGCTGATTTGCACGGCGGCAAGCTCGGCTGTATCCGCGGAATTGGCATTTTCGGACGGCGGGAAACTCGGTTAATGTCGCTGAAATGACACAATTGCAGCGGATTGCTCGGCTAATGCCACCGCCGTGCAATTTATGTTTGCCGCCGCTTTAATTGCTAATCAGGAAACATATTGGAAATAGCGACGAGTGATATTCAACTTCTCTCAAAATCATTCTAATATTATCCATTAATGGTAGTGGTCAAATAGTAAGTGATAGTCAAGCGGGCGTAACATCCACAAGAGGCTTCGCACTGTTCCGTCCCTACATTGTGATATTTTGAAATCGAATATCACTCGCTTTGCAATCGCAACTCTATTAAGAGTAGAACAAAAATTCCATATTGTCAATCAAAAAGCGTTCGAGTTTTCAAACTTTCGGCTCTTAAAATTGCGTACTCAGCGATGAAGTCACAGTAAGGAAATCTAGCCTAAGTAAGCGGAGACAATTCGAAGATCATCTTGCAGTTCAGATGCTTTCCCGTGATGAACTATCGTTCCAAGTTCAATTACATAGGCATAATCTGCAATTTGCAGGGCTTTGCGGGCGTTCTGTTCAACCAGCAAAATCGGGATGCCCTGTGATTTAATATCCGCCACAATCTTGAAAATTTCGTTGATAAGCATCGGAGCTAAGCCCATGCTCGGTTCGTCCAACATCAACAAACGCGGTCGAGTCATCAATGCTCGCCCTACAGCTAACATTTGCTGTTCACCCCCACTGAGTGATCCGGCTTTTTGATCACGCCGTTCGCGCAAGCGGATAAAACGCGTGAAGATGTTTTCCAAATCCTGTGCAATCGCACCGTGATCCTTGCGCGAATATGCTCCAAGTTGCAAATTCTCTAGCACAGTCATTGTGGCAACAATTTGTCGGCCTTCGGGTACTTGTACAAGGCCGAGACGTGTAACGCGGTCGCTGCGCCAACCCGTAATATCCTGACCATCAAAGACAATGCGCCCTTGGGATGGTTTCAATATTCCGCTTATGCTGTTTAAGGTTGTGGTCTTGCCCG
This sequence comes from Aggregatilineales bacterium, assembly GCA_038328375.1. Taxonomy (GTDB): domain Bacteria; phylum Chloroflexota; class Anaerolineae; order Aggregatilineales; family Phototrophicaceae; genus CFX2. The sequence continues at coordinate 27,267 of JBBQLX010000037.1, read as the reverse complement.
CACCATTCGCGCCAATCAAACTGACGACTTGCCCTGCTTCAACATTGAAGTTCACGCCGCGCAATGCGTTGATTGAGCCGTAACTGGTCTGCAAATCGTGGATTTCAAGCAGCGCCATTGTCTTCTTGCCCTAAATAAGCCTCGATTACAACCGGATTAGTCTTGATTTCTTCGGGTGTCCCGTAGGCGATAATTTGACCAAAACTTAACACATAAATGGCATCACACACTTGGTGGATAAGCGACATATCATGTTCAATGACAAGGGTCGTCATACCTTCATCTTTCAACTGGATAATTTGCTCCCCCAATTGACGCGTTTCGACGGGATTCATACCCGCAGCAGGTTCATCAAGCAGCAGCAAGGCGGGTTGAGTCGCCAAGGCTCGTGCCATTTCTAATCGGCGTTGGTCGCCGTAAGGCAAACTTCCGGCGCGACTTTGGAGGGTCTCATTCAAATGAAAACGATCCAGCCAACGGACTGCATTTTCGCGCAAATCACGTTCTTCTTGACGATAACGTGAGGAAAAGATCAAAGTATCCAGTATCGAGGCTTTGCCGCGCCGGTGCTGGCTAATCAACAAATTCTCCAAAGCTGTCATATCACTAAACAATCGAATATTTTGATAGGTTCGGGCAATACCGAGACGCGCAATTTGATGAGGGGGCAAGCGCTGAATATCAACATTATTAAAGCGGATACTCCCGCTGGTGGGATGATCAAGGCCAGTTATCTCATTAATCAGTGTGGTTTTTCCCGCGCCATTTGGCCCAATCAAACCAATAATCTGGTTATCAGGCACGGTCATCGTCACACCTTTAAGTGCCTGCAAACCGCCAAAGGAGCGAGAGACTTGATTGAGTTCGAGCATCATTCGGTCTTTAGTTAATAATCATTTTCATTATTGAAGACTGGCATCGCCTGAATTAACAGGCTTTCGAATACCCCGAAGGCGGTTAATAAGCTTTGTCCACACTACCGGATTCGCCAATCCTCCCGGTAAGTAGATAATTACAGCTAGCAGAATCACCCCATTCACAATTGTTCGGTAATCTTTTAAGCCGCGCAGCATTTCCGGCAGCGCCGTAAGGACAAATCCACCTACAATTGGGCCGATGAGCGTTGTTGTTCCGCCCAAAACTGCAAAGGTCAAGATTTCGACAGCCGAATTAAAACCATAGTCGCTAGGATCAATAGTGCGGGTTAGATGTGCTTTCAAAACTCCAGCGGCAGCGGCTAAAAGAGCGCTTAAAACAAACACGACATTCTTGGTGTAAACAACATCAATCCCCATATTGGCAGCAGCTTGCTCATCCTGACGAATAGCCATCATAGCACGTCCGAAACGGGAACGATGCAAACGGGCTATCGCATACGCGGCAACCACAAGAAATAAAATGAGATGCCAAGTCTGAGTAATCTTCGGTATACCGCTGATGCCCAATGCACCTTGCGTCAGAGTGACAGTTTTTCCAGTTAGTGTGCTGGCAAAAGTATCAAAGTTCAGAATAACAATGCGAACCACCTCGCCGAAGCCAATGGTCGCGATAGCCAAATAAATATCACGCAACCTCAAAACGGGTAAACCGATGGGTATGGCAATGACGCCAGCGAGCAACATTCCCACAATCAGCCCTACACCCAATGGCAGTTGAAAACTCTGGGTGACGATAACTCCGGTATACGCGCCAATCGCCATGAAACCAGCATTCGCCAGCGAGAACATGCCTGTAAAGAGTGTGAGATACACGCTGAGGCCGAGAATGGCGTTTACGAGCATGAATTGTAAGACAGGTTCACTGATGCCAACACTGCGAAGTAAATCCATCATCAGGCTCTATTCTGTTCGGCTTGTCCCACAAGTCCTTGTGGTCGGAACAACAAGATCAGGAATAGTAGGCCAAAAACGATTGCGTCACGATAGTTGCTTCCACCGGCGGCGATGCTGAATGTTTCTAAAGCAGCGACTAAGAACCCACCCACAACAGCCCCTTTGATATTACCAAGTCCGCCAAGAACAATAACTGTTAGTCCTTTAAGCGAAACCGCATCCCCCATAAAAGGGGTCATCGAATTATAGGCTAACCCATAAAGCACACCGGATGCACCCGCTAATGCGCCTGCCAGAAAAAATGTGATCTGAAAAATCTGTGTTGAATTGATTCCCAACAAACCCGCGACTCGCTCGTTAAAAGCAACGGTTCGCATGGCTTGACCGACACGAGTCTTCATCACCAAGTATTGAAGCAGTGCCATCAATATGACCGAAATCAGTAGGATAATAATTTGAATAGGTGTTACGCGGAACGGCAGACCCTGCACGGTCTCGGTCGGTATACTTCCCTGTGGAAAACGCTGCGGTGTCGTGCCAAAAACAATCTGAGCGATGTTGACTAAGAGAATCGACGCGCCGATACTGCTAATCAACTGTGAAATACGTGGTGCATTGCGACGGCGTAATGGGGCAAAAGCAATCACTTCTAAAAGTACGCCAATGCCTCCGGCAGCTAGCATCGCAATGGGAATGGCCACCCAAATCGGCAATCCAAGTTGAGTGACTGCCGCAAGACCAATAAACGCGCCCCACATAAAAACAGCACTGTGCGCTAGGTTCAGCACACCTAGTACGCTAAATACCAGCGCGTAACCAAGCGCAAAAAGGCTGTAAACGCCGCCAAGCCAAATCGCATTGACGAGTTGTTGACTAATATTCATGCGGTTTCTTGTAAGAACGAATTCGTTTGCAATTATTCGGTATTTTCTCTGAACAGGTCATTGAGGGGCGATTAGATCAACCGCCCCAAGGTATATCACGTTATTTTAGCTTGAAGCGGTTGCTTCGGGTGTAGCCTCGGCTGATGTTGCAGCCGCCAGCGGGGTAAATTTACCACCGATCACAAGCTGAGCAATCGGCGCGTGAACCGGGTCACGATTTTCATCAAAGCTAAAAACACCTAATGGGCTGTCAAAATCTTTGATCGTCGCTAGTGAATCCCGAACGGCTTTGTGGTCAACTGAGTCGGCACAACGAATAGCAGTCGCCAGCAACCATGCGCCTGTATAAGCTTGTGCAGCGAATTGATCGGGTGAACTACTATATTTGGCTTCGTAGTTGTTCACAAAGGCTACGCTGCTTTCAGAGGGGTTAGGATTGCCGTAATTCCATGCACCACCGACGATTAATCCTTCCGCATCTTTATCAGCACTTTTCAAAACGGCGGGTGAGTTGAAACCGTTACCGCCAATGATGTGACCGGTATAACCGAGCGCCCGCGCCTGAATGATGACCTGTGTGGCTTCGGCAGCCAATGCGGAAACGACAATTGCATCTGGTTGGGTTTCAATAGCCTTAGTCAACTGAGCGTTGAAATCCACATCGCCTTTAGCAAAGGTTTCTTCATCGGTAATTTCCACTGCATTGTCAGCCAGTGATTGCTTGAAAATGTCATAACCACTCTTGGTAAAGGCATCATCGTTTCCGTATAGAATGGCAACCTTTTTGAGGCCAAGTGACTCAGCCGCTTGCTTGATCGTACCGGGAATAACCGCCGATTCAGGCAAGCTATCACGAAACACATAATCGCCCATGCCCTGTGCAGTAGTGAGACCATTAGCGGTATTGCTCACGCCAAGGACGACTGTTCCCGATTCCTGCGCAATGGGGTCAGCCGCCAGCGCTTCAGATGAGAGCGTCGGACCAATTACAGCCACAACCTTATCTTCGTCAATCAGCTTGGTCATCGCGGCGACCGCTTGATCCTTATCACCCGCAGAGTCCTCAACAGGAATAGCAAACGTGGTATTTTCACCCAAGTAATGTGAGGCGTTAATTTCCTCAACCGCCAAGTCGGTAGCATTTTTCTGGGCTGTGCCATAAACCGCGACCGCTTTGGTCAGGCCGAAAATCGCCCCAACAGTTACAGTATCAGGCAAAGCTGTGGGCGTGGCGCATTGATCCCAAGAACCAAGCAATGGTTTGGTGTCCTGAGCCAACGATGCACTTAAGGGCATAAGAAAACTAGCTGTAAGAAGCACAGAAAGAAATCTATAGACTCGCATTTCAAGTCTCCTTTAAATTAATTAACTCTCAAATTGCCATTCTATACCACAAACAAGAGCAGGAATAGCACTTATATAGCCAGTCTAATTAAGTTGTAACCAAAAATAGCTCCGACAGACAACAAGTGAGAATTAGATAAATAGACCGAGTAGAAAACGTGTATATAGCATGATGTTGCTCATAAAAAGTCCTATAATGATAATGTAAATATTTGAACCATAATTAAACTGATTTTGGAGTCAATGTGACCACGCACTATGATTTGATTGTGATTGGTTCCGGTCCGGGTGGCGAAAAAGGTGCAGCACAAGCCGCTTATTTTGGAAAGAAAGTTGCACTTGTTGAGCGTACCCCTTATCTGGGAGGCGCAGGCATCAACACGGGAACCGTGCCATCGAAAACACTACGAGAGACCGCGCTCTATTTCTCCGGGCTGCTTCAACGTGGTCTTTATGGTATTGATTATTCGCTCAAAGATCATATGACGGTTGCTGATTTCATGCACCGTGAGCAAGCAGTTGTGGCGCGAGAACGCGAGATCATCCAACACAACCTTGACCGGCACAAGATCGAGGTATTTTGGGGCGAAGGGTCATTAAAAGATGCCCACACGGTAAAAGTTCATACGACAGACGGTAAAGATATAGAGCTTCAATCCGATGTCATTCTCATCGCGACCGGTTCATCCCCTTTCCATCCACCAGACGTTCCGTTTGACAGCCTATTGATCTTTGATTCGGACACGATTCTACGCATGGAGTTCATCCCCAAAACGTTGGCAGTCGTCGGTGGTGGAGTTATCGGCTGTGAATACGCTTCTGTTTTTGCGACTTTAGGCGTTCAAGTTACTTTAATTGAAGGCCATGAGCAAATTTTGCCATTTGTCGATCAAGAAATTGTGGCACGGCTGATTACCCAACTCAATAAGCTAAATGTTAGATTGTTACTTCAACAGAAGGTCAGCAAAACTGAAACACGCGACAATCGTGTGCATTTGACTTTACAATCTGGCGAGGAGATTGTCGTTGATGGGGCATTGTATGCCTCTGGACGGCAAGGAAATGTTTCTAGTCTTGGGCTAGAGGCATTGGGTATAGAGATGGGCAAACGCGGGCTGATTATTGTCAACGACAAGTACCAAACCACGTTACCGAATGTGTATGCGGCAGGCGATGTGATCGGCTTTCCAGCTTTAGCCTCAACCTCAATGGAGCAAGCGCGGGTGGCAATGGCGCACGCATTTAATCTGACTTACAAGGAGCATATGTCGCCTGTACTACCACTCGCTGTTTATACCGTGCCTGAAATCGCGATGGTCGGTTTAACCGAAGAAATCTGCAAGCAGAAAAGTATCCCTTACTTAGTTGGTCGCACATACAGCGAAAATAATGCTCGTGGGCAAATTATTGGCGATTATGGGATGTTAAAACTTTTATTCTCGCCCGATGACAAAAAACTTTTAGGCGCTCATCATATCGGCGAATTGGCTTCCGAACTGGTGCATATTGGCTCACAAGTCCTCAGCGCGAACGGTACAATCGACGTATTCATCCAGTCCGTCTATAACTACCCTACTCTATCTGAGATGTATAAATATGCTGCTTATGATGGGCTAGGCAACTGGGAAAAATGGAAAGGAAATAACGCGTCCCATTCGCCAATAGCGTAAGGAATGCAGGATGTGATTTTGCGAGAAATAAGTAAGAAGGAATGAGATATCACTCCTTCTTATTGTCGGTTGGAGGGCGCTTTGATCCACGTTACTCATATCCAACCACTTATACCGGAATGCTGTTAATAGATACGTTAATTGCAGTGAATTTTCAAGCATTTGGAATCGCGTTACGCTACATGATTTTGCCTGCCTTCTGCCAATCACTACTGGTGATTGCCGTGGTGACGCGGCAGTTACGCGCGGATATGCTGGATATTGTGCGGAAGGATTTTGTGCTGGTAGCACGCGCAAATGGCATTCCAGAGCGAACCATCTGGACGCGCTATTTGATGAAAAACGCCCTGATTGCGACGGTTTCGATGCTTGGGTTTCTAATCAGGTTTGAGTTGGGTGGTTCGGTGCTAATCGAGTTCGTTCTGGACTGGCCGGGAATCGGACAATTCGCATTGAAAGCAGCCTTATTATTGGACTTCCAGTCGGATTATGGGTTCGACCTTGTTCATTGGCGTGGTCGTGGTACTGATTAATTTGATTACAGACATGCTGTACCGGGTGATTGACCCGCGTATCGGCATGAATTCATGAATTAGGGTTTAGATATTTCATGGCACAACACCGCATTATTATTGATACTGATCCGGGTATAGACGACGCGATGGCGATTTTTCTCGCGTTGAACTCACCGGAAATTGAACTTATTGGACTCACGACAACTTTCGGTAACGGTCATACTGATTTGACGACAATCAATGCCCTACGGCTGCTAGAAATTGCAGGCCGGAGCGATATTCCAGTGGCACAAGGCGCTCCACAGCCAATTGCGTCAGCCTTTCATGAACCGGGTGCAATGGTGCATGGGGATGACGCACAAGGTAATCTCAATCTGCCGCTGCCAACTACAAAAGCTATTCAACAATCGGCAGCCGAGTTTATTGTCGAGCAAGTCATGAACGCGCCGGGGAAAATCACACTGGTGCCAATTGGCCCACTCACCAATATCGCATTGGCACTCCAACTTGAGCCGCATATTGCTCAAGCAGTGCGGGAAGTGGTAATTATGGGCGGGAATGCGTTGTGTCCCGGTAACATTAGTCCGGCGGCAGAAGCCAATATCTATCATGATGTCGAGGCAGCGGATATGGTGTTCGGTGCAGAGTGGCCTGTGACAATGGTAGGTTTGGACGTGACACAGAAAACGATCATGACGGCGGCACAATTAGCGCAATTTGATAACTCATCGAAGCCGACCACCAAACATCTCGACGGCATTATCCCGTTTTATCTGGAGTTCACACGGGTCGTAAATAAGCTGGATGGTATTTATCTGCATGACCCGACTACCATTGCTTATCTGATTGCGCCAGATGCTTTCAAAACGCAAAAGTGGTGGATACGGGTCGAGACTGAAAGTTTCAGCCGAGGCAAGACATGGCCCGCTTCCTACATGAATAAATGGACTACCGCTTGGCTGAACCGGCCTTGGATCAATGTGTGTGTTGATATAGATGGTATGCGAATATCCGATCTCATTCTGGAACGACTATTGTAAAACGGTAACTACTCATGGCAACTTTATCTCCCCCGCAGCCGCAAAGTCCACTCGCCAGATGGCGTACTGAACACGCCAGCCAAATATACCGATTTTAGGCGTGGCCTCTACCGTTTCAGTCGTAACCGGCTTTCGGTGATTGGTCTAAGCCTCGTGATTATGATGTTAATCGTAGCGATCACCGCACCGATATGGGTTCCCTACCCCGACGATGTGACGGACAATGTGGATATGGCGCAGCGCTTGAAAGCACCGAACGCCGAACATTGGTTCGGGACGGATGACGCGGGTCGTGATGTATTTTCGCGCACGATTATGGCAACGCGAACTTCATTTCACGTGGGTGTCATCATTTTGGTCGTGGCAATTAGCATTGGTGTAACGCTGGGGGCAATCGCGGGCTACTTCGGCGGCTGGGTAAACACCATTATCATGCGCTTCACCGATATTATGCTGACATTCCCCGGCATCTTTCTAGCACTGGCTTTGTCGGCAGCGCTCGGACGCGGCGTGGTAAACGCAAGGTTGGCGCTTTCCGGGCGGCCCGATTTGCTGATTGCTGACGAGCCGACAACCGCACTGGATGTTTCGGTGCAGGCGTAGGTCCTTAATCTCCTCATCGAACTGCAACACACTTTGAAGCTAACCTATTTACTCATCACATATGATCTAACGGTGGTGCGGTATATGTGTGACGATGTAGCGCTGATGTATCTAGATTCGATTGTGGAGCAAGGAAGCGTGAGCCAAATTTTCAAGCAACCGAAGCATCCTTACACGCAGGCATTGATGCGCGATATTCCTTCGACTGATCCCGCCCAACGGATGTTGGAGCATGTCAGCCTCGAAGCCGATATTGTGAGCGCACCGTGGTCAGGGAAAGGTTGCCGATTCTCGCCACGCTGCCCTGCTGCGCAGATTGGCGAGTGCAGAACAATCGAGCCGCACTTGGTAGCAGTAGGTGATGGTCAGTTAGCTGCCTGCCATCTGGTCCAAGCTCAATTGAGCCAAATTCTTTAGCACTGAAGCTTGTTTCCCAGCCCGTGTTCCTCACATGATTTAGTTTTTCTACTTGTACCGATGCTCACTATTGAAATATGACTTAGAAAGCGAAAAGCCCACCGAAGTGAGCTTTTCTTAACCGTGGGACAATACTTTTTCGGGAGTGACGGGATTCGAACCCGCGATCTTTGCCTTGACAGGGCAATATGCTAAACCGCTGCACCACACCCCCTAAACTGACGTGCAGTATAGCATTCGGACTAGGGGGTGTCAATACAAAGTTGTGAAAATTTAGCTTAATTTGCAGCAGCTTGAAGTGCTGTCCAAAGTTGATCTTCGATCTCAAGTGAGCCAGCCTGAAGAACCTTTTGCAAAAACCTATCTCCACGTTCGCCGGGGATAAAAATTTCATCTACACCCGGTAATTTCCGAGCAGCTTTTAACTGTTCGACCAGTTTGGAAACGCGTTCTTTAAATGTATCACCGTCAACCAAAAGTTCTGGGTCAATCACGACCAACAGACTGCCCCAGTCTGTTTTGCGCCCATCTTTATCCGGGCTAGTCGATACAAGCGGATGGGTCAACACTTCCACGAGAAGTGCCAACGCTGCCCCTTTATAACCCCCAAATGTGCGAATCGCTCCACCCAATGCTGCCGCCGGATCAGTTGTTAGCTGACCACTATTATCATAGGCTACACCTTCAGGGATTAATCGTCCGGCAGTTTTGGCTTCGACAATTCCAAAGCGTGCAATCGCCGCTGTCGCCATGTCAAAAACAATTGGCTTACCCGTCGTAGGAATGCCGAATGCTAAGGGATTTGTACCAAAAATAGGTTCGTATGAACCATACATTGCCATGTATTCACCAGACCCTGAAAACACCAAGCCGATATAACCTGCCTGCGCAATTTGGCTAGCATAATAACCAATCGCTCCAGTAGAGCTATTCGTATTATTGGTTCCGATCATTCCAATCCCATGTTCGCCTGCTTTTTGAATAGCAAGCTTCATCGCATGAGTGACAACAACCATCCCGGAATTTTTGCCGCCATCTAATAGCGCCGAGAGTTTAGTCTCTCGTATAATTGAAATGGGCTTACAAGCTTTATCACGCGGCATCCCTGCGCCAATAAGCTTAACAACCCCTTGATTATTCCCTCGTAGTTGAGCATACATCAGCACACTAAGAATGGTCTCGGCTTCCTCAGGTGGATATCCACCTCGTGCCAGAACTTGTAGAGTGACACGCTTTAATTCATCAATTTTTACTAGCATCCTCTACCCTCTCTTAATGACTTAGCGAGCAAAATCCACCAACTGACATCCTGCTACGGGTGTTCCCATATCTTGTAACTGGTTAATATCAACCCAACACTCGCGCATGGCTTCTTTACCATCCAAAACGCCCACTGATATAGCCGAACGATATTCTTGACCCGGTTCAAGCATGATTAACCGGCGATTACGGCGAGCTGCATTTTGTCCTTCGGGAATACAATTTCCCGGCTCGATTCCACTTACATAAACACCTTGTCGCGTATTTTTCCATTGGCTAAAATAAGGCAAACTTGCACTATCCCAATCCAAAGTAACGGCTAAATCTTCATTACCCAACATTACCTTTGTAAATCCATTTGACTTAGCCTTGAGATGGTGAAAAAATACTTGTTCGGCGTATTGTGGCTTTGCACCACTATATTCCCACCAGTGCTTGTGTCCGGCTTGTGCGGCTGCATCGCGTGGAAAAACGCCTGCATTTGGCGTGTGTAATCGCGCACCTTCCCGTATCAATGGATAACCAACATTGAAATGGTACAATAACATCAACGGAACAGGCTGATCACCACGATTGGTAATCGTATCCCAAATCGTGATTGTAGGATTTCCTAATTCTAGCCCATACGAACGCCGCAGCACCAATTGCTCACCAAACAAGATGGACTCGGCTACTTCAGCATTGAGCCATACGCTGTAATCGGAATTTCCGTACCAATGGCGATCAATACTTAGTTCTCCAGCTCTCAACCGGCTGTAGCGCCCATGAATATCACGTTGCTCACCTGAAACATCATCTTTTTCAGGGGGGCCAACATGCGTTAATCCACAGGTGGTAAGCAGCCCGCCATTAAATTGGCGTAACCATGACTGTCCAAAGTCGGGCGGATGTGGGGAACCTTGGCTAATCCAAGTCAATGGTATTCCGTTATAGTGGGCTGTCCAAATATCCATCCCACGATCAGGTAAAATGGTAAACGTCAAACCACTGCTGTTATAGGCTTCGATAATCCGCATTCCATTCGGTAAGGTGGCTTGGCGGAAATCAATAAACTGTCGCATATCCAGACTATGACGTTCAACTGCTTCGCGCGTTAAAAAATTCGCATCAAGCATGACCGTGTAACTCCGGGTCAAAACCCGCAATAAATGCTAATTAAGATTATGAAAATGTTACTTCCGTGTCCGTGGATCAAGCACGTCTCGTAAACCGTCACCAATGAAATTTAGCGCCATGACGAGGCTAGCAATCGCTAAACCGGGAAATAACCACATCCACCATTGGTCAAAGAAATCTATTCCAACAGCGACCATGCGTCCCCATTCAGCAGTTGTCGGTTCAGGCCCTAACCCAAGGAAACTCAAGCCGGCAAAGGTTAAAATCGCATTGCCGATGTCCAAGGTAGTTAATACAAGCATCGGTGACAAACAGTTCGGAACAATGGTCTGGAATAATATATACCGACCGGATGCTCCCAAACTTTGCGCTGCATCCACATATTGGTTTGTCTTGGCGGATAGCACCAATCCACGCATAAGGCGGGCATAAGAAGGCCACCAAACAATCACCAAGGCTAAAACGGCATTGCGAATATCCGGCCCTAAAGCGGCGGTAATCGCCATCGCCAAAATAATGGTCGGAAAAGCAAGGAACAACTCTGTAAAGCGCATCATCAACTCATCCCAGTTGCCACCCAAGTAGCCTGAGATTGCGCCCACAAAAGATCCCAGCAAGCTGCCAAATACAATTACCGCGATACCAGCGATAATCGTAATACGCCCGCCGTAAAGTACGCGGCTGAAAATATCGCGACCGAGTTCATCAGTTCCCCAAGGATGCTGCTGGCTAGGCGCTTCCAACCGATGATCAATATCTTGAACGGTCGGCCCATAGGGAGCAATTTGGGACGCAAATAGCGATGCCAGTACCCAAATAATGGTAATGACCAGCCCAATCAGTACCAGCGGGTTGTGCCGCAGTATAAAACCAGCCTGACCAACTCTCTCACGCCAAACGGATGCGCGGGTCGAGGAAAAAGTAGAGGATGTCAACGATGAAATTCACTCCCACATAGATAAAAGCGATCAACATACTGATGCCCATAATGGCCGGAAAATCTTGCGAAGTCGAGGCTTGGAAAGCATAACGTCCAATCCCCGGCCACGAAAAAATAGTTTCGGTCAATACAGCGCCAGAAAGCAAATTACCAAACGAGAGACCAATAACGGTCACAACTGGAATGAGCGCGTTTGAAAAAGCATGACGCATGACCACAACTCGTTCACTCAAACCCTTGGAACGGGCAGTACGCACATACTCTGCGCCCAAAACTTCTAACATAGATGAACGCGTAATACGCGAAATGAGACCTGATGTATAAACACCCAACACCAAACTCGGCAAGACAAGATGCGCTATCGCATTGCCTAGAATATCAGCACGTCCTGCAAGAATACTATCGACTAAAAGCAGACCTGTTACAACCGCAGGCTTCGTGATTCGTACATCTAATCGTCCCGGCCCCGCCGCTAAACCCAGTTGAGCATGAAAAATGGACAACGCTAATAATGCCAGCACAAATACAGGAAAGCTGACTCCAATCAACGCAATCGTTCGTGTTACATAATCAACCAATTTCCCACGCCATACAGCCGAGACAATACCCATTCCTACTCCCAGAATCAATCCGGTGATGATGGAGGCTGTTGCCAGTTCAATTGTCGCGGGCAAAAACTGTTGTATGTCTTGAATGACAGGTCGCTTCGTCTTAATCGACCGCCCAAGATTCCCTTGCAGCATATTCCCCAGATAGGTGAAATATTGTTCTGGTAATGATTTATCCAATCCCCATTCACGTCTGAAAGCAGCGACAATTTCAGGATCATTCTGTGATTTTTCCGGCAAATTTGCAGATACCGGATCGGACGGAACAGCATTTGCGATGATAAATGCCACCAGCGTAATACCAATGACTAAAGGAATCGCGAACAAAAAGCGACGAACAATATACAGATGAAGCGGCATCGTGCGGCCTTTAAACAATCAGATAGGGGCGAACACATGGCTCGCCCCCAATCCTCAGTCGGACAAACAAGTGCTGAACGTTTACTCGACGCGGCTCAAAGTGGCAACATCAAGCAACCATTGTGGGTGACGGAAAACACCCTGAATGTTATTATTATGACCCACCTGAATGCTGCCCTGCAAGTAAGGCGCATAGGGGCCATTTGCTTGCCAGTAATCCTGAACCTGAGCAAACAACTTCAGGCGTTCGTCAGGGTTGACTTCGGCAAGTGCCTTATCACGGAGTTCCAACAAACTCGGTTCCGCATCGGCCTCTAACCAACCAGCGCGTGTACCACCATTACGTCCCGGCAGGAAGTACAGGTAGTTATCGGGATCAATATAGTCTGGTTGCCACCAGAGGACAGAAAAGCCTACTGTTCCAGCGCGTACTTTCTCAATGAATGTACCAATATCACCCGGCACCAACTTGATCGTGATACCGACTTCGGCTAAATCTGAAACAACCTTTTGTGCGAGTGTTTCGATGTTCAGACCTTCTTGGGTGTAGGTCGGGTAATCCAAAGTGGTTTCAAAACCGTCTGGATAACCAGCTTCAGCCAACAGCGCTTTTGCCTTTTCCACATCACGTTTCGGAGCCTTGTCTGTACCATAAGCACCGAACATACCAACCGGCAACATCGCAGCAGGGGTCACTGCACCAGGGCCAGCAATCTTACGGAAGCCGTCGTAGTCCAATGCATAGCGAACAGCCAATTCTACTTTAGGATCAGACAAAGGACCGCCGAATTCTTTCTGGCGATTCATGGTCAGATAATAAAGGGTGAAAGCACCAGTGGTATAGACACTGAGTCCATCAGTCTTGTTGATTGCATCGACCTGATCAGGTGTCACACCCAAGGCTACATCAATATCTCCGGCTTCCAAAGCAACCTTTTGTGCTGCTGCTTCTGGAATATTCTGGAAAATCACACGGTCAAAGTAAGGCGCAGTACCCCAATAATTCGGGTTACGCACCAACACCAGTTGGCTTTCTTTTTCGTAGCTTTCCAAAATGTAAGGACCGCTACCAGCCGAACCCGTTGAGAAGAATCCCTCTGCCTTATCAGTCTTGTCCGCATCAGCAGCATCGGTGCCGCCTTGTTCCTTAACAACCTTAGAATTGAGAATGCTAAATGGCCATGCGACTAACTTGGCAAGAATTGCAGGGTCGGTAACATTCAACTTCAGAACGACAGTCGTCGGATCAGTAGCAGTTACACTGTCGATGGTGGTGGTCAAGAACGAAGGATTACCCTTGATATTCTTGAAGCGATTGATCGAAAACACCACATCATCTGCGGTCAAAGGTGTACCGTCAGAAAACTTCACATCATCCCGCAAATGGAACGTGTAGGTCAATGTATCTTCGGAAACATCCCATGACTTAGCGATACGCGGCTCGAATTTATCCGCTGAGTCTGCCGGGAATGTAACCAGTGTGTCATAGGTCACCTGCAAGCTCATCATGGGCGTGGGTGAATACGAACGTGCGGGGTCAAACGAATCGACAAATTCTGCCGAGCCAACTACCAAAACCTTTTCATCTTGGGCGTGGGCGGCAGTCAAACTGAGCGCCATTGTGGTGAGCAACACCATCAATAGTGTCATTATACGCCGAGAATTAAGTCTAACAAGCATCTTGAACATCCTTCCCTTTACACTGGAAATAACAATGAGATAGAGGTATCTCTCTTAACAAACGGTAATTGTAGACCGATATAACCATCTCGGCAAACCAATTTTATAGACCACTTTTCCATGTTATAGTTTGTGCAATTGCACTCAATCATTTAGCAATAGGTATACATATGGCGTTTACTGATCGAATCCAACGTTTCCAGAAGAGCATTGTCGGCAAAGTTGATGTCGTTTTCCTGCCTATTAGCACTGATCTACAGTATCTAACAGGCGTACCACGTGATATTCCCAACTTCGGTGCGGTCATGCATCCCGGTGCATGGTTAGAGGGTGCATGGCTCACCCCTGATGCTGAACCAGTCCTGTTACTCCCTCGTATGACCGCTGAGCTGGGCGGCTTAAATGAAATTTCTGGTATTCAAATCCGAGTACTCGGCGACTGGGATGATCCATCGAACCTTGTGCTAGACATTCTAAAAGGTCTTAGTGTACCGGCCAATCCACGTATTGCCATCAGCAACCAGACAACCGGCGAAACGGTCGTCAACCTACAAAAAATCGTTCCCGGCGCACAATTCCTCTCCGCAACTGACTTACTCCGCCCCTTACGTGTCATTAAGTCTGAAGAAGAAATCGCTACGATGCGTCGTGCGGGTGCGATTACTGAAGCCGCCTTTGCCGATGTCATCAAGCAATTACGACACGGTATGACCGAACTCGAAGTCATGTCCGAAGTCGATTATCAAATGCGTAAGCACGGTTCACTCGGCCCGTCCTTTACCACATCATTCTATAATTCGGGTCCGAATCACCCGCTCCGATTTGGTCAACGGTTGGAAACATGGCCGCGCGTCCTTACCGCGCCCGTTTCTATCCTGTTTGATTTCGGCGCAGTGCTTGACGGTTTCTGCTACGACTACGGTCGCACAGTGTCCTTTGGTGAACCGCCCGAAGAATTCCAACGCGTATACAAACTGGTGATGGCTTCACAAGCAGCGGGTATTGCTGCCCTCAAAGCTGGACAAGCCACGACCTCACAAGTAGATGCCGCCGCCCGTAAAGTGATCGAAGACGCAGGCTACGGCGAAACTTTCCGCCATCGTCTCGGCCACGGCATTGGTATGGATGTTCACGAACCGCCCTTCCTGACCAAAGGTGATGAAACACCCCTCCAAGAAGGAATGCTGTTCACCATTGAACCGAGCATCACCCAATTCAATACCTTCTCATCCCGTGTTGAGGATGTGGTTGTCGCCCGTCCAAATGGGGGTGAACCCCTCACAAGCGGCTTCCAAGAACTGATCGTTATCGACTAAAGGCGTTTGATTACATGACGGATCGACAAAATATTTCATCGGGAACGAGTTGGGAAGCCATCGCTGGCTTCTCACGCGCTGTGCGTATCGGCAATGTTGTCCAAGTATCTGGCACGACCGCCACCGATGAAAATGGAAACGTGGTCGGCCTCAATGATCCATACCAGCAAACGGCCTACATTATCCGCAAAATCGAACGCGCCCTCAACCAAGCGGGTGCATCCTTAACTGATGTCATCCGCACCCGCATCTATGTCACAGATGCCACACAATGGGAAGCTGTCGCCCGCGCTCACGGTGAGTTCTTCAGTCAGATTCGCCCTGCCAATACACTTGTTGAGGTGAGCGCTCTCATCGGTGATGGTTATCTTGTCGAAATGGAAGCCGAAGCGGTTATCTCAAACTCATGAAATTTAGCCTCCGTTTCAATAACGATCATCCTGTCGCCAATTATGTACGTTGGGCGCAGCTCGCCGAGTCAAAGGGTTTTGACCAATTTTGGGTCAGCGACGACTTGTTTTTCCGCAGTGCGCCAGTCATCCTAACAGCGGTTGCACTGGCGACTCAGCGCATTGAAATCGGCACCTGCATCCTTAATCCTTACACCATCAACCCTGCCGAAATCGCTATGATTATCGCCACCTTGGATGAAGTATCAGGCGGTCGCTTCAACTTAGGGTTATCCTCTGGCGCGTCTGACTTTCTCAATTGGATAGGCATAAGCGCCGATAAACCCCGCACTGCGGTGGTCGAGTCGGTTAGAGCCATCAACCGTCTGTTGTCGGGTAAACGAGCTGCGAAAAATGGTGAGTTCCTCAAATGGACGGACGAAACTTATCTGCGCTTTACACCTCTTCGTCGTGTCCCCATCTATATTGGGGCGATGAGTCCCAAAATGGCGGAGGAAATTGGACGCATTGCCGATGGCGGTTTGCCTTTATTGTTCCCTCCCGAACACTATCAGAATGTCATCCCACATATTCGCAAAGGCGCTGCTGATGCGGGTCGCAACATAGCCGAAATTGATATTGCTGCCTGTATTTGGTGTTCCATTTCGGACGATAAAGCGGCTGCCGAAGATGTCCTAGCGGAAAAAATCGCCTATTATGGACATGCTTTTAGCGAAACTATTCTTGCCCAACTCGGCCTCACACACTCTGACTTTGAACCCATCGAACATGCGATCATGTCCGAAAACAATATTGCAAAAGCCAAATCGCTCGTTACACCTCAAATGCTCCAATTTGGAATCGCCGGAACCAGTGCTGAACTGATTGAGCGAATCGAAAAACTCACCGCGCTCGGCGTTCAACATATTAGCTTTGGCCCTCCTCTCGGCCCCGATATTGACGCTGCTATTAACGCTATCGGTCGGGATGTCATACCCTATTTTAGTTAGTGAGACTTCGCTTTCGATATAACAATTTGAAAGGCCGAATCTTGCGTTGTACTACCTTAAAAGGTATCCTGAAAAGGAATTTGTATCCCAATTTTTAGTTTTTCCATATTTTCAAAAACAGACGAACTTACTACCTGACTTTCAAACGAAAGCAAGCAGCGCAATGATAATGACTTCTCTAGGAAAGTTTCGGGCATTACAACAATGTAGTCGTCCCTGTGGGGCATTCGCTATTCTTGCAGCCGACCATCGTGGCAATTTAAAGGATGCACTGCAACAACACACATCCGAACAAGTCACCGATGCCTACCTCACCGATTTCAAAAGTACACTCATAAAAACATTATCAACCACTGGCAGCGCGGTACTGCTTGATCCTGAATATAGCATCGCCCAATTAATCGCATCAAACATTGTTTCAGGTCAACGCGGTTTGCTGGTCGGTATCGAGAAAACAGGCTATTCCGGTGATCCAAACGCCCGCGAAAATTCATTACTTCCGAATTGGGGTGTTGCCAAAGCCAAGCGTATGGGAGCTAGTGGTATCAAGCTGTTGGTACATTATCATCCCGACTCACCCACCGCTTCACAAATCGAATCACTCGTAACACAGGCTGTGAACGATTGTAAACAAAATGAAATCCCGTTGTTCTTAGAACCTCTCGGCTATTCGCTTGATCCCAATCAAATGAAACTTTCGTCAGCCGACCGTCGCAAGGTGGTCGTTGAAAGCGCGAAACGTTTTTCCGCACTCGGCATTGATGTCCTAAAAGCCGAATTTCCACTGGATATTGAAGTGGATACGGATGAAAACGTTTGGGAGGAAGCCTGCGCCGAACTTTCTGCGGCCAGTGGCAAAGTGCCTTGGATTTTGTTATCTGGCGCGGTCAGCTATGAAATTTATCTGCGTCAGGTTACTGCTGCCTGTCGTAATGGCGCATCTGGTGTAGCAGTTGGTCGTGCCATTTGGCAGGAGGCGATTGCCCTATCCGGTGCGGAACGGGAAGGTTTCGTGCGAAATATAGCTTATCCCCGCATGGAACGCATCACCGCCATCTGTGATGGACTTGCGCGCCCGTGGACAGATTTCTATGGTGTTGGCGAGATGAATTCAACATGGTATGTCAACTATTGAGTAACATAATGACTATAAACTAATCAATTTTATCGACGTGAGAAAGATACATCATGCTGCACATTGAACGAGAAATTGCGGAACAACCAGAGATCATTGGCGACCTTCTGGAGCGCGAAGCATCAACCGCAAAGCAAATCGCCAAAGCTATTCACGATTTTAATCCGGTATTTATTCATATTGCTGCTCGCGGTACATCGGATAACGCCGCCCGTTATGCCCAATATCTTTTTGGCATCCATGCTCATATGCCAGTTGGCCTTGCTGCCCCATCCATCCACACGCTCTATGAGACATCCCCCAATCTCAGTCGTGCACTAGTACTAGGTATATCGCAATCTGGCAAATCGGAAGATGTTTGCCGTGTCATTTCCGATGCACGTGAACAAGGTGCATTAACTGTAGCCATAACCAATGCTCCCGACTCTCCGCTTGCACAGGCGGCACAATTCCACCTTAATGTCATGACCGGGCCGGAAGTTAGCGTTGCAGCCACAAAGACTTATACAGCCCAACTCACAGCAGTAGCCATGCTCATGACGGCGGTCGTCGATCAGCAAGAACTCAATCAAGCTCTGAACAAACTACCCGCTTATATTGCTGAAACACTATCACAAGTGGACAACATTGCCGCTTGGGCAGAGCGTTATCGCTACATGGAACGGTTTGTCACTATTGGTCGCGGCTACAATTACTGCACAGCGTTTGAAATCAGCCTCAAAATTAAAGAGCTATGCTACATTAGTGGTGAAGGTTATAGTGAGGCGGATTTTCGGCACGGCCCATTTGCGCTCATTGATCCGGGCTTTCCGGTTATCGTGGTTGCCCCAAGCGGAAAAACATTGGCAACCTTAACTGATCTGGTTTCCAAGTTAAATGAACGTCAGGCAGAAACGTTGATTATCTCCAACGACACCTTTATTTTGTCGCAGGGTAATAAAGGCATGGTGCTACCTTCTGCTCTACCGGAATGGCTGTCACCCATACCCGCCGTCATACCGGGGCAGATTTTTGCGATGCGCCTCGCCATTGAAAAAGGTCACGCCGTAGATGCACCGCGGGGATTAAACAAAGTCACTGTCACGCGATAAGTGAAATTGCGTAAAATAAACTACCGGCCTGCAAATTATACTGACGGCAACTATGACAGATAAAAAAGTTTGCAAAGCATGTGGGAAATTAAACGATGTCAATGCAACCGTGTGTGCTTATTGCAACACACCCTTTGTGGCGATGTCGCTATCCTTAACCACTTCACAGGTTCCGCCCCCACCCCCTAGTCAATTTACACCGGAACGTGTTGTGCAACTAACGGGCCTATATGCTGATTTGATTGTGTTTCAAATCGCCAACTACGAACAACCACTGCTGGTCAAAGTATCGGGCGATGCCGTAAGCATTGGCCGTTATAGCCCCGGCGAGAAACCACCCACAGTTGATCTCACCCCTTTCAACGGCAGTTTGATGGGTGTATCGCGGCAACACGCACTTATCACCAAAGATGAAACAGGCTACAAAGTCAAAGACCTTTCCAGCACTAATGGAACATGGCTCAATGAAGTTCGCTTACCCGCACAGGAATTTCATGCGCTTCAATCCGGTGATATTCTGCGCTTAGGTCAGGTCAACACCAGCGTTTATTTCCGGCTAAACCAAGCCAATAATCCTTCTGAAACAACGCTCACTCTCAAAAGTGATGTTGAGGCTTCCATACCGCTAAAGCTGACAGCTAAAACACTTGAAACGGTGTTGTTACCTTATTTAAAAGCTATCGAGGCGTTTCAAAAAGCCTGCGAAGATGTTATGTCACAACCACTATCTGAAATGATTGTGGTGAACATCGCTAAAGACCCCGAAAAGCCACAAATCATTGTCAGGGCTACAGGTTTATATCAAGCCTTTCGTTTACTGAGGATCAACATCGTCCGCTGGCGCGAAATGCACCTCGAAACGATTACCAAATTGAATGAGAAACTACCTGTAACCTACAATGATTGGACAGTTGAGCCAACAACATCCGAAACGATTGATTCTCAATTGGATACAGATAAAAAGCTACGCGAATCAGCAATTGAACTGGCTTATGAAATTTTGACTGACCTTGCCCCACATCGGAGTAAAGAAGACAATAAAGCTTATGTACCCAAAATCCTGCCTTATCTTCAGCAGCTTGCCCTCAGTCCACTCAGACTCGTTCAGGACTCGACCTAATCAAATATAATCAAATTGGGGATATATGACCGCTGATTTCACCAATTTATCTGGACAAACCATCAAAGGTTACGAACTACGTGAACTGATTGGACATGGCGGTTTTGGTGCAGTTTATCGCGCTTATCAGCCATCGGTTGATCGTGAAGTCGCGCTTAAGTTAATCTTACCCGAACACGCCAACCAACCCGATTTTATCCGCCGCTTTGAATCAGAAGCGCAGGTTGTGGCGCGTCTAGAGCATCCACATATCACCCCTCTATACGACTATTGGCGCGAACCGGGTATGGCGATCTTGGTCATGCGTCTATTGCGGGGTGGCAGCTTACAAGACTCCCTAGAGCGTAAAGGCGCTTGGCAACCCGCTGATGTAGTACGGTTGGTAGATCAAATCGCAGGCGCATTAACCACCGCCCACCGCAACAACATCATTCACCGCGACTTAAAACCGGCTAATATCTTGCTCGACGAAGAAGGTAACGCTTACTTAGCCGACTTTGGTATAGCCAAACGCCTAGAACAGCCGCAGCCTCTCACACCAGATGAAGATCGCTACGGCTCACCCGCATTCATCTCACCAGAACAGGTTATCGGTCAACCTGTTTCCCCCCAAACCGACATTTACAGTTTGGGTATGGTTATCTTTGTGACTCTTACGGGGCAAACCCCATTCTTCGACTCAAATACCGACACTGTTATCCGCAAACAACTCAGCGATACCTTACCGCCCATACAAACTTTGCGCCCTGATTTGCCCTATGCCGTCAACATCATCATGTGGCGTGCCACATCCAAGCGCCCGGAAGCCCGTTATCCTGATGCTTATTCGCTAGCCAATGACTTAAAACAAGTCCTTGCGCCCGATAGCACAACCAGTGTCATGGCACAGATTACGACACCCAGCATCCCGCGCATTTTATCAAACCCGCCCAATGCCAACACGATTATGCTTGAACCGCCTACGGGCTATGCCAATCCCTACAAAGGGCTTCAAGCCTTTCAAGAAGCAGATGAAAGCGACTTTTTCGGGCGTAAAGAGTTAATCGAACGTCTTATCAAAAGACTTGCCGACAGTGAAAAAAATACACGCTTTCTGGCAATTGTCGGCCCCAGCGGAAGCGGAAAATCAAGTATTGCCTTAGCCGGATTAATCCCCGCGCTAAAACGTGGCGCGTTATTCGGATCACAAGAATGGTTCTATGTTCAAATAACACCTAGCAGCGATCCCCTGCAACAGTTAGCCGACGGACTGTTAAGTATTGCTGCCAGCACACCCACTTCACTAACCGACTTGTTTGGTGCAGGTGATGAAGCCCTTGCAACCATCATTCCCAGCATCCTACCCGTTGATACCAGTGAACTTGTCCTACTCATTGATCAGTTCGAAGAAATTTTTACGCTCGTAGCTGATGAAGAAATCCGCGCCCGATTCATACGCTTGCTGGTCAAAGCGGTACAAACACCAACTAGTCGCCTCAAAGTAATCATCACCTTACGTGCCGACTTTTATGACCGTCCCTTGCAATATACGGGACTCAGCGAACTCATGCGGGATAGTACCGAAATTGTCCTGCCGTTATCCTTACCCGAAATGGAAGAAGCCATCACGCAGCCTGCCGAACGCTTCGGTATTCAATTTGAACATGGTTTAGTCCCGCGCATCGTTAGTGATGTGAACCAACAGCCCGGTGCGTTACCCCTTTTACAATTCGCTTTGACTGAACTATTCGACAAACGTGATGGCTATCTCCTCAAAATAGAAACTTACAACGAAGCTGGTGGTGTACTCGGCTCGTTAGCACGACGCGCTGAAGAACTTTATGTCAGCCTGGACTCCTATAGTCAATCTGCCGCCCAACAAATGTTTTTGAGGTTGGTATCATTTACGGAAGGCGCTGAAGACACACGCCGCCGCGTAACCCGCACAGAACTCAATGTGATTGCTAGCGATAAAAGTACCGTACAGAAAGTACTTGATGAATTTGGCAAACATCGCCTGCTCACATTTGATTATGAACCCGGTACACGCACACCCACAGTAGAAGTTGCCCACGAAGCACTGATACGTGTCTGGGGTCGTTTGCGCGAATGGTTGGCATCCAACCGCGAAGAATTACGCCTACATCGACGGCTGAGTTTAGCCACGACGGAATGGGTAAATTCTGGCAGAGACAAAAGTTTTCTACCTTCAGGTGCGCGTCTAGTCCAATTTGAATCATTGGCTGTCTCACTAATAATCAAACTTACACTCGATGAATCAGCTTATATCTGGGCGAGCGTCGCTGCCCGACAGAGCGCTACCCAGCGCTTAAGAAATATCCTAATCGGTGTGAGCGTCGCCGCTGTAGTTGCCATTGCGCTGGCTGTCTTTGCATTTGACCGTCAACGAGCAGCCGAAACCCAAACGCAGCGTGCCAATACCGAAGCGACCGTCTCGCGCTCACGCGAACTCGCTGTCACCGCGCTTAGATCAGATAACCGTCTTGATCTGGCTCTGCTGTTAAGTCTGGAATCGCTCAATACCGCTAATACCTTTGAAGCACGAAATAGTTTAGTCACTAATCTTGAGGCCAAACCCCAACTCACCCATTTTCTCACAGCCCATACCGATACCATTCGTGCGCTTGCTTACAGCCCAGACGGTCGGTTGTTAGCCTCTGCCGGTAAAGACCTATCAATCATTTTATGGGATACACAAACCAACCAGCCCGTCGGTGAACCCTTACTGGGACATACCAACTGGATAAACGCCCTCGCATTTAGTCCAGATAGCCACACCCTCCTCTCAGTAAGTATTGATGGGACAGTCCGGCGTTGGGATGTTTCAACAGGGCAAATGATTGGCGAACCCCTGACTCCTAACTCCACCGAACTTTGGAGTGTCGCTTTTAACCCAGATGGTAAAACGTTTGCGACGGGCGACAAAGATGGGACGGTTCTGCTATGGGACATTGCAACAGGCAAACCAATCGGAAGTCCACTAACGGGTCATACTGACCTTATATATGCCCTCACTTATAGTCCCGATGGTAAAACACTTGCGTCAGGCAGTGGTGACGGAACGATTCGCCTGTGGAATGCTAATAATGGGCAGCGTATTGGTGATCCACTTGCCGAGCATTCAGGCAGCGTATTAGCTTTGGCTTTCTCGCCTGACGGTACACGCTTAGCCTCTACGGGAGTGGATGAAACCGTCATCCTATGGGATACTTCAACGGGCGAAGTTATTGATCAATTTGCCACCGGACATATCAAACGGGTTAAAGCCCTCGCCTTCTCAAATGACGGTACGATGTTAGCCACCGCAAGCGATGATAATACCGTTCGCCTTTGGGATACCAATACATGGGAACAGGTTGGGCAGGATCTCACTGGATATTCAGATCACATTTGGAGTATGGCATTTAATCCCAAGAACCAATCGTTAGCTGTGGCATCAGCCGATAATGCGGTGATGATTTGGGATTTAACGTCCAACCAACCTTTCATCCAAGACGTGATGCTGCAACGCAGTAACATCCTCGCGACTGTTTACAGTCCTAATGGCAAGTCATTTGCCTCCGCTGGCGGTTCTAAAGGAGACGACGCTCTTATCCATATTTGGGATGCTACGACCGATAAAGAGGTAAAAACGCTGCCAAATGACGCAGGTTACATTACCGACTTAGCCTTTAGTCCTGATGGAAATAAGTTAGTAGCTGCCAGCAGCAACAATTCACTCGAAATTTGGGATGTATCAGCCGCAATACCACTCTATATAATTAATCTTACTGGCAACAATCGTTATATCCCAGTCGCTTATAGTCCTGATGGGCACACCATCGCCAGTGGAAATGCTGATGGTGAAATTGAACTGTGGGATTCCAATACGGGTAGACAAATCGGATCGATCCTAAAAGGCCATTCTAGCGCAATTCAATCGCTTGCATTCAACAACGACGGCAAACAACTTGCTTCTGGAAGTGCTGATAAAACGATCATCATTTGGGACGTAAACGCTCAAAAGCCAATTGGAAGTCCATTGGTTGGTCACAGCGATGAAGTATGGGTCGTCAAATTCAGCCCTGATGGTCAATTAATTGCCACTGGAAGCACTGACCGCACTGTCCGCTTATGGAACGCCACAACACATGAACCGGTCGGACAACCGTTAATTGGGCATACTGACCGTGTAAAAAGTCTAGCCTTTACACCCGATGGTTCGATGCTCATTTCAGGCAGTCAGGATAATACAATTATCCTATGGGATATGGTGCAGAAATTACCTATTGGCAGACCCCTGATTGGGCATAGTAATTTTATCAACGCACTGAGCATCAGTCCTGACGGTTTGACGCTAATTTCAGCGGGCGAATCTAACAAACTCATTAAGTGGCAGATTAACTTAAAAAAGTGGAGAGAAAATGCATGCACCATTGCCAATCGTAACCTCTCCTCCTCTGAATGGGAACGCTACTTCGGAGATGTTCCATTTACTCCCACCTGCACCAATATTCCCTGAAACAAAAAGACCTGCTCAGTGCAACAGGTCTTAATCCAATGAAAATTATATCGCCACTTAGCCTGACGGTGTATCAGTTGACTCTGGCGCTGACACATCGGTAGGTGGTGCTTGTGGGGACACTTGTGCATTAGCCGGGGCTTGTACATTCGTCGCCAAGGCCGCCGTTGGTGGTACTGCCGATGGCAGAACTGGGATATTCGTCGGTGCAGGAACATCAGTCGGTGGCACTGCTGTTGGTAGTATTGGCGTATTTGTCGGTGCAGGTAAAGGAGTGGGAGATGGCAGTGGCGCGGCTGTTGTCGGCACAAGCGTATTTGTCGGTGCAGGCAAAGGAGTGGGAGATGGCAATGGCGCGGCTGTTGGCGGCACAAGCGTATCAGGTGACGGAATACTGGTACTTGTCGGAGGAATATCCGTATATGTCGCCGACACAGTCGTATTAGTCGGCGCTACAGTGGTTGCAATCGGCGTATTGCTAGCCGGACTCGTAGGCGATGAACTCACAGTCGGGCTGATGAGTAACTCTGGTGTAAAGGTCATGGACGGCGTGAAGGTCGGCGTTAGGTTTACAGGCGCGGCAGCAGTTACATGTCTTTCCAAACTCTGCATGGGCAAAGTTTGAACCTCATTCATACTGTATGCCTGTGGCAAACTAGGTGGTGCGATAGGCTTCTGATTTTCATCAACACGTATCGTGACAGTCGTTCCGGCAACAGCCACTTGTTCAACACCCAAAGCCTCTACATGAGCCGCACCCTCAAGGGTTGTAACTGTCATCGTCTTACTATTGGGTTGCGATTGAATGAATGCGGTCGATCCAAGTTTAATTTTGACTTCGTTAATCCAAAGTTGCACCTGCGCCACACCTTCCGGTGTTTGGATCAAAATCCCATCGTTCGGTACACTCTGGCATGTTGTTTGTTGCTTACCATTTTGTAGATAGAAAGCCTGCATCGGCCCATAAGATGTCAAGCTAGGATCAAGTTCTTTGAGCTTGGTCAAATCTTCTGTACTCTTCATCAAAGAACGGCGAACCCATCCGCTGCCTTTACCACCCGGCAACCCAACATACAACCATGCGCCATCCTTTGAACGGCCTTTAGCTTGTATTTTCGTCGTCGGTGCAAGACTACTGAGTACGAATCCTCGATTCGAAGGTTGTCGCCGAATATTCGCATTACTCGGACCCGAAACAACCACATCTGCGAACACGGGGTCTGGGATCGCGTTCTCAAGTTCCACATCCCCAAAAACCAGTACAGATACGTTTGTATTGGGCATACTGTTGGGAATATCAGCCTGAACCTTCAGAAGTGCGACTCCCCAAACGTCCATTTTTACATCCATTGGGCTTAAGCGCAGTCGGCTAACACGTGCAACATCAACTCGATCACCGACTTCACTAAATTTGAAACTGGGGTCCTGTGACTGTGGTAGGGCATCTAAGCTAATATGACCATAGCAGGCTTCATTGCGTCCTGTATTCACACAAGCTTTGTCAGTAGCAGCAAGGGCTTGCTTGACGAATGTAGTACATTCCCCGTCCTGCAAATAAGCAGCGAACGGTGTCACAAAAAGAAACGCCAACACCATCCATGTAGTCGGTCGAGAATACTTCATACGCCCATCCTGAAGCAAACAAATCGTACGATGATTGTAATTATTCAACCTTTAATATACATAATTATATCCTCAATTGTGCATTAAAAGCCTCAAATGTCAAACGAGGATTCAAACCGTAGGCCAACAGTATGGATTTACTCAGATACAGGCTGCGGTTGAACAGGATCAGCATCAACGAATTGGCGTTGGTAAAGTTGAGCATACAGTCCATTAAGGGCGAGTAAGGTCTTGTGGTCGCCATCTTCGACAACCTGTCCTTGCTGCATCACAAGGATACGGTCAGCGTCGCGCACAGTACTTAAACGATGCGCGATAATCAAACTCGTTCGTCCCTGTAAAACGTTCGCCAACCCCTCTTGAATCAGCGCTTCTGTTTCAGTATCGACGCTGCTTGTCGCTTCATCCAGTACCAGAATACTTTTCGGGCTATGGATCAAAGCGCGCGCCAGTGCCAGCAATTGGCGCTGCCCCTGTGATAGATTGGCTCCCCCCGGCAGTAACATATACTCATATCCACCCGGCAGTTGTTCAATAAAAGGCGCAGCACAGGCTGTCTTAGCTGCCGCTATCATTTGATCTCGCGTCACATTAGGGTCGAATAATTTTAAATTGTCCGCTACTGTACCATTAAAACAATACGGGCTTTGTGGAACGACTGACACATAATCCCTTAAATGTTCCAACGGCAGCTTACGAATATCGATGCCATCAATCAATATGCTACCCTTTTGTACATCATAAAACCGCGCCAATAATCCAGCTAACGATGTCTTGCCAGCACCCGTCGCGCCCACAATCGCAATTTTTTGT
>JBBQLX010000036.1:0-47273 GCA_038328375.1 Aggregatilineales bacterium | reverse complement strand
ACGGGTTTGCATCAGGTGATTGAACTGGTGAAGAACCGCGAAACCCGCGAGTCGCTCTCGGCTTTCCAGCAGCCTTTCACCGAACCGCTGCAAATTGTCTACAAGACGCTGCGCGAAGAAGGTATGAGCACCTTCGTCCGGTGGAATATGATTTTCAACTGCCCGCCGTTGACCATTACCGAGGCTCAACTCAAGGAAGGTTTGGACATCATCGACCATGCCCTGACCAAGATTGATAAGTATTACGAAGGGTAAACCCCTAACCCCAGCCCTTTCCCCGTAGTAACAGGGCAAGGGAGCAAGACGAAAGCGGTGGGTGAAAGCTCGCCGCTTTTTGATTCAGTCTTTTCTTCGGAAAATGCAGTAATTGCATCATAGTGGAAGGGTTTATCGGCGGATTTGAGGGAGCGATGTGCCGAAACTGCGGAAGATTCTTCAGTTTCTTCAGATTCGGAAGTTCATTTTGTGTGGTCGGCGGCGATGTCGGCAGTGGCATTGATGTTGTTGTTGCTGTTGTGATAAGGCCATTTTTGTGAGATTTACAACGATTGGCGGAATGTGGAGGATACCCCCACCCTAACCCTGCCCCGCAAGCGATGGAGGGAATAATACAAATGCTCTGATGACTATGGTACAACAGGTGGGGAGCGAAAGGGTTACCTTTTGGAAGAACATTTTGTAACTCTTTGGCGAGGTTGGCGCTAACCGTTTTGAGGGAGAGGAATTGTTAAGCGGGTTGGTCGATGGTTGGCAAATGGTTTGTCGGGTTAACCGAAAATAAACTAATTTACTAAGAATTTAATACGGCACACTATTTCGATAGGGGCAAATATATAATATAGCTGGGCTTCATAGGCCATTAGTAGGAGTATGTATGAAACAATTCATTCGATTTATTTTTGTTTTTGCTATTTTCCTTCAAGTTCGAGACGCTAGAGGCCAAAATGATCCAGCAGCAAGTCCCAAACTTCAAGATATCGCTTGGAGTCCTGACGGAACACGAATTGCAGGCGCGTATCAGAATTCGCAAATAGCGATTTGGTCAGTGAATGATCTAATAGACCCAATTGTCACTATCCAAGTAGAGGCGGATACAGTCAGTTGGACACCCGATAGCCGACAGTTGATTGTTCAAGGAACAAGCGCTACTGATGATCATCTCTTACGAATGTCTGTCACAAAATGGAATGCATCTACCGGTCAAAAGGTAGATACGCTGATGTCTTTTCAACTGGATACTGGCTTTGATTTTAATCCCTATGGGTACAATATATTTCCTGTGATGGCACTTGATTCGACGGCTACAAAAGCTGCTTTTAGTTTTCGAGGAGGCACAGTTTTAATCTCAGATGGAAGTCAAGTGCTGCATCTTAAAAATGTTAACACGACTAATGCTGTCCTTCGCATGATATGGAATCCCAATGGTCAGCAGCTTGCCGTCATATATGGCAGTTCAGACATCTACAATATTCAGGTATTTAACACTGAGACTGATGAACTAATCCTGAACATCTATCAAGATTTGCAATATTTTGTTACCGATTGGGGATGGGATGCTAGTGGAACTTATTTAGCCACTTCCAGTATGCGCTATACCTGCTGTGAGGGATGGTCGAATATTGGCATCTATAAGATTGAGAAAGGGGATGATTATATCGACACCCAATTCTGGCGGACAAATATCGAACGTTATGCTGCCCCCATTGCTTGGCATCCGAGCAAATATATATTGGCAATTGCGACGACTGATGCAATTGAGGTTTATGATCCTTCCGAAAAAGAACCTTTCTTTAAAGTAGCGGTCAATGAGGCTAGAGATATTGAGTGGTCGCCAGATGGTATGCAAATAGCGGGCGTTACATCTGATAACACCATTAAAATTTGGGATGTTCCGTAACGGAGAGATATATAATTGAGTGTAAATAGAGTCCACTTCGAAATTCAGTTGTGACCGGAGATTAAGCTGTGACCTTAAAAAGTTCGTCTGTTTCGAAGTCTAATACCCATTTACGGTCGGCGCTGATGGTGATGGATTCGACTTATGAGCAGCCGTTGAGCGTCGAAGAGATTGCCAGCTATGCTGGATTTTCGCACTTTCACTTCATCCGATTTTTCCACCGCACTTATGGCATTACCCCACATCAATATCTGACGCGCAAACGCATCCAACAGGCACAGCGCTTATTGGCGACCAGTGACCTGAGCGTCACTGAGATTTGTCTGGCGGTTGGCTTTCAAAGTTTGGGTTCCTTTAGTAACCTGTATCACCGCCAAACGGGATATGCGCCTTCCGAACACCGCGCGCGTTTGCAAGCTCAACAAAAACTTCTACAACAAACTGCACCTGCTTGCTTCCTCTTTATGCACGGCGCGATTGAGCAATTTTCGATAAGCAAATAGTCGAAAACTTGTGCTATTCTGTCCTCGAACGAATGAGCGGATAAGATCCCACCCCAACCCCTCCCCAAAACACAAGGAGGGGCATTAAATGCCGGACGAAAGCGCTTCGTCTTTACAGAAAGCGTGTTTTTATAATCTATTGTGTGAGATACATTCCACCGTTTAGTGTGGTGCTACCCCTATCAATCGAGTGAATTTTTGTAAAACATATGTGCTACAATATCATAGAAGAGTGAGAATTATTTAGTTGACTTAGTGGTTATAGAATTCTTGAAGCAAATTTCAAAACGTGATCAGTTAGGAGAGATCGAGATGACAACAATGGAGAACCTACCTGAGGTGGTATCACGGGAAGAATGGCTGGCCTCCCGTAAGGAACTGCTGATGAAGGAGAAGGAACTGACCCAAGCCCGCGACCGGCTCAACGCCGAGCGCCGTCGGTTGCCGATGGTTCGTATTGACAAGCCGTACACGTTCGATGGCGCAGATGGGACAGTGAGCCTGCTCGACATGTTCGAGGGTCGGCAGCAGTTGGTCATGCACCATTTCATGTTCGGCCCGGACTGGGAACAAGGCTGTCCGAGCTGCGCCTCCGCCGCCGACGGGATTGGCAAGTTGAGGCAACTGCATGTGCGAAACACCACACTCGTGGCTGTATCGCGTGCGCCATACGCGAAGCTCGCCGCGTATCGTGAACGCATGGGCTGGACGTTCCCGTGGTATTCCTCATACAGCAGCGACTTCAACTACGACTTCCACGCTACGCTCGACGACCGAGTCGCGCCGGTTCTGCTCCACTTCCGCACCGAAGCAGACCTCGCCGTAGCCGGAACACCGTGGACAGGCGGGCCGTGGATGGAGAATATGCGCGGCGAAGAGATGCCGGGCATCAGCGCGTTCCTACGGGTCGGCGAGGAGGTTTTCCACACCTATTCGACATTCGGGCGCGGCATCGAAGAGTTCCACAACGGCTATCACCACCTTGATCTCACCGCACTCGGACGGCAAGAGGCATGGGAGGAACCGAAGGGTCGCGCTACGCCCCTCGGTCTGCAAGTCGGCGGTCCCAACATGCGCCAGCCCGACGAATACGATACCTGACACCTGTAGGCCGAGAGTGCGAATAGAGTCCACTTCGAAATGCAGTTGTGTGGGAGTTAGCCGTGACCACAAAAGCAAAGCCTGTTTCTGAAACGAAAGCCTTATTGCGGTCGGCGCTGACGGTGATGGACACGACTTACGAACAGCCGTTGAGTGTCGAGGAGATCGCCAGCCACGCAGGATTTTCGCACTTTCATTTTATTCGCTTTTTTCATCGCACGTATGGGATTACGCCGCATCAATATTTGACGCGCAAACGCATCCAACAGGCACAGCGTTTATTGGCAACCAGCGATATGAGCATCACTGAAATTTGTTTCGAGGTTGGTTTCCAGAGCTTAGGTTCATTCAGTAACCTCTATCACCGCCAAACGGGATATGCGCCTTCTGAACACCGCGCCCGTTTGCAAGAACAGCAAAAGCGCTTGCAACAAGCCGCGCCTGCCTGCTTCCTGTTTATGCACGGTGCGATTGAGCAATTTTCGATAAGCAAATAGTCGAAAACTTGTGCTATTCTGTCCTCGAACCAATGAGCGGATAAGACCCCTCCCCAAAACACAGGGAGGGGCTTTAAATGCCGGACGCAGCACGCTGCGTCCCTACAAAATGCGTTTAATTGGGTGAAATCCTCGCCGTCATTTAGTGTGGTGCTATCCATAATCAGTTAAAGGAGCAGAAAATGATTAACCGTGTGGGAACTGTATGTCTTTTTGTGAGTGATCAACAGCGGGCAAAAGCCTTTTATACCGAGAAGTTGGGCTTCGAACTGAAGACTGAACAGCCGTTGTATCCCGGTGCAAGCAACCTGTGGATTTCGGTGCTGCCCAAAGGTTCAGAAACCGAGATTATCCTGTATTTGCCGGACGAGAATTGGGAACATTATAAGCAGGTGGTCGGTCAATCACAGTCGATCACGCTGGATGTCACGGATATGGAGAGTGTGGCTGCTGACTTGAAAAAGAAAGGTGTGACGTTCACCTCGGAGCCGGATAAGCAGCCGTGGGGAACGTATGCGACGATTGCGGATTCGGAAGGGAATAAGATTCTGTTGGTGGAGCAGCCTAAGGGGTAAAATCTCCCCTATCTCCCCAACCCTCTTTCCCCATTGCATCCACAGGAGGCTTCGCACTGGAGAAAGAGGGAGCAAGATAAACTCGAAAAGCAAATTCCTCAGGCGAAATTTAATAATCAGAATACCAAGCATGATAAGCGGACGCGCTATAATAAAGGGTGTCCGCTTTTTTATTGATGTTCGGATGTGCGCGATGATAACCAGACTGTCTCATGCCACGCTGTTTGTGTTGGATCACGACCAAGCGCTCGACTTTTATGTGGGTAAGTTGGGTTTTGAAGTGCGTAATGATGTGAAGATGGATAACGGTTTCCGTTGGGTGACGGTCTGCACCAAGGATAATCCTGAGCTGGAAATTGTGCTGTACGAGCCGCATCCGATGGGGCAGATTGACCAAGAAACGGCTGACCAGTTGCGGAGTTTATTAGAAAAAGGGGTTCTGGGCAGTGGCGTTTTTGAAACCGACGACTGCCGCCGGACTTACGCGGAACTCAAGGCTAAAGGTGTTGAATTTACACAGCCACCTAAGGACACTTTTTATGGTGTCGAAGCGCTGTTTAAAGATGGCTGTGGCAATTGGTTCAGCCTGACGCAGCGCACCCAACAGACATCATAAGTAATGGGGGAAATTGATCATAACTCATACTGATGATGTACTTCGTTTGCTCAAGGTTCAATTTTCGACTAATCGGCTTGTTGATCGTTGGTGAGTGAGTGGCGCAAAACTGATTCATTTGAGTGAGGTTGTAGAGGTTGGTTAGCGCGGGCGGGATAAATCCGCGCCCCTACAAAAATTTATTATGAGTTGTCTTTTTGATGCGGCTTGATACCTCTAGCGCTTAGGCGTAACATGATGTAATGGTTTAACCTCACGAGGAAATCGTCATGAATAGAGACGCGGTGCGGAAGGCATTACAAGCTGGCGGATTATCGCGTATCATGCCGCATCTCGAAGCGCTGATGACGAATTCGGTACGAATCACCATCAAGAGTATGCCAGAAAACGAACTGAAAGTCGGCGCTTCTAAACTCGGTGGCGCTCCTGATTTGGCGGATAATGTCACATGGCCTGTGATGGCTGATGTGCCGCTGGCCTTCCTTGCCCAAATCAACCTGAGTGATGTGCAATCTTTCGATACTGACAAGCTGCTGCCTACAAGCGGAATGCTGTACTTCTTCTACGATGCTAACCAGCAAACTTACGGCTCTGATGCGGCTGACCGCGCCGGACGGAAAGTTATTTACAGCACGGTTGATGCAGCATTTTTGAAGCGCCGAGCATTTCCTGATGCCTTGCCTGCCGAAGCGCGGTTTATGGCCTGCGCCGTGAGCTTCTCATCCGAAATGACATTGCCACAGCGTCCCAATCTGCTGGATGACAAGCTCGATTGGAACAAAACCGAACGCTATGCTTATTCAGACTTCATGACCGCTTTTCCCTCGGTTGAAGATCGCAAAATGCTGCATCACCGCTTGCTAGGTCACTCGGATGATCTTCAGGATGATATGCACTTACAGGCGCAGTTGGTCTCGCACGGCTTTAGTGACGATCAATCGCCAGAAGCCAAAGCACTGGTGGCTGGCGCAACCGATTGGGTGCTGTTGTTCCAATTGGATTCAGACTCGGATGCTCATATGCAGTGGGCGAGTACCGGCTTACTCTACTTCTGGATTAGGCGGCAGGATTTGCAAGCTCGCAATTTTGAAAATGTGTGGGTTGTGCTGCAAAGCGAGTAGATAATAAGCCGATAAGAGTCCTCTGGTGAATTGCGCTCATTAGTTCTAAAATTGGTTTTGTCGCATTGAGTGGACAACATTTCAAGGGATCGATTTTAAAAACCATGTCTAATAACACGAAGAAACAAGATTCACAGCTTATCGCACTCGGTCGCCGTATCTTCGGCATTTTCATAGGTGTTCTCGTCATCATCTATGCGCTGACCAACGCCAGCTCAGGAAAAGGCGGTACGGTGATTGCCCCCGGACAAGGCAGCACATCCAACACGGGCAGCAGCCAACCGGCACACTTAGGCAAGCCTACCAAATCATCGAACTGCGTAGCCAAGGACGGCATCCAAGATAAAGCCTGTACACCCGGCGCAATTTTTACGGATGCGACCGTCAAGCAAATTTGTACATCCGGTTACAGTGCGTCGGTGCGTAATGTGCCGATTGCTGAAAAAGATGATGTGTATGCTGAGTACAACATTAGCAGCCACTTCACCGGACAGTACGAAGTGGATCATTTGATCAGCCTCGAACTTGGCGGCTCGAATGATATTGCTAATCTCTGGCCTGAATTGGCTGATCCCCATCCCGGTTTCCACCAAAAAGATGCTGTCGAAAATTATCTGCACAGCCAAGTGTGCAGTGGCAAAATGACCCTGCAAAAAGCACAGGCGTTGATCGCCAACGATTGGCATCAGGCTTATGATTCGATGCCGGTTGCCCGTGCCGAGGCATTGGGGCCTGAGCCAACCGAGTGTCCTGAAGGCTGCGGTTAACGCCGAAGTTCGTCAGAAATTTTTGAAACGCCCGCCGTCAAAGTGGGCGTTTTTATTTTGCTTCGTTGGCGACTCGCAACTGAATCGGTGATAATAGAGCAAAATTTTGGAGTGAAAAGGATTTTAAAATGCATCAATTAGGCCAAGGTGCGATCACCACCGAAAAAGATGTGGATCAGATTGTTTTTGATTGGGGCAAAATACATTTTCTCTCGGATGAAAAGGTCACAGGTTCCAAGAGCGTCAGCTTCGGCACGGTGTTGCTGGAACCGGGCAAAGGCCACGTTCGCCATAATCATCCTGATGCCGACGAAATTATTTATTTTGTATCCGGTGAAGGTGAGCAGATGGTGGACGATCATCCCCCTGTGAAATGCAGCGGCGGAGCCTGTGTCTGGATACCCAAAGCGGTCTATCATTCGACCATTAACACTGGCAACGGCCCACTCATGCTGGTGGTCGCTTATATCCCTGCTGGCTCGGAGCAAGCGCTGCGCCAAGACCCTGCCGTTAAGATTATCCCCGCCGGACAGCACTAATGTTGACTGACATAAGGGCGATTTACCGAATCGTCCTTTTTTACAAACGCTTGGTGGTTATCATCTGAACTCAATGGCATAGGATAATGCGTATTCGATAATTTGCTCCAACTTCATGATCTTCCCCGCGTTCCAAGCAGCGGTGAAAGAGCTTCCGTCTATATGTCCACGAACCTGCTTGAGTACTTTGTCATAACGTGAAACATGCATGTCGCGTGCTACTTGACCTATACCATTGTTTAAGTTCGACACACTGCCCAAAAGATGCGTAGCAAACTCGCTATGGCCTAGTGAATGGAGAACCGTTGCGAGTTGGGTTAAACGAATAGCAGTGCCTTCTGTATCATTGATACCACGGCTAATTTCCAAAGCCTCGACAATCAAATTCGTGGCTGAAGTGCTGTCACCTAAATAAAATCGGGTTTCACCAAGCGCCCCTAAAACCCAACCGGTGAGCCGTATATCCGAAATTTCTCGGCAGCTTTTTAGGCATTCTTCTAGTATTGCTGCTGCGCGAACATAATCGCCCAAGTGGATATAGGTATGACCGAGTTCAATCAGGGTTGTGTTGAGTAACCATCGTTCGCCTGTCTCACGAATATCTGGTAGATATTTTTCAATGATTTTCACTTTGACATTACTGTCGGATTCCATGAAGGCGGTTTGCGTTCCATATACGGCTAAGGCATATGTGTCATTGCTGCGCTGTGCGAGCACCATACCTTCACTTGCCAGTGCTTCGAGTTTATCATTATAGCCAAGCATTAAATGGGTGGTAAGGGAACCAATCAATGCTTGACCAAGCAGACGATCATCTCGCAGGATGCGAAACAAACGAATGGCTTCTTCACCTGCCTCGAACGCCCATTGAAAATCGCCGCTTATCGTTCCGATAGCCATGCTATACAGGAAAGTGTTAGCCCGAAACCGGAGCGGCGCATTTTGGACATCGCGCGTAGCCAGTTTTAACCAATAAGCGCCGTGTTGTGCTTGGGCGCTGATATACCAGAACCAACCTAACGCGGTTGCTAATCGCAGGTTAATTTCGGCATCCGCTTGTAAAGACCACTCCAGCGCCGCCTCAAAATTATCTTGATCCGCTGCCAACCGTGCCAGCCATATCAGTTGGTCTTTTGTACGAAGCAACGGCTCTGCCTTCTCAGCCAACGACATGTAATAACGGGCATAGGCTCGTTTGAGTGCATCCACTCGGTAGGCACTCGCTTCATCTAGTTTTTCGAGCGCATATTCACGGATCGTCTCCAGCATGTCGAAACGGGTTTGTCCGGCCTCGTCCTGTGTCTCCTGGACTAAATTCTGGTCGATTAACGCCTCTAGTGTAATCAGTATCTCTTCGTCATCTTCGCGGCATATATTTTCAATGGCCTCAAATGTACTGCCGTTGATGAAGACCGCAAGTTTGGCAAAAAGCTGCTGTTGTCTGGCATTGAGCAGGTCATAACTCCACAACAGGGCATCGCGTAACGTTTGGTGGTTGTCACGCCGCAGCGTATAAGTGGTTGTCACGGGACCGAGGCGCTTCTCTAAATGCTCGTATAAGCTTTCCGGGCTAAACATTTTTATACGCGCAGAAGCTAAGACAATGGCTAGCGGGATGCCTTCTAAGCGTGTACAGATTTGGGCGACCGCCAAAGCATTTTCGCCCGAAAGGACAAAAGAAGGCTGGCTGGTTCGCGCGGTGTGAATAAATAAATCGACTGATGCGTAATCCAACAATTTGGTTAAATGAATGGGCTGCTTTAAATCAGGTGTTTTGAGCGTTTTTACCCGAAAGATGATCTCATGAGCCAGTTTTAAAGCAGTCCGACTGGTGACGATGATTTGGAGGCGTGGGCAGGCTTCACATAATTCGGTGATCAAAGATTTACTTTTTAACAGATGTTCAAAGTTATCGAGTACCAGCAGCGACATGCGAGTGGCAAAAAAGTGCTTGAGCTGTTCAGTTGGGCTTTGACCGGTCACTTCCTGTAAACCGATGCTCAGTGCAATCGCCGAGGCCACAGCATCCGTATCTCGAATAGAAATTAGTGAAACGAAATAACTTTCATTATCGAAGCGATCAGCAATATTCAGCAAGAGCTGTGTTGCAAGGCTTGTCTTGCCAACCCCCGGTGTGCCAACCAGCGTGATGAGACTTTTTTTATCAGCGAACAGTATATCTTCGATTTTTATCAATTCGGTTTCACGACCTATTAGGGGTGAAATTAATGAGGGTATACCTTTAATCGGGCGCTGGTGGGTGACATTCGAAGTATCGGATTGGCGTGCAAACTTGATGAATGCTTCAAGCTCTGCATCAGGAATTTGAAGCTCACGAGCGAGAAGTGAAGCAATTTGTTTAGAGGGGCGGCGGTCGCCAGCTTCAATTTTATAAATCATGATCGGTGAACAACCAACCTGTTGGGCGAGTTCTTCACGGGTGAGGTCGAGTTCTTTGCGGCGGCGTTTGAGCCAATTGCCAAACGTTAAATTGTCGTACATTTTTCGCCTCTTGAACATCCGTGTATGAATAATTGTATGAATTTTTGTATAGTATAAAGCAACATTACAGCAAAATTCTGAAGTCTAATAGTGTTGAAAGTTACTCAGGTAACAATTGACTGAAGCAGAAATAGTTCAATTAAGAGGATACAAACATCGGTGGGCTTTGTTGAGTATCCTTCTCGTCCGAAAATCTAAACCGAGGATTTCAAATGATTACCAACCAATTCGAGGTCTTTATTCGACGTTTTGATGACATGTTCAATAAGCCAGATATGAATATTGCAGATGAGATTTTTGCACCTAATTTCATCGCTCATTTCCCCCTGACACCGGTACTTAATCGAACAAGCTTTAAAAGTTTTATAGGCAGCTTTTATGATGCGTTTCCTGACTTTATGATGTATATCAAAGATACGATTCCTGCAAATGATCGCTTGGTGTTGCGCGTAACATACTGCGGAACGCACAAGGGTGACTTTATGGGAATCGCGGCAACGCACTGCGAGATCACAATGCATGGTATGTGTATTTTTCGGATTGAGAATGGATTGGTTGTGGAAAACTGGACAGAGATGGATATTTTAGGGGCGGTGCAGCAAATCAGTGCAGCGTCATCAATTCCTAGAATAGGCTGTGATTAGCCGCATCGACGAATAATCAAATGAGGGAGATGTTTTTAAGTCATTCTCCCTCATCCATGTAGAGGACGAACCCTTTCAAATCGGTATCATGTTTTTATTGGATAATCTGTCCAAAAGCAATGTCGTGGTCGTCCAAATCCTGCACACCAAATTCTTTGAACCCATGTGGTGCGACGTACAGTGAGTAATCAATGATCGCGCCGCTGGCTTGAAACTCCGCATAAATCGCTTCCACATCATCCACACGAATATAGACATCCCATGTTTTATCGGCAACTTGCCAATTGGGGATGAAGGTTTGACCCGCCGGAACTTGTGCCAGCAGCACACTGAAATCATCGCGTCTGATGACCGCAAAGTTGGGCGGGTTGCCGTGTATGGATTGGTCCGTGAACCCTAACTTATCCCGCCAATAAGCCGCTGATTGGATGACATCTCGCACCAGCAGCACCGGAGAACCGCCTGTTATTTTGGCTTTTGTCATGTTAGCCAATCCATTCTTGCCACTGCTTGGGCATCGGTTTACCCATCGCCTTCAGATAAACCGCGATCTTGCCGTAATAAATCAGCAGTGCTTCACGGTAGATATGCAGTTGTGTCGCAACAGGCACAGGCCAACCGCGATCAATCGTTTTGGTCAAATCGTCGTCGGTTAAACCTTCCATGGTGGTTTTGAGATCGCCGTCCAACTTACTGTACAAGGCTTGTAACTGGCTCACGCTTTGGGCTAAACCCTGCTGTGGATTGCGGTACGACCAATCCATTTTAAACAGTTGGAGTGATCCAATGTAGGCCGCCTCGGTGTCCGCCATCTCTCTGCACAGTTCACCCAAAGTCGGGTTGCTGCCACCGGGTGTGAAGGCTAAGTCAGCATCGCTTAGCAAATCCATCAACTGTTCGCGCAGCACCTGCGTCTCGTGATACACCGCGCCATGTTGTTGCACAAAAGTGTTCATCTTAGCCTCCTGAAAAGATTATTGAATAACGGGTGTCAGTCCCAGATACCTGCCATATCCCCCTGCCGCCTCAACCAGCACATCCATCTCATCACTACCTAACGGTCTAAAAGGTTCGAGTGTGATTTCCACCGTCTTTTTCTTCAGGGTACGTTTCCATATCCCGACCACTTGCCCATCACTGACAATCGTCGGCTTGAAGATACCGTTGCCACCGGGGCAAATCGCGTCCAAAAATTCCGGCTCGACCACCGCTGTGCGATCTTTATAACCAAGGATATATTCGTCAAATCCCGGCAGTAGATACAATGAACGTTCAGGCTGCTGATGCTTCTCTTGCGACAACCAATAGATTTGATCGTTCACGGTCTCCTCAATCAGCTTGGATTTGACGCTCTCCAAACCAGCACGCGCTTCGGTAATCGGCAATCCTGACCAGTTCACATAATCCGCCAAGGTTGCTGGCCCGCGACTGCTGAAATAACGATAGGCTAGCTTGCTTAATGCTTCATCTCTTGGCAGCGTTTGACCTGCATCCAGCGTATGAAAGGTGGTGTCTTTGCCGCGCATCTCACCCTGATAAATCAGCCGTTCCAATCCCGCCCGCTGCAACAGATAGACTCCGCGTTGTCCTGCCGTGGAAATGTCGTTGGCTTCGAGAATGGTGAACAATTCGGGGCGAGAAAGATGCTGACCATCTTGCAACGCTTTGGCGATCAATTCCGTGCTGCGAATCAGTGTCGGTTCATCGAGTTCAAGTTCTTTGTAGCGGCCTTTGTTTCCGGCAATTTGGCGCGGTGCGAGTAAACCTAATATCCAATGAATATCGGCAGGCGCGACATAATGCAGAGTCCCACGCATCGCCCATGTCCGCATAATCACTTTGTCAGCAATCGCCTGATCAATGTCGGTTTCGGTGCTGCCCGGTAAGCGCAAACCAAACGCCCATTTGGTGCCGATGTAATCCTGTCCTTGCATCGCGCCCAACCATGACACGACTTCCGCCGCGTCCATAAAATGTGGGTGGGAAATGCGCTGGTGATACAATCGGCGCAGTCCTGCGTTCTCTGTTTTTCCCGTCAAGGCCATACCCCCTGATTGCCGAATCCCGTCTAGCCGACACATCCATTATAGTGAATTTTTTCGAAGTTTGCGAACAAATTTTCTCTTTTGCGATATTTGTCACCGAACTTTGGATATAATGTCATAATTTGGAAGCGTATCTGTCGCAAAGGGGAAGTGCATGAACCGTACTGATCGGATGTTGGCGATTGTCCTTGCGATACAGGCAAAGCGACAGGTTCGCGCTGAAGACCTTGCCAAGACCTTCGAGGTCGCAAAACGCACCATCTATCGTGATGTTCAAGCGCTTTCTGAGTCGGGTGTGCCGATTGTGGCGATTCCGGGGCAAGGGTATTCACTGGTCGAGGGTTATTTCTTGCCGCCGTTAACCTTTAACGCTGATGAAGCGATTATGCTGCTCCTTGGCACGGATTTTGTCGCCCAAAATTTTGACGCGCAGTATCGAAATGCGGCTCACTCCGCCAATCATAAAATTGTGGCGGTGCTGCCCGATAAACTGCGGCAGGAAGTGGAATATCTCCAGAACAGCATCCGCTTTGTTGCCTTGAATGGCCCTTTCCCACCGGAAACCCTGCAACTGCTGCGACGAGCGATTATCCAATGTCGAACGGTACGCTTTCGCTACCATTCACGTCCGCGTGATGGCACATCTAGCACACCGAGCCTGCGTGATGCTGATCCTTATGCGCTGGTTCATATCGGCAGCGCGTGGATATTGATGGCCTATTGTCACTTACGACAAGAGAAGCGTCATTTCCGCATCGACCGTATTGAGGACATTACTGTTCTTGATAAGATTTTTAATCGTCCTGTAGATTTCAGAATTGAACGAGAACCGGCGCGTGATCGGAATGTCGTTGTGCGGGTGCTTTTCGACCATGAGACAGCGCGATGGGTGCGCGAAAACCCCACCTATTTTCAAGTAGCGGAGGCGGAACGCCCCGACGGTTTACTCATCACCTTGAATATCCAGCAGCCCGGTGACATCTTGCAATGGCTGCTGGGTTGGGGATCACATGTCCGCGTTTTAGAACCGGACTTCCTACGCGAGATCGTTATCAACGAGGCGAGAGGCATGGTCGAAAATAATACGCCCGAAGCAATCGCCAAATAGCCAAAACGCTGCTGACATAATGGTGTCACTCGGCTCTTTTATACTGAATTTGTAAGTGAGATCAACTACTAGGAGAGCTAGAAATGAACCTGAATTACATCCTTGTCTACGTGAACGATTTCCAGAAGTCGAAGTCCTTTTACATCAATGCACTGGGTATGTCCGATAGCGGTTCGATTGCGTCAGACATTTTTGCCACCCTTCACGCATCCGAAGGGGGTGCGATCATCGGCCTACAAGATAAGAAATCGACCCCACTTCCACCTGCCCAAGAACAACATCCCGGCAGTATGGAACTGAGCTTCGCGGTTGAAGATGTCGATGCTACCTACAAAAGTTGGAAGGAAAAAGGTGTCGAGATCATTAGCGAACCGGCAGATATGCCTTTCGGTCGTTACTTCCTTGCCCGAGACCCCGAAGGTCATTACCTCTCAGCTTATCGCTTCAAGCAGCGTTAAATAATTGCTTGAAGTTCCATAAGTATTTCGTTGCTGTAGGGAACGGTCTGAGAGGGATTTTTCATCACCCCTCTCAGACCATATTATCAAGGAATGAAAGGATGTTTTGCGAACAAGTTCTCTCTTTGCGGGAAGCCACGACACAGGGTAGCACCACACTAAACGGTGGAAAAGTTTTTCATGCTGATGGGATGTGAAGCTCATAGCTTTGTAGGAATGAATCGTGCTTCGTCCGGCATTTAAAGCCCCCTCATTGTTACTACAGGGTGGGGGTTCGAATTAACTTATCGACTGATTGACCACCCGATAAGACCAATCCCATCCCGCAGCCACACCCATCTAAATCGGGTTATACTCGTCGCAATCTCACCATTCAAGGATTGCTGACTTATGCCTGACCAAACCCACCGCATCCCGGGCCTTGTTATCACCGATCACCGCTTCGATGTCCCGCTGGATTACAACCAACCCGATGGCACACACATCACCGTCTTTGCGCGGGAAGTCGTCGCGCCCGACCATGAGCATGATAACCTGCCCATGTTGGTTTTCTTTCAAGGTGGCCCCGGTTCATCTGCCCCGCGTCCGATGGATAACGGCGGTTGGCTCGGACGTGCCCTCAAAGACTATCGCGTCTTGCTGCTCGACCAGCGCGGCACAGGTTTGAGTACGCCTGTTAATCACCAGTCACTTGCCCGCTTCAAAACCGCCCGCGAACAGGCCGACTACCTCAAGCACTTCCGCGCCGATAATATCGTGCGTGATGCCGAGTTTATCCGTACCCAACTGCTCGGTGCAGGTGTCAAATGGAGCGCACTCGGACAAAGTTATGGTGGCTTCTGCATCACCACCTATCTCTCCTTTGCGCCTGATGGCCTGCGTGAAGCCTTCATCACCGGAGGCATCCCGCCTGCCCTTCGCAGTGCTGATGAGGTTTACCGCGCCACTTACAAACGCGTCATGGATAAGAATCAACTTTACTTCCAGCGCTATCCTGATGATGTGCAGCGTGTGCGCCAGATTGTTGATGTACTCAATAATGAAATGGTGTGCTTACCACAGGGTGATCAACTCACGGCGCGGCGTTTCCAGCAGCTTGGATTAGCCTTTGGCGCAAGCAACGGCTTTGAGGATATTCACTATCTGTTGGAGCAAGCCTTTGAAGGCACAAACGGCGACGAGTTAGGTTATGCCTTCCTGTGTGGCATTGAAGACCAAACCGATTATCCCCGTCATCCGATTTTCGCTATCTTGCACGAGTCGATCTACGGGCAAGACTCCGCCACCCGCTGGGCAGCCGAGCGCGTCCGTGCCGAATATCCCGCTTTTGAAATCACCGCCGACCAGCCGATTTACTTTACAGGTGAAATGATTTTCTCGTGGATGTTTGACGATTATCGTTATCTGCAACCTCTAAA
The DNA here is from genome assembly GCA_038328375.1 of Aggregatilineales bacterium. Taxonomy (GTDB): domain Bacteria; phylum Chloroflexota; class Anaerolineae; order Aggregatilineales; family Phototrophicaceae; genus CFX2. The sequence goes on along the minus strand of JBBQLX010000036.1, from coordinate 31,482 downwards.
AGAAGCCGCCGAACTCATCGCATCCGATGAAGATTGGTCAGCGCTTTATGACGTGGCAGTACTGGAAAATAACGCTGTGCCAGTCGCCGCTACCGTTTACTACAACGATATGTATGTCGAGCGCCAATATGCCGAGGAAACCGCCGCGCACATCAAAGGCATCAAGTTGTGGATCACCAACGAGTACGAACACAACGCCCTTCGTGCCGATGGTCATCGCGTCTTGGATCGTCTCATCGGCATGGTGCGCGGCGAGGTCTAATCAACCAAGAATTTGTTCACCCTCTGCGATGAAATTTCAGGAGACGATACTTTTCAAAACCAGCGATCTATCTTCTCGTAGAGGAGGCTCTGTGAGCCTCCCATTTTCCCATATCTGTTCAAAACTGTCGCCTTGTGAAGCCATGAAATGAAGAGGGGATTTAGGCGTGAGGATGGGTTTAGCCTGCCCGAAAGCCAAATCCCGACGAAACACGATTTTCCGGCATATTCTCCAGCCGTGTCATCCAATAATGCACATCAAAATTGTCGTCACCGGTTAGGAAGCGCCAGAACTTGATGCGGTTGATAATCTCCAAGCGCGCAGCACCTTCCTCAAACCACGGTTCGCGTTTGCTCAGGATCGCCTGTACACCTTCCTTGGGTGTTTCCTTGCTGAAAATCGGAGTCGGCTTGTTGACAGTCTCATCCAAGTCGTCCGTATTCCACAGACGCAGTTGGCGCACCGCTGGATTCAAACGCACCTTGAACATGTAACGGCGTTTGTCGCTCTTGTTCTGCCGCCCACAGTGCCAGATGCCGTGATGCAGCACCAAGATCGTGCCTGCCTTACACACCATCGAGATTTGCCCGACGATATTCTGATAACGGGCGATGTCCATCTCATTGATGCGTCGATATTGGCTGCCGGGAATCAACAGTGTGCCACCCATTTCAATCGGCACATCATGCGGGAAGTACATCAGTTGAATGTCGAAGTGCATCCGCAAATCGATGATCGAGTCGCCGTGCATATGCTGTGCCGAGTCCTCATTCGGTTCGCGCACATGAACTGCCTGATGATCGAATAACGGGTCAGGGCCGACCAAGCTGTAAATGATGCCTTCGATCTCTGGCGAACGGAGAATTTCGCCCAATGTCGATGGTGCAGCATAACACTGTGAAAGGGGTGTGCCTGCCGCAGCCGCCGGAACACCCGCGTCAATTTCGCGCATCGCCCGCTCGTTGACTTCATCTGGGATCAGGCTGTCGAAGCGCAGGAAACCCCGCGCCGCGAATGAAGCCATCTGTTCCGAGGTCAGTAAATATTTTTTATCAACCATGCGCTTCCTCCAATTGTTCAAAGATAAATTCGTGTTTGTTAAAAGAGGTACTGAACTCCGCACCGGGATACGGCGGGATCAACTGTGGAAATTGGATGACGCGCCAACCGGCCTTGAGCGCATCCATACCCGTTGCATACGGCGGTGTATCGCTGTCGCCAGTCGTATGATTCTCCTTACCTGTGCCATCATAAATCGTCCAAGCGATTACCTTACTATCCAGCGCTGAATCGGCTAAATACAAAACGAGGATTTTTTGTCTCAAGTTGGGCATAGCATCTCCATAAAGGTCAAGTTTACACAGATCAATATTTAAGACAGATATTACCTTACTCAGCCTCACAATGAAACGCGAATCGGCCTTATGGTTATGCCCAATTCCAAACTCGGTGTCCCCTAAATAGACCACAATTACCGTCTAAATTACAATCTTTATAAATTTTAAGGCACATTACCTTTAAGATTAATTCATGCATCGTAATTACCTTTTTGATAGATATAGGAGCTTCAGACTCATGAAATTACGTCTCATAATGGGTTTACTCATGCTTTTTGTGCTTTCGCTGTTTTCTGTTTCGATGGTCGCCGCCCAAGCCGGTTGTATGAATGCCGCAGGCGGACAAATTCCTTGCCCTGCCACACCCTCAGGTGAAACCATCAGTGGTCTTCCGGGAGATCGTGACGGTGACGGCACGCTAGATGGTATGGATCAATGTCCGGATGCGGGTGGCCCTGCATCGCTCAACGGCTGTCCTGAAACAACCCAAGCACAGGCCACGGCTGTAACATCGCCACAGGACATCAGCTTGCCACCACCCACCATATGCAGCGTAACCCCCGCCTCATCAAATGCTGCCAATATTCGTTCGACACCAGCTATTGATGCTGCGATTGTTGCTTCGGTGGCAGTCGGTAAATATGCCAGTGTTGTCGGCATTTACAACAATCTTCAAGGTGAAAAATGGTATCAAGTGGCTTCACCCGCTGGTTGGGTGCGCTCGGATGCAGTGAAGCTCGTCGGCAATTGTGACATCACGCCGGGAGTCATCGCAAGTCTGGGCAAATTGACATCGAAACCTGATGCGCCACCTGATGAATGTACACCAAATGCCATGTGTGTATCGCCGTTGATCGTCAACCTATCCAACGGTGATCCTCATGATGGCGGCGTGGAAACCATCTGCACTGAAAAAGGGATTTGCATCGGTACACTGCGCGAACCACTTCCTAATCCCGGCTGTAAAGAAGGCAACTCGTGCTTCAAACTGTTCCTGTGGACAATACCCACGGAGCCGCCTCCCGATGGTGGCATCGATCTGTTAGTTCTGGACATCACCAGCCCCTTGCCCGGCCCTGACCCGCTGCCGGATCCATTGTGGTTAGGCACATTTGGCGATGGCTCGGTCACACAAACCAGCGAAGATAACCTCCTCCCCATCCTCCTCGCGCAGCCGGTTCCTATACCAGCCGCAGATGGCAAGGGTGACGCAGGCATTGCACTTGAACTCTCTCTTGTGAGTGGTGATGGCGACAATGAGATACTCATTGGTCTACTTTTGCCCGCTGTACAAAAAGTCCGTGAAGCTGCTGCCCGTATGAAACTGGAAGGACAACTTTTGTTCGACTGGGAATCTGTGCCAGCCCCATTCAAACCTTAAATCGCACTTGTCTATAATCTGGCCTATCGCTGCTAAGCGATACAAATTGTAAATCGAGTAATCAAAACGGGTGACGATAAAGTTACCCGTTTTGATTATATAATTCCCTCAGCCCAAGCATCAACGGTATGAGAAGCATAGGCACATCATCAGGCCGTTCCTCAGCATAAACAGGTATGATGTAGAAAAGAACTGATTTCTCCTTCTATAGACATGTATTCAACCGACTGTGAGGCGGCTCATATGGCTTCAAAAATTTCAAGTAAAAGGCTTGTCATTTTCATCGTGGTGTTCAGCTACATAATCCTATCTTTTATACCCGTTTTTGCTGTACCAACGCCGCTGCCACCACCCATGTATATTACGAATCTCGCATGGAGTCCCGATGGAAGCCAAATTGCCGTCGGGCATGGAAGCTATTCGTGCGATAAATCGCCTGACTATTATTCTGTTCAGATCCTTGATACGGTCAATCTTCAAGTGGTGCAGACTCTCGAAGGAGCGACTTGCAATATCACCGCTGTAGATTGGAATGCGGACAGCACAAGAATGGCCGCAGCAAGTTCAGACAATATTGGCATCAGAGTATGGGACACACAAACGGGTCATCTGCTGACCCGAGACGAAGATCATGGACTAAGCATAGGTATAACATCAGTGAAATGGAGACCGTCCAATAACCAACAACTGGCGATGGTTTCAGACAATGGTTTTGGAACATATAGAGGTGTAGATATTTTTGATGTTTCAACCGGCAAAACGAAAAGTTTAACTGCCCTTGGGGGATCTTTAATCGATTGGAGTCCCGATGGCACTAAGCTGGTGACGGCGCGTACTGATGATAACATGATCTACACCGTAGATGGCACGACTGGAGGAGAAATATTGACATTGAAAGGTCATACTGACGGCATCGCCGCACTGGATTGGAGTCCGAATGGTCAAAAAATAGCCAGCAGCAGCTATGACAAGTCGGTACGAATTTGGGACGCGAGTTCTGGACAGTCTTTGTTTGCATTTAATACAGACGGTGTAAGCCGCCTTCAGTGGAGTCCCGATAGTCAAAAACTGGCAACGATTAGTGATGATGGTGTGGTACAAGTTTGGGATACCGTGACACAGCAGCTTCTTTTTTCACTTGCCAGCAATGTTGGGCCTATAGTGTGGAGTCCTGATGGTCAAAAGCTGGTTTACGGCATAAACGACATTAGGGGACAAGAATTCAAAGTACAAATTGTTGATGTCGGGCAAATTCTGGCATCCAGTACGCCCGTACCTATCCCCACATTTCAACCTGATGTACCCATCAACCTGATCATGAGCATTGATTGGAGTCCCGACGGAACGAAAATTGCGGTCGGTGGTGGTATACAACCATGCAATGCCTACTATCCAGATACGTATGCCGTTCAAGTTCTGGATGCCCAAACCCTCGAACTGCAACAGCGCCTTTATGGAAATGAATGTGACATCTATAAAGTGAAATGGTCACCGGACGGGACAGAGATTGCCGCCGCAGGTGTCGATACTTATGGGACTCATATTTGGGATATCGCAACAGGTGAAATCGTTGCAACCCAACAACAACTTTTAAATGGCAGCATTGATGTCGATTGGTTTCCTGATGGAAAAAAGCTGATTGTGGTAACAGTCGGCAATGAGATCATCATGATGGATGTTACCACAGGCGAAACTATAGGCTTCACTCGATATGGAGGTGGAGGTATCGCCCTGAGTCCCGATGGAACAAATTTACTGATTCGTGCCCGCCAAGTGACTTACATCCTAGACATAAAAACCAACCACGTTGTGGCGGACTTAGATGGACACACCGAAGGCGTTAGTAGCATCGCTTGGAGCCACGACGGTCAGCAAGTCGCAACCGGCAGTGCTGATAAGACTATCCGCATCTGGGACGCAAACACCTTCAAGACGCTGTTGGTTCTCGAAGGTCACACCGATTTGGTGAGCGGCGTTAGTTGGAGTGCTGACGACCGACATTTAGCCACGGTCAGCATTGATGGAACACTTCGAGTTTGGGACACCGCAACAGGGGAGCAAGTCGCAATCCTTCAAGCAGCATCACGGCTCGATGCGGTCGCATGGAGTCCAGATGGTGAAAATATTGCTTATGGTGGTGTAGAAGGGGTTGTTCATGTCATTCCGGTTCGGCAGTTATTAACTTCTGTCCCGATGCCATCACAGCCAAGTTGAGATCATCGAAGACCAAGTTTGGGATGAATTGCCGCTGCGTCCTTATTATAATAATTATCTCTATAAATCATCCCTGACGGATACCATCATGACCAATCTCACTTTACGCGCTGCCACATTAGATGATGCTGCACTCATGACCAGTTTGATTCGTGCCGCATTTGAGGAACAGCGTGGCAAAATCGACCCGCCCTCTGGCGCACATAACGAAACGCCCGACAAAATCCGTGCCAAACTCGAACAGGGCGGCGGCATCATCGCCTCTATTGATGACATCGCAGCCGGTTGTGTACTTTATTACCCTGAAGGTGAAAATCATCTCTACTTTGGACGGTTGGCTGTCCTGCATTCTTTCCGTCAAAACGGAGTCGGACAGGCCTTAGTCGCAGCCGTTGAGGATAAAGCGAAGGCGCAAAACTATGCAGGTGTGAGCTTGAGTGTCCGAACAGCGCTGCCTCGTAATCAAGCCTTTTTCGAGCGACTCGGCTATTCCATCACGGGCTATGAAAGTCATCCCGGTTACAGCGAAACCACTTTCATGCACATGTTGAAGCTGCTGCCTTGAGATCGCCTTAGCAACCAAACATTGCCCTATTACTACACTCCTCTTATTGACTACCACTCTCTGTAGGGGCTGGATTAATCCAGCCCGCCGCTTGTTACTCCGCCTTGATCTTGGCGACTTGGCGATTCAATTGCATTGCATTTCCATTGGAGATGTAGTTGGTGACTGTTTACCAATAATATTATGACTTAGGTTTAAACCCACAAACCATCATAAACCGACTCCTAACCATCCTCCAACCCGCTTAACACTTTCACTCTCTCAAAATCGTTAGCGTCAACGCCTCAAAAGAGTTACAAAATGTTCTTCCAAAATGTAACCCTTTCGTTTGTCACATCGAATATCATTGATATAGGAATCGTAGGGGCTTGGCGTTGACAAGCCCTCTAATCTCCCTCGCATCTTAACATCTGACCAACCGCCGCCAGCGCCGCCGCAATTTTTGTATTAGCTCCCTTGCCCTGTTACTACGGGGAAAGGGCTGGGGTTAGGGGTTTCGATTGGCAATCTTGGCGGCGGCAGCCCCATTGCCAGCTTCGCCGTGTCCGCAGCCGAGCGATCCGCCGAATCGACACCCAAATAGCCTGTAAAGTTGCCAAGATTGACAACTTTCGCCAATCTTTTGCCAATAACTTGCAACCTATTTCTTGGAACTTGTATCGCCTTGACTGATGACTGTAAACTATCAGCTAAAGACTATCGACCACCGACTAAGGACTTTCTCTCATGCGCCTCGCCATCCAAGAAGACATGCTCTCCGGTAAAACGACCCTCGAACGCTTTCAGAATGCTCATGCCTTGGGCTTCTCTGGCGTTGAAGTGTGGGGAAGTGGCTTAACCACCCGCGTACCCGAACTGGCCGAGGCCGCACGACAAACCGGTGTAGCCATTTCCGCTGTTAATCACGGAAGACAGGGGCGCTTGCTTGACCCCGACCGTCCCGAACGCGAACGAGCCTTAGCCGCTTTCCGTCGCTCAGTTGTGGATGGTGTGGATTTGGGCGCGGAGGGTGTTATCCTCGTGCCGCATTTTGCCGAGCCAACTTTGCCCGACCTCACCCCTTATAAATCTGTGGTGCAGTTGGAATACGAAATGCTCCACAATCACCTGCGTACCCTATCCGATTATGTCTACGCCATCGGCATTGACCTCTACATCGAACCGATCAACCGCTACGAAACGCACTTTCTAAATACGCTGGCGGATGCCATCAAAGTGCGCCGTAAAATTAAAGATCATCCGCAAGTCAAGCTCAGTGCCGATGTTTTCCACATGGCGATGGAAGAACAGAACAGCCTGCAAGCACTTCGAGATTATGCCGCCGATATTGGTTACATCCACCTGTCGGATAGCAACCGCCGTTTACCCGGTCAAGGCATGATTGACTTCACCGCCATCGGCAAGGTGTTGAAAGAAACGGGTTATAGCGGTTGGTTAGCGTTAGAGTGTGGTAATCCGGGGCAAAACGCCGAATACGCCAGCCAATTCATGACTGATCTACCCGCCTCGCTCGCCTATTTACGGCAGGCTGGCCTTATCATCTAACTTTCTGAGGAATCACTTACCTTATTTTCAGGCACTGCCTATAACTCAGGGCGTATACTCAATATGCTAAATTGCATAGATGTAATCGTTGAGTGGATGTGCCTGTGCTGTACCAAGTATTTCGCAAATTGCTGACTTTGAGCCTCTACATAGGCATTAGTTTGGGAATCGTCGCCTGTGAAGGCACAATCGAGCCAACCGAGACTCCTGCTCCAACCCCTTCCAGTACCCCCGCGCTAACAGCCAAAAGCATAAGCGCGAATTTGAGGGGTGTTAAGATTAATATGGGTGTCCCACCCGGTTGGAATGGGCGCAAAATGGACGATGGCATTTTGATTGCCGAGCGAAAAAGCTCCATTCACAACCCCGGTAAACTCATGGGGATGCAGGTTTATGTCTTCGTGCATGGGGTGGATGAGTTCCCCGCCTCAGTCAGCGCAGATACCCATCCCGCGCGGCGTATTCTAGAGAAAATTATCGCCCGCCCCGACCTCGTGGGTGATTCAGCCGTCAGCGAACCCGAAACCTTCACTTGGGATGGCAATGACGCAGCTTATTATCTGGTCAATGATACCAACGAAAATGTCTCGCTGGTGATGGCAATTGTCGTTGCTAACCAATCTCAACTGGTAACCATTAATATTAGCTGCCCATCCGACCGCGCAGACTCAATCCGTGGTTCTTTGCCTGATTTATTAGCTGATCTGTGGGTAAATGATGCCCTGATGAGTTTTTCAGGGGTAGACGCGCTGCCCGACCCACTGGTTTTCCCGCTTTATACCCATCCGAAAACAACCGCTACCCCGCAAAAATAAATAAAACAGGGAGTCGATTTTGAAATCGACTCCCTGTTTTTGGAGCTTACAAAGTGCCTCTGTTACGGCTCGATAGGCTCAGTTGAAGCATCAATCGAGGAGAGGAACGTCACCAGTTTACGAATGTCCTCAGGATTGGTCAGGCCGTCAATCCCACCTGTACCTGCTGCCCGATGTTGTGCAAACGGCTCACTAAACACAACCTCTAGCGAAGGAGCCGACCCATTGTGGAAATAGGGTGCTGACATAAACAAACCCAACAATGAGGGTGGCACAAATCCGTCCGCCCCTAGCGGTGCTTTACCATTTGCGCGTACCTCGTTCTTGTCAGCCGGATTAAATGTGCCGACATTCACCAACTGACCGATAATCTGCCCACGGGCAATCAGAGCAATATCAGTAACCGGGCCAGCAATCGAGCTGTTTGACCACTTAGCTCCACCGTGACAGACCTGGCAGTTGTTGTTGATAAATATTTGCCGTCCCTCGGCAATGTCTGGATTATCACTCCCATTTAAAGGAGATATTGGCGCACGAATGGTCTTTTCATAGGCCACAATCGCATCCCAAGCATTGATCAGACTGCCAGAAGGTGTCCGTACCTGAAGCTGGTTACGGGTCGAATTAGGAACTGCCAATGCAGCCGGGTCTCCAAGAGCTAACGCACCAATATTCTTAGCATCTTCAAGAGCGCTGCCATCTGCATTCAATAGCAACCCTGCTCCGCCGGATATCCCACGAATATTGAGTTCAAAATCCTGCTCTTCATCGAAGAGTGCTGACCAGTTCAGCGCCCGCATCGTTCCGCCAAGGAAGTCCGTGTGCTGCGAAACTGTACGCCGTGGCCCTGAGCCAAAAATCCACACAACATTGTCTGAAAGTCCCCACGGGTGGCAAGACGCACAAGCCTGCCAGCCTGCATTCGCCATATTGCCCGCGCTGTTCGCAAACTCCCCAATTGAGGTGTTATAGAGTTCTTTGCCCGCTTGAACGAGTTCCTCCGGCGTTCCTGCTGCTGGCAAGGTACTGGAGCGCATCGTGGCAATAACCTGTTCAGGGAAGCGTGTCACATCAATAACCGTCACATCACGCGAGATATAGTTCATCACATATGCGCGTGTGTCGGTGTTATTGAGAGCGATCCCACGCGGATTGCGCCCCACATTCACAGATTGCACGGCTTTCGTTTGCGGGTTCGTTTGAACAGTCAATGCGCCTGTGGTTGGGTCTACTGCCACCTTAACCACGACATTACTGGCTGCGCTCACCACATAGCCAACATTTTCATTATCTTTAAAATCAATTGCCCAAGGGTTAGCGAGGAACAATTTCGGGACTCCCTCGGGCTGGTCGGCAACGGCCTTATGCAGATTGACCACCAACTTCGTATCCTGATTGGTCTTTGTGTCAATGACGAGAACCAGCGCCTGTGTATTGACATTAAAACGCGTCGGTCCGTTGGGGGAAGCACCCACATTAGGCAAGTAGGCAAAACCATTCTTGATGCCCACGGCCTGCATCTGATTCGGATAGGCTCCGGTCACAAATTTGGGGTCTTTAACCTCTGTAGCACGGTTAATAGCATCACCCACCGCTTTGAAGCCGGTATCTGCCATGTTTGTCAGGACAATCTGCCCTGCGACCGCATCAGTTTTTGTGCTGATACGGGTTAAAAGACCTGTCTTGCTATCATCCTCACCATCGAGCTTGCCTTGGTTGGCAAAAGAATAAAAGTGGGTGATATACACGGTTTCATCCGTATCATCATCGTTGCCATTGTTCGTTATGGCAATGCCGCGTGGTTCTGCGCCTACTGAGGGACCAATGTTAGTAATGGTTTTAGCAACCGTATTGCTTACAGTATCAATCACACTAACCGAGTTTGAACGGGAATTCGTGACGTAAAGTTTCGAACCGTTCGGAGTGCTTGCAATTCCGTAAGGCTCAATCCCAACTGGAAGCGTCGCAATGACAGAGGCAACCGGTTGTTTAGAGACATCAACTTGTAGTACAGAAACGGTACCATCCACCGTATTGGCTACATACGCAAATTTGCCGTCGGGCGATAATACGACCCCATTGGGTTCTTTACCGACTGCAATTTCACCCAGAGAGACATTTTTATCTCCACCCACGTCAAAGAATGTCACGGTGTTAACGTCCGGGTTAACCACAGCCATCAACGTATCGTCAGCATTTAACGTGATCGGGCTGGAATGAGTAGCCCCTACAAAGCTGCGGACATTTTGTGCGACGACCTGCTGTGGTGTGGAAAGAACCAGCGCAAACCCCAGCGCCGCCAACAAAATACCTGATAAAGCTAACCAACTCGAAAACCGAACTGTATCCTTCATCTACTTCCCCCCTTATAAGGATGCTGCGAGAATATCAAATAAGTGTGTTGAAAGAACACTATTGAAATTCAATATAGCATTATCGTGGTCAAGAGCGCAATCAAAACCCGCAAAGGAAGCGTTAATGTTATGCAGGAGGCAAGGATTTGGAGTCAATTTTGTGGCATAAAAACAGTCGGACGAACCTAATTTTATATGGATGACTTTGCATTTGTGTTCAAAATACGAATAATCAAACACAATGAGCAGGGAAGATTTTTATAAAAGGGATTAACAGTGGCTATTTTACAAACTATTAAAGGGCCGATTTCGACCGACTCATTGGGCTTGATGCTGCCGCACGAGCATTTATTTGTGGATCTGCGCGGGCCATTCGCGCCTAATTATGCCGAGGCCGATCCAGAAGCTGTTGCTCAATTGGTCAAACCTTACTTAGATGCCATCCAAGCCGCAGGTGTAACTGCCTTTGTGGATTGTGCGCCGGTCGGTGTCGGACGGAACATCGGTATTCTCAAATATATAGCCGAGAGGACACCCATTCATATCGTCGCACCAACTGGCGTTTATAAAGAAGGTTTTATCCCTACCGAGTGGCTGGATTTGAGCGCTGAAGCCTTAGCCGAACTATGGATACACGACCTCACCAAAGGCATCGACGGAACGAGTATCAAAGCAGGGTTCATCAAAGTGGCTTTAGTGGATAATGGGCCAACCGCAATTGAAGCCCGAAATCTGCGGGCGGCAGCCATCGCCAGCAAAGCAACCGGCGCGGTCATCGGTAGCCATACCATTGGGGGCAGAGCAGCACGCGCAGAAATGGATATTCTAGAAGAAGCCGGACAAGACCTAAGCCGCTTTATCTGGATACACGCGCACACCGAATCAGACATGAGTATCCATTTAGAGGCGGCACGTCGAGGCGCATGGGTCGAGTTTGACGCGATTGGGGCAAACGATGCTCTAGACCAACAGATGGTTGATTTCACAATTAACCTGATGGAAGACGGATATGCGGAACAAGTGCTGCTCTCACATGATGCCGGTTGGTATGAAGTCGGTTCACCGAACGGCGTACCAAAAAACGGAGGCTATCGAGGTTATACTGCGCTGATCGAAACCTTTATTCCAGCGCTACGGGCGCGTGGTGCAACCGATGCCGATATTCATATGCTAACGGTCACTAATCCCGCTCGCGCATTTGGAATTTAGTAACCAATACCTGAACATACGTGCTAGATTTGTGCTATCATGAATGGTAAATACCATCGTTAAGGAATAGCAGCATGAACAGTCTGATGTGGGGTGTCATACTCGGTGTGGTTTTTGGGGTAGTGGCTGTGCTGCCTATGCTCAAAATGACCTTTCCCGACAAATGTGCTGCCATATTAGGCGCGTTTATCAACCGCTTCGCTGTTGGCTTATTAATCCCAAATGCTCTACCGATGATTGACCCAATTGTGCGCGGGTTGCTGATTGGTATTCTGCTCAGTTTGCCAGATGCGATCATTACTAAATCCTATATGCCAATCATGGGCTTGGGCATCTTAGGCGGATTGGTGCTGGGTATAGTGGTTAAATTGCTGGGTATTGCCTGAAGGAGCATTGAATGATGGAAAAAACATTTACAGTTGCCAGTCATTTTGAAGACAAGCTGCCTATTGTCAAACAAATTTATGACCGCCTGTTGGAAGCGCTGCGCCAGTATGGAGAGGTTCACGAAGCACCCAAACAGACTTCAATTCATTTGGATAATACTACTGGATTTGCAGGGGTATATACGCGCAAAGATTATATTTTATTGCACTTCCGCACTGATTACCCGATGGATGACCCGCGACTCAGTAAAGGGGAACAGTTGTCTGCGCGTCGATTTAAACACACCATCAAATTGACGCAAGTGTCAGACATCGACGCGCAATTGCTCAAGTGGCTGGAAGATGCTTATAAGATAGCGGCCTAAACCGCTATCCTATAGCACTAATTAGGCCATGTATAACGCACGGTGTAGGTCAACACTTTTTCCTCACCGGGTTGGACAATCACACGGTACTCGATGCTGTTACTATCCATTTTGGTATATTCATCGCTGTTATTGAGGATTTCCCAATTGCTCCAGCGATACAGCCGTTCCGGCACACGCACTTCGACGGCCTGATTTTCCTTGCGGTTACGCAGGCGAATCTCGAAGGTTTCTTCGATCACATTCGAGCCAATAATCTTGAAGTCGGTCTGCTTACGTTCGCCCACCAGATCAAACGCGTTGCCGAGGAATAACCGGATTTGTTCGCCTTTGGGGGTGTGGTCAATGTGGTTCTCACCGATCAACAAGGCTGAGCCATCAGTATCTTGCTGGTAAACCCGCACCCGTCCGGCTGGCAGTGCCGCATCCAGATTATTCTCTTTACCTGTCGTAAACTCCAACCAGTTTTGCACATCGGTGATGCCCGTCTGCCCATAATATTGGTCAGTGATCGGGCCAGAGTAGCCGTAGAAAGGCGCACCGCCATCATAAACAAAGAAGGTATGCGCCGGAATGTTCGTGCCACTAACGAACTCCACCTGCTTGGTTTCGTTATTACCAACCGTCACCGGACGCTGAATCTCATACAACTTATATTCATTGAAGTTACGCTGCTGAACCTGTTCCTGTCGGTTGTACTCAGTCACGCTAGGTGCAGGTGCTGAAGTTGGGGCATATAGGCCGTCATCGACCTGAATCCGGTTGACATCACCCGCTACTAACTTAACTTTGGCATCTTTGAAAGCCGCACCGCTGCTGTTCGTCAGCGTCACCCAGCCGTTCAAATCGAGCGCACTGTTATCGTTCGCCAACAAGAATGTGTAATCGGCAGTCCAATTCATGCCGCCTGTCAGATAGGTCAACTCAACTTGCTGATCGCCACCATTGCTGTCCAACATCCAACGCAATGTCGGACGGGTAATCAAACCTTCGGGCAGTGCCGGAAAACGTAAATCACGCACATTCGTTTGGCTGACAACCGTCACCTGACCGTCAGCTTGCTTCAGAATAATCTCACCGTTGCGTCCGCTGAGCAATTGACCACTAAACGTCGTGCCATCGTTGGTCACAATCACAATCTGCTGGTCGAGATAGCGTGATAGTAACGCCCCGCTGCCCACCAGATCATAGACATAATTCTGCTCCAACACGCTTGTGCCTGTCGGATCAGTTAGTGATTTAAAACTCACCGAGGTCGAGTCGATACTCGCCGCCACATCGGTGAAGTCCAGCATCCCTATCCCACTCTTGAGCGCGAACGTCCGCCGATCTTGCACCAATGCAGTCCCCTGATTGTAGATCGTCAGGTTCACGCCGTCCGATTGCGGCACGACAGGAGTCGGCGTTTTAGGAATTGTAGCAGTTGCAGGTAGAGAAGTCGGTGTTAGCGTCGCATCTTCGGCGTTCATCACCGATGCACGCTGACCAACCACACCCAAAGTAATCACCGCTGCCAACGCTGTAACCATCAAAATAGGTAGTCTACGCATTTTTAAACCTTTAAAATCACATACATTTTGGGTGTAGGAGTTTGCCGCTGGCAAACCCCTACAGAAAGACCCGTTTCTAACGAGGCCACGTATAGCGCACGGTGTAGGTCAGTACTTTTTCTTCGCCGGGTTGTACTGTGACCCGGAATTCCATGCTGTTACTGTTCAGCTTGGTAAAGGGATCGCTGCTGTTCAGGATTTCCCAATTGCTCCAGCGATAGAGGCGTTCCGGCACACGCACTTCGACCGCCTGATTTTCCTTGCGGTTGCGGAGGCGAATCTCGAAGGTTTCTTCAATCACGTTCGAGGCAATGTACTTGAAATCAGTTTGTTTGCGTTCACCCACCAGATCAAACGCGTTGCCGAGGAATAACCGGATTTGTTCGCCTTTGGGGGTGTGGTCAATATGGTTCTCACCAATTAACAAAGCCGAGCCATCCACATCCTGTTGGTAAACACGTACCCGACCTGCTGGCAACGCCGCGTCCAGATTGTTATCTTTGCCAGTGGTGAATTCCAACCAATTTTGCACATCGGAGATGCCCGTTTGCCCATAATATTGATCCGTAACCGGGCCGGAATAACCGTAGAAAGGCATACTGCCATCGTAGACAAAGAAGGTATGCGCCGGAATACTCGTCCCGCTGACAAATTCCACCTGCTTGGTTTCGTTATTACCAACCGTCACTGGACGATTAATTTCATAGAGTTTGTATTCGTTGAAATCGCGCTGCTGCACTTTTTCAACCGCCATATCACTGGCTTCATTGGCAACCATGCCCGATGCAAATTGTGCTTGTTGGTCGGGCAGACGGTTGACATCGCCCGCCACCAACTTGACTTTGGCATCTTTGAAAGCCGCACCACTACCGTTGGTCAGTGTTACCCAACCGTTCAAATCAAGAGCGCTGTTATCATTTGCCAACAGGAAAGTGTAATCGGCTGTCCAGTTTATGCCGCCTGTTAGATAAGTCAGTTCGACTTGCTGCGAACCACCTTTGCTATCCAGCATCCAACGTAATGTCGGGCGGGTAATCAAACCCTCTGGCAGCGCCGGAAAACGCAGGTCACGCACGTTGGATTGGCTGACAACCGTCACCTGACCATCGGCTTGCTTCAGAATAATTTCGCCATTGCGCCCACTGAGCAGTTGACCGCTAAAGGTCGTGCCATCATTGGTGACAATCTCAATCTGCTGATCCAGATAGCGTTCTAACAGCGCACCACTGCCCACCAAATCAAACACATAATTTTGTTCCAGCACGCTCGTTCCAACCGGATCAGTCAGTGATTTGAAACTGACCGAAGTGGCATCAATACTGGCGGCAACATCGGTGAAGTCCAATGTGCTTACGCCTGATTTGAGTGTGAACGTCCGGCGATCTTGCACCAACGCCGTTCCCTGATTGTAGATAGTCAGGTTGACTCCATCCGATTGAGGCGCGGCAGTTGTGGCTACTGTTGGCAATGTCGCAGGTGTGGGCGTAGAGGTTGCATCTTGCGCCCCTGCCACACCCACCACCATTCCGGTCATCATCACACCTGCGGCTAGTACACTCATCCACTTGGCTATTTTCATGACATTTTCCTTTTGCTCTTTTTGATTCAAACTCGATCTTTTCGTACAGGTTCTATTCGTTATTTACTTCAGGATTACAAACGGTGTCGCTCATAGGAAAAGTCACAGACCCTTCCGTACAGTTCCCTCCCTCGTTTAAGGGCTATCAGCGAGGGAGCCTGCGACGGTAGCTGATGAAGGGTTAGGGTGGGGGGGGTTCTCCGCCCTCCTAACTCAGCACTGATTTATACTTTCAACACAACAACCGTCCCATTCACATCAATCGTGTAATCACCGCTCTCGAACGTTCCTTCCAGAGTGATGGTGTCGTTGTAAGGGTTCAATTGCATCGTACACATCACATCTACCGGAACGATGCGGAAAATCTTGACGGTCACATCGTTTCCAACGCGTGTCTGCTGCACCTGTGCCGGAAACTTACAGCCATCCGGTTGATAACCACTGACTTGTAACGTCACACTGGCGGGTACGCTGGCGCTGACAGTGGTTTCAACCTTCTCGATAACCGTCAAACTTTGTCGGCCTGCGTTTGTATTACCCGGCGCCGCTTGTGCTGTCACCGTAATAGCCTCTACGGGTGGCATCACACTTACACTTGCACCTTGTCGGACACCTGCAAACATCAAAAACCCAAAGATCATCGCCACAATCACTGCTGGAAAACAACCGAACATCGTGCTATTTGGTTCTGGTGACATCTTTTATCTCCTTAAACTGTTTTCCTCAGTGTATATGCATAGACGACGAGGCCGCAAAAAAGGTTCCAATCAGTTTTAAGGGAGTGACAAAATGCATTCAAGAGTACGACTGCCGAACTCTTGACGTTCGTCCAAAAAGGTCGTCCGGTAACTGATCCACTAAACACAACAGGTGTACCCATGCCTGCGCGGGGTGGTCGCCTCACCCTGACCGATCTCGCCAACGTCATCACCTATATTCGCAGCTTGAACGCGAAATAACGCCATGTCTTTCTCGTAGGGGAGGGCTGTGAAGATTATCCCTAAAGATCGGTTAGATGGAGAAAAAAATTCAGACAGATGTATGGGACTAAATCCGCCATTAGTCGGAGGAGTCCATTTTCAATTTTTCATATAGTAATGACATTCGACGTGACTGGTGAAACAAACCAGTAAAGAAGCAGTTTGATGACCATAGCATTTTATAGGAGAAACAAAATGAAGAAACATGCTTTATTGAAAATGGGTGCAGCGACAATCCTCGCCGCCAGCTTGTTTGTCGGAATGCCCGCTTTGACTCGCACGATGGCACAGGACGCGCCACCACTGCCCGGTGACCTCGTCCTTGGTGACTTGAACACCCCGCGTGGTATCGCCTTTGATGCCAATGGCAACTTGATCATCGCCGTTGCTGGTAACGGTGGTGAGATGAGCATGAGCGCCAAGAACCCCGAAGGTGAAACAACCTTCAAAGTCGGCATGTCCGGTCAGGTTCTCTCGATTGGCGCAGATGGCAAATCGACCCCTATCGTTCAAGGTATTCCCAGCTACGCCTCTGAACAAGAAACCACTGGCCTTTACCGCGCTATTCCGCACGGTGACTCGCTGTGGTTGGTCGTGTCATCCAGCGGCCCCGGTCAATATTGGGCTGACTCGGTCGTCGAACTCGATGCCGCGTCTTACATGGTTAAGCGCGTAATTGCTCTTTATCCCAACGAAGTCGCCCTTAATCCGGATGGCAACGAACTGGACAGCAATGTCACCGATATTGCTTGGGGCAGCGATGGCACACTCTACATCACCGATGCTGGTGCAAATACGCTTTGGAGCTGGACTGAAGCCAATGGCCTGAAAGTCGTCAACACATGGAAAGAAAACTCGGTTCCCACTTCCATTGAAATAGCCGAAAATGGTGACTTTTATATCGGCTTCCTCGGTGAAGGCTTGGCTCCCGGTGCAGGTAAGATTGAACACTGGTCAGATGGCAAGGTTGTCGAAACCTTCGCTAACTTGGATACCGTCATCGACATTTTGTTGGATGGTGACAAGCTGTACGCGGTTCAACTGACCAAGATGGGCGAACAAGGCCCCGGCCCCGGCAGCGTCGTGACCGTGGATGCTAATGGTGTGACCCCGGTTGCTGAAGGCTTGATTACCCCCTTCGGTATCGCCAAAGGCCCCGATGGTGCGCTCTACGTCAGCTACGGTACGGTGGCCTTCGCACCCGGCATGACCGGTGGTGTCCTCAAACTAAAGCAGTAAATTTCAGAAGCCTATAAGTAGCAGAGGAGGTACGCCTCCTCTGCTACACCCGCATAACCTGTAACGAACGTCTCGATTGAACCCTTAAAACAAAGTACTGAACGCGAAATTATCCATAGCTGATCCTGATTGATACTGAGACCCAGACGTAATAGAAGAACCAGACCAAATCATGCGCCGTATTCTCGTAGTAACCCTAATGATTGTGCTGAGTGGCTGTACCATCGATCTAAGCCACTTTTTGCCTGTAGTGGTATCCACATCTATCGCTGACACCCAACTCATCGGTGATGCCACACACGGCGCAGACATTTTCAC
Source organism: Aggregatilineales bacterium (assembly GCA_038328375.1). Taxonomy (GTDB): domain Bacteria; phylum Chloroflexota; class Anaerolineae; order Aggregatilineales; family Phototrophicaceae; genus CFX2. Next base: position 13,383 of record JBBQLX010000036.1, on the reverse strand, counting down.
CCACGGCATAGGCGACGCACCACCCTGTGTAAGCTGCCACTCCCTCGGACAGAGCGCTTTCAGCCTCGGCCCCAAAATGATTGGCATCAGCCAACGGGCAGGCGAACGTGTTCCCGGCCTCAGCGCCGAAGATTATCTGCGCCAGAGCATTATCGAACCTTCCGCTTTTCTCGTATCCGGCTTCCGTGACATCATGTACCCAAACTTCAAGGACAAACTGAGCGAACAAGACATTGCAGATTTAATAGCCTACCTCGAAACCCTTTAATAACATCGAAGCCTTGATGTTTCCCTCCGACCTATTGACACCAAACCTGAATTCTTGATACCGTGTTATTAGGTTTTCTAACGGCGGGACAAACATATGGCAGGCACTCAGTACATCACACTGACTCCGAAACGGGACACAGTTTTATCCACCGATGATGCCCGCACGGTGGCACGTTTCTTTCAGGCTTTGGCTGATCCGACGCGTGTTCGTATGTTGACGGCACTCGCTCACGGCGAGTGGTGTGTAAGTGACCTGACCTCCGCGCTGGGTATGGATCAACCCGCCGTATCACACCAACTCAAATACCTGCGTGAGATGAATCTGGTACGCTGGCAGAAACATGGGCGGCACGTCTATTACACACTTGGTGACCCACACCTACGCGACATCCTCATCACCAGCATCGCCCATTTGGAATGCGGTTGACGACCCATCGCCTTTTGTGCTAGGATGCTCCACAATCCATAGCAACACCTGAAGCGTCGGGAACGTGCTCATTCATCTACTGATAGATGAGCGACCATTTCTGATAACAAATGCGCTCCTTCTATTTTGATGAAGGGGCGCTTTTTATTTGTCTACTATTCGAACGGGGCTATCCATTGACAACTCTCGCAGTCATTGCCGATATTCATGGCAACATCTGGGCGCTGGAAGCGGTCTTAGCCGACATCAAGCGGCGTGGCATCAGCACCATTATTAACCTCGGCGATCATGTCTACAGCCCGATGGCTCCCGCCGCTACTATCGAACGCATCATGCGCGAACCGATGATTAACATCTCCGGCAATGAAGACACTTGCTTATTTTTGCCACCCGAAGAAGCCGGACAATTTTCAAGCTACTACTTCGTCCGTTCGCAGTTGACTACCGAGCAACTCACGTGGCTGGAAGCATTACCACCAACCACCATCGTCGGTGATATATTCTGCTGTCATGGCACATCCGACTCAGACACCACTTACATGCTCGAAACTGTCACCGAACAAGGTGTCTCCCTTACATCGACCAAACAACTGCAAGCCTACCTCAAAGATATTTCTCAGTCTGTGATTCTTTGCGGACACACCCACATACCGCGCACCGTTTGGCTGCCCGATGGTCGCCTCATTGTCAACCCCGGCAGTGTCGGTTGGCCTGCCTATATGGACGACACACCCTATCCTCACGCGATGGAAACCGGCAGCCCTCACGCCCGTTATGCAATTTTGGATCAACAAGACAATGGTCACTGGAATGTTCAACATATCGCGCTGAAATACGATTGGGCGCAGGCCGCAGCCGCTTGCCGCCAAAATGGACGTGAAGATTGGGCTTATTGGATTGAAACCGGAAGAGGTACATAAATGACTGACTCACTTTACCCGATACTCGACTTTGACCCGACGATCGAAGCCATCATCGAACCGAGCAAAGTCATCAAACCGATTGACATCCCCGAACGCTGTGTCTTGTGCTTCTTTCAGGATGTTATCGCCAGCGTTTGTCGTGATGGTGGTCGGCGTGTGATTACCCACCTCGGCAGCGAAATAGGGTTGAATCCCGTTTACGAGTTAGAACTGGATGGCGAACGCATCGCTGTGACGCATCCCGGCGTGGGCGCACCACTCGCGGTGGGCTTCACCGAGGAACTGATCGCGCTCGGCTGCCGCAAGTTTATCGCCTGCGGTGGCGCAGGTGTCCTCAATAAAGAACTGACCGTCGGGCATGTGGTCGTACCCACCAGCGCTATCCGTGATGAAGGCACATCCTATCATTATCTGCCGCCGGAGGAAGAGGCCGTCCCAAGTGTCAAAGGGGTCGCCGCGATTACATCTGTATTGGATAAGCACAGCGTCCCCTATGTACTCGGCAAAACATGGACGACTGATGGCCTTTACCGCGAAACCCGACCGCGCATGGAAAAGCGCAAAGCCGCAGGTTGTTTAACCGTCGAGATGGAAGCCTCGGCCTTCTTCGCAGTGGCAAAATTTCGGGGCGTAGACTTCGCCCAGATTCTGTACGGCGGCGATGATCTCAGCGGGGATTTGTGGGATCACCGTGATTGGCTTTCCCAAACCTCCACCCGTGAAAAATTGCTATGGATGGCTGCCGAAGCCGTGCTGAAATTATGAGCGCATTTCAATTTTGAGGACTACAATAGAGGAGATATTCAACCATCTGCCCTAATTCAAGAACGATGAGGATCACCTGCTATGCCGATTGTCAATTCTAAGTTGCTGCAAAAAATACCGCTGTTTGCACTGCTGGACGATGATGAAGTAAAGGTACTTTCCGAGCAGCTTGATCAGGAGAAGGTGTATGCCGGTCAAGTTGTTTTTAATCAAGGTGACGCAGGTGGGAAAATGTATGTGGTGCAATCTGGTAAAGTCGAAATATTTCTCATGGATGATAATAAGGAACGCGTCGTTTTAAGCACAGTGGAACCCGGTGGAATTTTCGGAGAGCTTTCGCTGTTAGATAACGATCCACGTTCGGCAGGGGCTAAAGCGCTCGAAGACAGTTTTCTATTCGTTATTGACCGCCACGACTTGGAAATGCTCTTTCAGGCGCATCAGCACGCGGCATTGGACATCATGACCATGCTCAGCCGCCGTATCCGCGAGGCCGATACACTGGTGCAGCAGCGTGTCGTCGCCCGTAATGTCAATGAAGTTGCGGCTCAAAAATGGACGTTCAACCAACGCGTAGCAGATTTATTTGCCACCGTTGCAGGCGATATACGGTTTGTATATTTGAGCGCTATTTGGTTCTTCATATGGATTGTATTGAATATCAATATTATTCCCTCGCTCCAACCTTTTGACCCATTTCCATTTGGCTTACTGACGATGATCGTCTCTTTGGAAGCGATTTTCCTTTCAACATTTGTCTTAGTTAGCCAGAACCGCCAAACCGAACGTGAAAAAGTCCGCAACGATATTGAGTATGAAGTCAACGTCAAAGCCGAACTCGAAATTCGCGATCTCCGCAACCAGATTGATAAGATGGAAGAACTGTTAGTGAACCATCTCAGTCGTTTGCATATTAACGTTGACCGCCTCACAACCGAAACCGGAACGATAAAAGCGGTTAGCGAAGAACAGCAGTAATATGACCGAGGCATTGGATCGTCTACGGGCAGCAGCCCTCGAACGTGATTGGAGTGTCCTACAAGACACGTTGGCAGAGGTGTTAGGCGAAATCGAATATTTTGTCGGCTTAGAAATCGGTCTGCGCCGCGCCCACGATCATCTGCCCATCTTCGAGCAGCATCACCCCGATGAGAGTTGGGCGAATTCTTTGCTGGTGTGGTTAGCCTCTTATGGTGCGCCGCCCGCCGACTTGCCAATGGATGCAGGCTTGCCACACAACAGCCCCGGTGCGAATAATTTTGTAACGGCGCTCGTCGAACTTGCCCGCAGTGCTGAACGCAAAACGCCCTACGAAAATCGCATCCGCTTTCTGGCGAACGCCATCGGTAATCTGATCGTGGCGGAACTCGCGGCTTACTGGTACGGCGAAAACAACGACATGTGGGAGTTTCAGCAGATACACGGCACTGAGATTGACGACGAATCCGGCGAACCGATTAGCCAGATGGTCTACGCCTCCTTCTGGTTGGATGACGACATAACCGCCCGCGACACCGCCGCATGGTTGGCGATTGCAGACCAGCTTGAGCGCAAAATGAAAGGATGATACTGATATGACCCCGTTTGTTATTCTGTTTATCATTGTTTTCATTATCGGCTTCCTCATCGCTATAAACTACCTTACCGCCTCACGGCAGGATCGCAGCAACCCCATCCGCCAACTCACTGAAATAGATTGGGAAGCGATTCAGGATGAAGCCGTTCAAGCCGCACTCGCCAACAAAAATAAGATCGAGGCCATAAAACGCTATCGCCAACTCACAGGTCAAGGGCTTAAGGACTCCAAAGATGCCATTGACTATACCTTGCTTCATCCTGACGAACGCGGCGATAAAAAGAAAAAAGCTGCCTATGACGCGCAGGATGCAGGCATCCGCGATCTAATTCAAGAGGGTCGCTTGGATGAAGCCGTCGAGATTTATCAGAAGTTCGCGGGTGTCGATGCCTATACTGCCCGTGATGCCGTTGATGAGATTGCCCGTGACATACATCTCAGCCACCAGACTGCTTCGCGCACCACCTTTGAAGTCCCTCCGCCCGACAAAACCAGCCAAAACTAACGTTCTAAATGCTGCTCATTGCCACATCTGCCATCGCTTTCGTCACCACCAACATTGATGAGATTCTGCTGTTGATGCTGTTCTTCGCACAGGTCAACACCAGCTTCCGCAAACGGCACATCGTAGCCGGACATTACCTCGGCTTCAGTGCCATCATTGCTATCAGTCTGCTCGGTTTCTCCGGAGCATTGATCCTGCCCCACAATCTCATCGGACTGCTGGGCTTCATTCCAATTACGCTTGGTCTATATCAGCTTTTCCGCAAACATGATGATAACGACGAAAAACCTCTTGATGTTTCCAACGCTCAACCTACAAAGGGCTTATTCGCCAGTCTGCTCAGCGCTCATACCCTCAGCGTAGCCGGAGTTACACTCGCCAATGGTGCGGATAATATCAGCGTCTATGTGCCGCTGTTCGCTAACCATAGCCTAGCCGATGTCGCACTGATGATTATCGTGTTCCTATTATTAGTCGGAGTTTGGTGTTACGCGGGTTATCGGCTGGTCCGCTATCCCTCGGTCGCTCGTCTCCTAGACCGTTATGGCGAACGACTCGTCCCTTATGTCTTCATCTTCCTCGGCCTCTACATCATCCTCGAAAGCGTCTTTGCCTGAAATATTCGTATTTAGGTTTAAATGCACAAACCATCATAAACCCAATCTCAACCGCCAAGACGCAAAGAGCGCCAAGATCAAAGCGGAGAGATTTGAAACAATTATGAGAATAACAAATAAATTTCTGTGAATATTAGGGATACAGGGCGGAACATGTTGCGCCCGTACAGTGAGTGTGATATGAGGGAAGACAATGACAGGAAAATCCTGCTCCGATGAAGATGAGATGGAATTATTGATAGGGGATGAGTTCGATTTGGGGTAAAAAGGCTTCGACATCTTCAAGGCGGCAATCGGCTGTTCCGGGCATCAAGCAGACTGCGGAGGCAGCAGCGATACCCAAGCGCAAACCGTCTTCAATCGGTTGTCCGCGTTCGATTGAGGCGGCGAGGCCAGCGAGTACAGCATCACCCGCGCCTGCCGCACTGACCACATTGATGTTCAGCGGTGGAATGCGATAAGCGCGCCCCGGCAGCACCGCTAGAGCGCCTTCGCTACCAAAGGTCATAATGGCTGACGTGCCGTAGGTATCGAGGATATATTTTCCGGCAGCATAAGCCGATACTATGTCGGTCACAGGTGAGCCGACCAGTCCCGAAAGCTCATCCTGATTGGGTTTAATGAAGGAAGGCCTAGCCAGTAATCCGGCGCTGAGATTGGGTTCGCCTGCATCAAAAATCACCGGAATATCCCGTGACCGCGCCCGACCAATAGCATCAGCATAAAAGCCCGCTTCGACACCCATAGGCAATGACCCGCCCAGTACTACGCAGCTTGCCTCATTCAACGCCGCCTCAAATTGAGCCAACAGTGCTTCGATATGTTCAGGTTTGACCTCAAGGCTGGAGGTGGTGATAGTGGACTGACCACTGCCATCTTCGCAGACGATCACCATATTCACGCGTGATTCGCCATCCACCTGCACGAAATCGGTGGTTATGTTTCGGGCGTGAAGCATCATTTCGACTTTTTGCCCGATTACGCCTGCTGCAAAGCCTAAGGCGCGGCTTGGGATACCCAGTTCCGCCAATATCCACGAGGCATCAGTTGGTTTGCCTCCCATACCATACAGCGAATGGGTGGCGCGGATTGTCTTATTCAATTGGAAGGCGGGAATGAGTACGGTCTGATCGAGGGTGGTGTTGGGTGTCAACGTAACGATCATCGAGCAATCCTATAGATAGTCACAGAACGGGTAAGGTAATACTATGAAGTTTGACATATTAAGGGAGAAAAACCTCACCCCTAGCCCCTCTCCGTTTACAGCGAGAGGAATAAATCAGAGGATACATATTCCACATTTAATAGTTAACCTGAGTTTTGGATCGCTTTCTTAGGCTCTCGTTGATCGAGAAAATGCTGAGAGATGAATGTGAATAATCTTTATCACACCAAAATGACCTATCCAAAACTCAGGTTAGTTAAAGAGCATCGGTACACTCACTGACTGACCCAATTTAACCGTGTACTTTGCGCTGTACAAACACCATGAAGGGATAGGCGAGTTTGGTCGAATCAACCGTATTCGCCACAAAGAAGCTGCGGTTGGCTTCCTCAAAGTCACGGTGCAGCCGTTCGATTTCGCGGCACTGTGCTTCAGATGGTTCATTACGGAAGAGGGTCACGACGGTGGTAAACATGCCACCGGCAAATACCAACCACTGCTTGGCACTGATTTTGCGTGTTTCACGATCCACTGATTTTCCAGACTGCATCATCATGGTGAAGTCGTTCAAAATCGGCGACAGTTTTTCCGGCGAAACATCAAAGTCGCCCAATGTTTCTAGCAATGTGCCACTGCGATTGTTGTAAATGGTCATGCCGACGGCCTTGCCCATGTGCGCCTCACGAACAGCGATGGTGGCGGGCATATCGCTTAACATGCCCATGACTGCATCGGGACTGCGGCTGGAAGCAGCCATATCAGCCATCGCCAGTTGGCTGGTGTAGCGTTCATAGATGACGTGGAATTGTTCGCGGCTGACCGTACCTTCAGCGAATTCTGCGATGAGCTTACGGATTTTTTCCTGCGTTTGAGACTTGAAGACCTGCATTTTCTGGTTCGGTTCCATCGGTCAGAATTCCTTATAAGGACTGCTTGCAATGATGATATATAGGGATCATACCACCCTTTCCTTGCAAGAACCTTTGTGTTGTTGCTGAATATCGTGTGAAAAATTAGAGGTTTGGATTGTGGAATATGGAAAAAAAGAACGGCTAAAACACCTCAGGGACAAGCAGGACGCTTACCCCTGACAGATATAGATGTGGCGATGCTCGTTTATTAAACCAGAATGTGGGATGCGCCGGGATCAAGCACAATCGGTTGGGCGGTGGTTTCATTATTCACCGCGTTACCCCACTCACTGGCATCTTGATCAATCGGAGGCCATGTTTTGTAGTGCATGGGGATAACCGCGCGGGGACGAATATAGTTGATCGCCCGAAGCGAGTCTTCCGGCCCCATCGTGAAATTATCACCAATCGGTAGGATAGCGAGGTCGATCACTTGATCGCCAATCAAGCGCATGTCGCTGAACAGTGATGTATCACCTGCGTAATACACACGCTTGCCCGCCAGAGTCAGCACGAAACCGTTGGGATTACCACCGTAACTGCCATCGGGGAAAGAAGAACTGTGATGCGCGACTGTGAATTTGCATTGAACGAAACCGTAGTCGTGAAAGCCACCTGAATTTTGAGCGTTGGTGTTTGTGACACCCTGTGCATTTAGCCAATTGCAAATCTCAAAGTTGGAGACCACCAGCGCCCCCGTCCTCTTGGCAATATCGACCGTATCACCCAGATGGTCGCCATGAGCATGAGACAGAAAAATAATTTCAGGGTTTAACTCTTCTGGTTTAGCGGCTGCCAATGGATTATCCGTCAAAAAAGGATCAAGCAGAATGGTGTGGCCCTCGGCTTCTAGTTTAAAGGCTGAATGACCCAGCCAAGTAATCGTAACGCTCATGGTTTATATCCTCTCGCGGCGGATTTATAATTCATCATAGTAATTGTAACGGCATAATCTATGCAGGGCAAAGAGGCCAATATCAATTAAGTGGACCTTGTGCCGGAGTCAATGGGACAATCGAGCTAACCATGGATTTATGCTCCCTAATCGTTCGTAGCACATATGTACCATTGAGATGCCTTTGACGTTGGCTTAATGTTGTCAGTATCCGTTCGCGAGTCCCACTCTTATTTTAATTAGGATAGCACTTTGATGAAAACCAACCGAAAAGCTGGCTTGTTTATACTGCTTGCCATTGCTGTTCTTACGATAACGTCTTATACCGATGTCATGGAAACCGATGCGGCTTCTGGTGGAATTTACTGGGGCGCACATTTGTATGGTAAAGCACCGGATGCCACCGCCTTCCAGCCCACTGGAGTCGTCACCAATTTCGAGACGAACCTCGCCCAAAAGAAAATGTCGATCATTGCCTGGGGCGCGCCATGGGTCTATCAGGGTAAAGTCCTGTGGTTCCAAACATCTTACTTTGATAATGTCCGCGCTCATGGCTCAATCCCGATGCTCGATTGGGGTTCATGGGAATGCTGCGGACTGCCTGCTGCCCAACCTGCTTATAAGCTGTCCTATATTGCGAGTGGAATGTATGACGGATTCCTCACCACATGGGCGCAGCAAGCAAAGGCATGGGGTCACCCTTTTTTCTTGCGCTTCAATTGGGAAATGAATGGCAACTGGCAGTTCCCTTGGAGCGCCCAACTCAATGGCAACACGCCTCAGGATTACATTAATGCGTGGCGACATGTCCGTGACGTTTTCAACAAAGCCGGCGCAACCAATATCACATGGGTATGGGCTCCTAATATCAGCACATGGAACACCATCCCCTTGGCAAAACTGTATCCGGGTTCTTCTTACGTCGATTGGGTCGGGTTAGATGGCTACAACTGGTACACGAGACAAGGTATGCCGTGGGAAAGTTTCTCCCAGATTTATTCGGGTGATAAGAAGCTCATCTCCAACAGCCAAGATAGCTATACTGAAATCACGAAGTTTGGTAAACCCCTGATGATTACCGAATTTGCATCAGTCGAGGCTGGCGATGGTGGCGCTGCAAAAGCCTCTTGGATTACGGATGCGTTGGGCAACAGCATCATCAACAAGTATCCAAAAATTAAAGCTATCGTATGGTTCAATTGGGATGCAGGTGCTGGCTTGTCTTGGCCGGTTGAGTCTTCAGCCGCTTCGATGAATGCTTTCCGCACAGCTATTAGACCTGCAATCTATCTCACCAATGTTTTCAGTACGTTAGGTAACGGGAAAATTCCGGCAAAGCGCTAAAATCCGTTTTGCGTAATATATATTGAGCCTGCACCTGGTTGAGCGCAGGCTCTTTTGTTTCAGGCAAGTCTTAGCTTTATCCCAATATTTGGGATAAGTGCCTTAAGAATGTGAACAGTTGTTTAAGATTTGGGATAAAACTTGGGATAAAAAGGGGTTTGCCGACGGCAAACCCGTACATGCTGCCGGATTATGTTAACGAGTAATTTGCATGGGCATAATCACGCTGACAAAATCATCGCGATTTTCAGGACGGATGACACCGGGATTGGCTGCACCGTTGCTCTGTAACACGACTCGTTCATCATCAATGACGTTAAGCACGTCGATGAGGTAGCGGATGTTAAAGGAGATGTTCAGCGCTTCACCTTCAACCGAGGCATCCAGCATTCCTTCGTTATCACCGCGTTCGGCACTCATGCCAACGATAGTGACCGCGCCGGGTTCGCCGGGGCCGGGAGCAGGCTTGACATACAGTTTAGCGCTGTAGGCCGAGTCACGGGCGAAGATTTCAGCACGTTTGCAGGCAGCCAGCAAATCACTGGTATACATGACCGATGAAGTAACATAACTGCGTGGAATAATAGCCGCAAAATCAGGGAACTTGCCTTCGAGTAGTTGGGTGGCGATGTCGGTGTGCTTCATGTGGAAAAGCACGATGTCCCGTTCTTTGGGCAGTGTGATAGTCACGACATCATCATCATCACCGATGACACGACCAACCTCGGTGAGCGCCTTAGCCGGAATGACCAGATCAACACGCTTGGCAAACATCTGCTCAATGTCGGTGGTGCGGACGGCGAGACGGTAGCCATCAGCCGAGGCCATTGTCATGACGTTTCCATCGAGTTGCATGAGTACGCCGGTCAGAATGGGGCGATTATCTTCCTTGGCAGCGGCGAAGACCGTCTGGTTAATCATCGCCTTGAGAGTCTTGCCCTCAATAGTAATATCGGCATCGCCTCCGCTGGGAATGACCGGAAATTCGGCGGCATCAATACCTTTGACGTTGGAGACGGTTGCACCACATTTCACATTGACGGTGAGGGTGGCGGTGTCGAGGGTGAGATCAACACGTTCGGGAGAAAGATTATTCACAAGATCAGCCAACGTTTTGGCAGGTAAGGTAATCGAGCCTTCTTTTTCGACCTTAGCACCGATCCAAGTGGTGATGCTCATCTCCAGATTGGTAGCAGCTAATTTCAGGCGGGCATCTTCAGTGGAGAGCAAAATGTTACCGAGTACAGGGAGGGTAGGGCGATTTTCAACGGCACGGGCGACAATACTCAAACCCTTAGCGAGTTTATCTTGTAAAACGCTGGTTTTCATTAGACAGGTGGCTCCTGTAGGCTGGTTTATCCCAAATTATTTCCCAACATTATACAACACCTGTTCGGTTATGGGTAGCGGAGGTTAGGAGAACAGCTAACCCCAGAGCCACAGCGCGCCAAGACAAAGTATTTATGGCGAAAATGACATCCTTTCGCCATAAGAATTGGCGAAAAACCGCTGAATTGCCAAATAAGTGGCGGCTGGCTCGGCTGAAACTGCGGCAATATGGCAATGGGACTGCCGCCGCCATCATTGCCAAAAAAATGCGAAAGACTAAACGCAAGGGTGCAAGGTAGCAAAGACGCAAAGGAACTACAGGAAAGATTTAACACAAATACATCATGACTTAGCGATAAAAAGATGATGTAATTAGTGTAGCACAAATTTTCTTATTTGAGTGTTCGAATATGCAAACTTTTGAAGTGCTAGGGAGGGGCATCCATTGACTTATTTAGGATACTAAAACGGACACCCATTAAGAGTATTACAATTTATTCATGAAAAGACAGCCTTAATCCTTGCAAAGGCTAGATTTGACTGATAATAAGGTTGTGTTCTTAATTGTTCATTCATAAAATAACACGACAACATTGACTTGCCTCAGTTGATGCTCACCCAAACATCCAAATCAATATTTGTGTTATTGACGATCACCAGTTGATTTCACACGTTCAGCAAGCGGAGTTCGAGAGAAACATGTCGGGATTGAATAAGCTTAAAAGCAACATGACACGGAAGACCACTTATGTCCTACATGGTTACTACGCCAACTTTTTAATTAAGGTGGTTCTCTCCCTAATCTAGCGACTATACGAATCAGTTTATAACATCACATAAGTATTTTCGTCGGCATACAAGACTCGAATTGGCGTACCGGGTTGAGGCAAGGGGTTGGTTCTTAAATCCTCACGCCTTTTGACTTGTTTATGCTTAAAAGTGCGATTGTCAGCAACAAATTCATATTCCACCTCAACATAATGTCCATTCTTAACGCGCATCTGAAATGTAAATCCAGCTTCCTTTGCGCTGATAACTTGACCCTCTAAGATCGTTGTGGCACGTTGTAAACGCACGAATTTCGGAATGGCTCGTATGAATGCAGTTATAGCGTCTACGCCTATTTTGACGAAGCCTAACGAAAAAAGGATTATTAAACCCCATGAACCGATTTTTGACAAAGGCGATATACTACGCCGCGCAGAAGCTTCGGGTTGATCTGCTAGATATTGGATATAAAAAGAAGAACCGATATTTGGGCAAGGATGTTCTTTCGAAGCGGTTTCGCTACCTGTATATTGATGCTTCTGTCCATTGTTATCAATAACCGTAAATTTATATGTAAAGCGATCATTGCTTGAGCCGCACGATGCGTTCACAATTCCTAGAGCCTCACGACTGTCTCTCAAATAAGACAATTCTACTGGAATCCACTTGATAGAAGATGAAACCATGAGCCATCCAAAAATAATTGCTAGTACAGCAAATAAGATGAAGGTATGCTGTTCACCGTAGACGGTTAGAAATTTCAGTTTTTGCGACAAAGGGAAATCTTGATAGTCAGGGTCGAGCAGGAAATAGTCGCTCATGATTGTGCCTCAGGTGATGATCCTTGAGCATCATAAGCCTGCTTATTGCGCTATTGCCCCTCACAAATTGGGGTGGTCAAGTTTGATTCCACGTGAGAGAAACATTTTTGAAGGGAACCAGCGCGAGGATAACCGCGTGTTCGTAATAGCGCTGGCGGTCGATGAGGTCGGCGGTGAGCAGGCCAACCGCGCCGTTAGTTTGCTTGGAGTTGGAGCGCCCAAAGACCTGATCATCCGCGATGCCGAGTTCGATGCCGGAACGAACAAGTTTAGCGACTTCCTGCGGCAGCATGAAGGCTCCGGTGCGGGCTTTGCCAGAAACCCACTCTTCGAATTCATTTACCCCCACCCCAGCCCTCCCCCGTAAACGAGGGAGGGAGTTGATCACGACGACCCACGCGAATGTCCAGAGTTCACCGTGTTTTTCCTCGCAACCGCCTTCGATGCCGACCCAATAATCAGCGGTGGGGTGAGCAGTGCGGGCATTAGTCGCCCGATTGAGCGCCCCTTGCAGCGTTTCTTCATCGGTCATGGGTTGGTCGCTGACACCGGATGGGACACTGATGCCTTCGACAGTGAAGGACTCATTGGGGAACATCTGCTGAAACCCGTGCAGCGCGGATTGGATTTTGACAGGGTTGGTGGAAGCAACAATCAGATGCATATTTGGAGCCGTGTTTATTAGAAAAGTACCCAGTTACGAGTACAGAGTACCGAGAAAAACAACCAAGGTATTTGAGCGCGGACGAGGCACGCCTCGTCCCTACAGTCATCATCTTTATTTTGCGACGATCCAATTCATGGTTTTGGTCGCCAGTTTATCCATTGCCTCGACAGACTGCATAATATGTTCTTCTTTAGTGTCCTCGATTTTGTTGTGCGAGATGCCGCGCAAACTTTGAACGAACATCATGACGGTGGGCACGTCGGCGCGTACCATTTCGGCGGCATCATGCAGCGGGCCGCTGGGCAAACGGTGTGATACACCAGCCGTTTCAATGATGGCTTGGTCGCACAGTTCAATCAGGTCAGGGTGGAAGGGCAGCGGTTGAATCTGCCAGAGTTTG
>JBBQLX010000035.1:0-48157 GCA_038328375.1 Aggregatilineales bacterium | reverse complement strand
GATGGCAAAGCCGACATCAGGGCCGGTAATCATGGTGTTGATGCCGACGAGTTTGCCTTCTGAGTCGACGACTGGGCCACCGGAATGACCGGGACGCATGTGCAAACTGAGGGCAATCCACTCACGTCCGGGCTGCATCTGACCCATTTCGGGGAGTTGGTCGCCGATGCCAATGACGACACCGGATGTGACCGCACCCTGTACACCCCACGGGTGACCGACTGCCATAACCCACTGTCCGGCTTTGAGTTTATGCGAGTCGCCGGTTGCGATGGTAGGCAGATCAGTGGCATCTATGGATAGTGCCGCGAGGTCAAGATTATCATCAGCGGCAATGACGGAGGCCGGAAATTTGCGACCGTCCGAGAGCGTGACGTTGAGGTTGTTATGTCCGCGAATGACATGGGCGTTGGTGATGATCAGGCCATCACTGTGCCAGATTGTGCCTGCGCCCGCACCGCGTCCATTACTGATTTGCACGAGGCTTTCGTGGACGTTATCAATGCGGTTGGCGAGGGCATCATTGAGTTCTTGGATGATGTCTGTCATGAGAGAGTCCTTGGTCTATAGTCTCTAGTTGTTAGTCTATAGGTTATGAACCCCTACCCTAACCCCCATCACCAACGTTCGCAGGCTCACTCTGGTGATAGCCCGCAAGCGATGGAGGGAATAAATTCAAGGGAAGGGGTATGTGAATTTAGATATTAGGTGCGTTCGCCGATGGTGACGGGTAGTTCTTGTACCTGACCACCGCGCACGATTTTGGCGGTAATGGTCGCGCCGATTTGGGTACTACCGAGCGCGCCAAGCAGGTCTTCCATATCACCCACCGAATTGCTGCCGAGTGCGACGATGGTATCGCCCATGAACAATTCCGCTTTTTCGGCAGGGCTGCCCGCTTCCACCGAGACAATCAATGCACCGGATTTTTGACCGAGCGAAGCAGCAAGCGCTTCTGATAGACGGGCGGGTTGGACACCGACACCCAGATAACCACGACGCATCTTGCCGTGCTTGAGCAAGTTATCGACCACATATTGGATGGTCGAAGTTTGGATGGTCAAGCTAACACCGCGCATGAGGGCAGAGGAGTTGAGTCCGATCACCTCACCAGAAGCGCTGACCAGTGGGCCACCAGAGAAACCGGGGTACATGACCACATCAGTTTGGGCGAAGAATTTGTTTTCATTCTTGTTGTGCATGAGCGCGCTGATAACACCCAGTGTGGCTTGCAGATCATCACCGGGGCGACCGACCGCGAGGGCAAGATGTCCAACGCGAACCGATTCGGAGGCTGCCCACGAGGGAACGGTTAAGCCGCCGACATCGGCACGCAGGACGGCGATGTCAGTACCGGGATCACGTCCGACCAGAGTCGCGGTCACGGTTTTGCCGTCGGGAAGGCCAATTTTGATGTTGTCTTCTTGCTCAACGACATGATGAGAGGTGACGATAATGCCATCGGCTGACCAGATAACCCCACTGGCGGGCATCCGGCGGCGGGCGGCGACTTTGACGGTGCTTTTGCCAGCGGTTTCGACTGCGCCAGCCATTGAGTCGGATAAGGTTTGAAGTACGTCTGCCATTTGAATCTCCTTGTAGCGATTGGCTTTTAGCCGTTGGCTATTGGCTCAATGCGATTTGTTTAACTGATGCCGTTATCATCGCACAGAAGGAAATGAATGGCATTCAACTTGTGGGGAGTGAGACACTGGACGAATGGTTAGGGAGAGCGCCGGTGGTTAGCTCTGCGCTTGCAAACTACGAGCAAAGCGAGGGGATATCTCAGTCACATGTTGCGGTTTGAGATCGAAAAATACTATGAACTTTAAATGAAGAAAGCGGCATTTTGAAATGATTTATATTTATTGGATATAATCTCATTTCTTTGAATAGAAACGGTTGTATAATATGAAATCCTTTGTTTCGCCATATTCTGTAGAAGAAACTAAAGCTAGGATTGCCAAAGCGCTTTCTGATACGCCGGAGTGGGTCTACATTGTGAGTGATGTACGAATGCGAACATTGTTCATCAATTCGGAAATTTGCACATTTGAATTGTGGGAAAAGCTCGGTGCTAGGAGTGGGCTTCGATCTTTCGAATTGCAAGGGAGCATCAAAAAACAGCCTAATGAATCCACATTGGTGAACGTCAAATGGCGACCCGCAAAATCCTTTTTTCTGTTCCTGCCGCTGTTTTTGATTGCTTATGTGCTAGGGTATATCTTTTTAGCCAATAGTCTCGGTCGGATAGGGATCATTATTTTCATCGTTTTCTTGCCGGTCTTTCTGATCGGTAAGACGCTCATCTCCCGCTATCGTATGCTGAGTGTGGTTAAAAACTCGCTGCGATAAACAAAAAGAGCTTGCTGTCGAGCAAGCCCTTTTCATTATGTTGAAACAAATCAGCGTTCGTTGATGACGGTGAAGATCATGGGGCGGCGGCGGGTTTCGTTATAGAGGACGCGCCCAAGGTTATCGTTCAGCTTGTCGCGGCGGTTGCCGTTTTGCGAGTGGGTGAAGACATCGTTGATGGTGGCCTTCACCGATTTCATGAGGTCGCTGGCATCTTTGAGATAGACAAAGCCGCGCGAGATGATTTCGGGTTCTTCGACCAGTTCACCGCTCTTTTTATCGACGGTGACGACGATCATCATGAAGCCATCACGGGCAAGAATTTCACGGTCACGGATGACAGCAGGGCCGACATCACCAACACCGCTGCCATCGACAAAGACATAACCGCCGGGAACGCGCTCGGTGGTTCGCAGACCATTTTTGTCGGCTTCGATGACATAGCCATTTTCCACGACAAAGATATTTTCATGCGAAATGCCACAGGTCATTGCCAGTTTAGCATGGGCGCGAAGGTGACGCAGCTCACCATGAACGGGCATGAAATATTTGGGATGGGTGAGGTTAATCAGCAGACGCATCTCTTCTTGACGGGCATGACCGGAAACGTGTACCTGCGCGATAGGATCATAAATGACATCTGCGCCACGTTGGAAGAGGCGGTTGATGGTACGGCTGACCGATTCTTCGTTGCCGGGAATGGTGTGCGATGAAAAGACGATGGTATCACCGGGTTTCACATCCAACTGGCGATGCCGTCCGGTTGCCAAACGGCTGAGTACGGCGGAGGGTTCACCCTGTGCGCCTGTGACCAGCACCACGACTTTGCTATCTTGCACCTGATTGATGCGGTTGATGTCCATGAACATATCATCGCGGACATTGAGGATGCCCAACTCACGCGCCATTTTGATATTGTTGGACATGCTGTGTCCGGCGACGGCGATTTTACGCCCGTAACGTTCGGCAGCAATCGCGACCTGATGAAAGCGCGAAATCAGGGAAGCAAAAGTGGCGACCATGATACGCCCTTTGGCATTGCGGAAAACCTGATCAAAGGCGTTATCAATGACGCTTTCGGAGGGTGTCCAGCCGGGTTGGTCGGCGTTGGTGCTGTCGCCCATCAGCAGCAAGACACCACGCTTGGAAAATTCAGCGAGTTTGGCGTAATCCGGCTTCTTGCCATCGACGGGTGTGTTGTCGAATTTGTAGTCACCGCTGTGAACGACAATGCCATAAGGCGTGTTAATGCCAAAGCCGACACAATCTGGAATGCTGTGGCAGACGTGGAAACTTTCGATGACAAACGGGCCAATACGTAGGATGTCACCCGCTTGAAAGACATTCATGGTGGTGGTTTTATCGAGTTGGGCTTCAGCCAGTTTAACTTTAATCAGGCCAGCGGTTAGTGGTGTCGCCCAGATAGGCACTTTGGGAAACGCCTGCACCACATGTTGGGCTGCACCGACATGGTCTTCGTGACCGTGGGTGTAGAGAATGCCATGTATTTTGAGGTCTTTGCGGTCGGTAAGGTATTTAAAATCAGGGATGATGTAGTCGATGCCAAGCATATCGTTGGCGGGGAACATGATGCCAGTATCCAGAATAAAGGCATCATTGCCAAGTTCGAACACGGTCATGTTCTTGCCAATTTCCCCTAGACCGCCGAGGGGTATAATTCTGAGTTTGGGTTGTTTAGCCATATAGCGAAAATCGACTAGGCGCAACCTGTGGGCGCTCGGTCGGTTCCTTTCTTCTCGTGTTTAGTAGCGTACACGCTTAATAATTTAAACAGGTTTTGTAATAAACGTAGTAATTTGCGAGGCACTTTTCGATATTTTCATTTGTAAAACAGTATACCACAAATTCTTAGGTGTGCTGAAATTATAGGCGAAGCTATGCGCCGTTTATGTTAAAACTTGATGAGCCAAAATAAAGTGCTTAAAAACAGGTGGGACGACATCGAAATATCATCCCATTTTTAAAGGTCGTAATTAGGATTCGAGATAGCGCAAACGCAGAGCATCATGCATCTGGTGAACGATGTTCAGTACTAAGTCAGGGCGATGATCCCCCGGTGAACCTCCAAGTTCGATGAAAGCGTTCTTCAGGATTTGTCCCCAATTACCCGTACTTTTCAGTTTAGGATCGGCAATGAACTGTTTGACTGTTTGGGCGGTGTGTCCGTGCGGCGGTTCCAACATCCGTGCCAAGCTGATGTAAACATCGTCAATATCACGCGGCGGGATGTTGACATCAATTTCATAAAGCGCTTTGTGCATGAAGCGGCGTTTCATATCGTAGAAATCTACGAGAGTCATACGGTCACCTGTGGCGGTGGTCACAAGGGTATCGGTGCAATGCCGATCTGACTCATCTTGGCAGGCGATAAAGGTTGATGTGTCAAGCGGGCCGAGGATTGACCACATCAATTTATTCTCATGCATCGGTTCGAGGTTGCAGCCATATTTCCGGAAGTAATCTTCGATAAGGATGTGGCTGTATTCGAAGTCAATCAGCACCGAGGCCATACGAGCCGCACTGACCGAAGCGGGCATACCTGTGCTTTCGAGTGTGCAGATGCGCTTGCTGGTGGAAAGATCAGGACGGATGCGACCGATAGGGTTATGCATGACCGAGATCATTTGCCCCAAGCCATCATCATATAACATGGCACGGGCAGGTGAGTTGACTCGCTCGGAACGGAGAAGTGTGCTGTAGCGTTCAAGTCCATCGTGCGTGAGGTGTGGGCTGGTAGGCAGTTCCAAATAGCGTCCGGTAGCGGTCACACTGCGGAGGTATTCGCGGGTGCAAAGCAGTTCAGGATCGAGCGTGCCGTTGACGAAAGGTGAGCCTTTTAGCACAGCCGAATTAGCAACCGCCGAGGCACTGCGAAGCATGGTATAGAAAGCCAGCAAGCCCAATGCTTCACAACGACCAGCCAGATCAAGATGAATGTGGCAGCCTTGATTGCGGAACATCTGAACGTAATTGTCGGTGGCAGGATTCACATGATAACGGGCATGAGCTTGGTGCAAGCGTTCGGCATATTCGGGGAAGAAGCCATTAACTTCTTGCATCAGGTCAACAGCGGTTTGTACCTTGGGGTCTTCGGTCAGTTTGAAATCTGAGTCGAAGGGATAGGCCGCCATAATAGCAGTCATCATGCCGGTTTCTTCGCTGGACATGGTCAATGTTTTTAGAATGCCAGCCAGTGATGAACGGGTTTTATCATAGCCTAGTACGGGAGAGAGATGGGTTTCCACCTGATATTGTCCGGCTTCACGGTCAATCTGTGGGGTAAAACCAAGTTTTTGGGCGTGACCGCGATAGACCTGCATATAACTCTGCATGTCATCTTCAGAAGGGTAATCCCCGTTGCCGTGTACCAACCCCAATTCAATTTCCGCACCGAGATAGCGGAGTTTTGTACTGGGATCATCGGTTTCGTGCAGGTTGGTGTGGTTGACGCTAGGGTTAAAGTTGTAAGGCACAATCGACTGTGGAAAGGTTTTCTTGCCGCGATAACGACTGCTCACGGCTGAACCCAGAACGTGCTTGATACCGTTGACTTCCGCCAAAACGACGTTGGCAGCACGGGTATCCGAGGGATCGTAGTAGGTAGAAACTTCTGCGCCAATGGCTTCTGATAATTGATCTAGCGGCAGAGATTGATTATAGTCATAGACGGCAATATCGGTTAATGCCTGATTGAATTTGCGCTTTTGTGCTTCGATTTCCTGCCAAGGAATACTGGCGCTAAAGTCTAAAAGTTCCTGGTTGCTCGGTAGTGGCGAGTCCATGATAACGATACTCCCCTGAAATGGCGGTGATGCTTGAAATATACGATTATTTTGACTGATGGAAGGCATTCACACAAGCCCCGTAATAATGTTAAGAGAGTGAGCCAGTTGACAGAATTTGAAACTAGATATACTATGTGTGTAGTTTGTGGCGAATGGAATGGCGCATGAGCTACTCACTGGCATTTTCACAATCCATATACATTGTGGTGTTTGTAGCCGCCAAAATTGAAAAGAAAAAGTATGAGTTCATATCGACCCAGCTAATTGCTGATCGGTTGAATATCCCTGCATCCACATCCAGTGTTATCCTACGCCGATTGAAAAAGGCTGGATTAATTGAAGCGCGGGAAGGCGTTAACGGTGGGGTAAGGCTGGCAAAATTGCCCGAACAGATCAGTGTGCTGGATATTTTTGATGCAGTGGAGCAGTCAGGGCCGATGTTCCCAACCTATCTCAATGTTGTGACGGATGACGAAAAGGCCATTCGCGCGGGACAAAGCATTCTGGGTGTTTTGGTGGATGCTGAAGATGCGATGAAGCGTAACTTAGGGGCTGTAACGGTGAAAGATTTAATGAAGCTCGTTCAGAGCTAATTTTTTTTGGCGCAAACTCGGCATTCTATATATGTAGTTTATGTGATTTCAGTTTAGATACAGAAAAGGAATTGTCACAACTCATGGATATTCAAAACAAGGTTGTCATTCTCACAGGTGCTTCCGAAGGAATTGGTGAAGCGACTGCCAAACTACTTGCCACACAGGGTGCAAAACTTGTACTGGTGGCGCGTTCCGTCGATAAGTTGAAGGCAGTCACGCAATCGGTCACAGCGGTAGGTGGCACAGCCATCGCAATCCCGACCGATATGCGCGATCAAACTGCGGTGAAGGCGATGGTTGATGCTGCTCACAAACATTTCGGGCAGGTCGACATTTTGATCAATAACGCCGGACAATCGGTTTACGCGCCTATCGAACACATCAACGCGGAGCAGTATCAGCAGATCATCGAACTGAACATGTTCGGGGTGCTGTATGCTATGCAAGCCGTAATCCCAATTATGCGCTCACAGAAGGATGGGCTAATCATCAATATCAGCTCGAATGTGTCGAAAATGGCGATCCCCAATATCGGTGCTTATGCATCAACCAAATATGCGCTCAACGGGCTGACACTCACAGCACGCGCTGAACTCGCTACGGATAACATCCGTGTGTGCCTTATGCATCCGGGTCGCACAGCTACCGACTTTGGCAAAAATGCGTTGATTAGCAATCCGTCTATACGCCCAAACTTCCCTCCGGGCGGCAATGCTTCGATGCCAGCGCCGGACAGTGTCGAAATGGTGGCTGCGAAAATCCTAGAAGCAGTCCAAAATGAACCCGTTGAACAATTTATGAATCAAGTGCCGCACCCACAAGCGTAATTTACTTACAAATTCGGGAAGAAAGATACATCATTATGACTGACGTGAAGCGGCTTTATCTGATGCAGGTGGCATTTAGTGCAGAACGGAATACACCCTTCGTATGTTATCTGGTGCAGTTGAATGACGGACGGAATGTGCTGATCGACACTGGGTTGCCGGATATGGTACAACCACCGCCGGGGGTTGTGCTGCCAAAGCTGGGGCAGAATGTGGTTGAGCAATTGGCGAGCATCGGTATCACACCCAGCGATATTCAATTTGTGATTGCCACGCACTTTGATGGTGATCATGCCGGACGCTTGGATGCTTTTAAGAACTCGGAATTTTTAGTCCAGCGTGACCATTATGAACATGCGCCAACGAACCCACGTTTTGAGCGCACCAAAAATCAGTGGGGCAATCCAGATTTACGCTTCCGCATGATTGATGGTGATACCGAATTATTCCCCGGTTTGAAGGTGATCCAAACCAATGGTCACGCCAAAGGACATCAATCGGTGATGGTGACACTGCCCAAGACGGGTGTGGTGATTCTGGCGATTGATGCTGTACCGAACCAAGAGGCTTATACGCTGGATCGAAAACTTCGCCCCGTGGATGACAATTTGGACGAAATGATTGCCAGTACCCAAAAGTTGATGGACTTGGAGAAACAACAAAAAGCGACGCTGGTCATCTTCGGACATGATGGCGATCAATGGGCAACCTTGAAGAAGCTGCCAGAGTTTTATGACTGAAAGCTACGGATTGTGAGCGTGTGGCATACTCCAGTGGAATGCGGTTGGAAAAATAAGACGTTTCAGTCTATAGTATGGAGAGTTCTGTCTTTGTCTATTCCGCATGGAGCGCGACATGGAAACAATTTGGCATTTACCACGGATTGAAATTCGTGATCTAAAATCGGTGACTGAAACCCGCCCGACCGCTTTGCTAACGGGTGCAAATTCGTGGGATGTTGCGGGCAAGTACCTGAATTTGCCGCTGGTGATACAGGCAGAACCGCATAAGGCCGACCACGATTTTTTCAAGTCACTCGCAGCCGATTTGCCGCCACAAGTTGAAGTGGTTTATGCAGTCGGTGGTGGGTTGGCTTCTGACGCAGCCAAATACATCGGTTGGGTGCATAAGCTGCCGGTTGTCACCGTACCGACGGCGCTGAGTGTCGATGGCTTTTTCACAGCGTTGGTAGCGGTACGTGAAGGTGGCAGCGTCCATTATGTGACGACTGGCCCCGCCGAGTCGATCATCATTGACTGGGATATTATCAGCAGCGCTCCCGCTAATTTGCGTGGAACGGGCATCTGTGAACTACTGAGCATCGTGACCGGATTGCTGGATTGGCGTTACGCAGCCGAACGTAATAAGACGACTCAAGAAACACGCTTCCAACCGTGGGCGGCAGGCTTAGCGGCAGGTATCGCCCAACAAGCCTTCAAGATCGCGCAAGGGGTTGGGCAGGGCAAGATTGAGTCATTGCGGAATTTACTTGACTTGATGTGTACCGAAGTGGCACTGACCAACCAACTGAACCATAACCGTCCGCAAGAGGGCAGCGAACAGTATTTCTCGTATGCAATTGAGGGCAAAACAGCCAGCGGTTACGGTGTGCCTTATGCCGATCTGGTTGGTCCCGGCATCTTGATTGCGGCGGCACTACATGGGCAGGATATTGCGCCTATTCGTGACACTATTCAGTCGGCAGGTATCCGGCTCGATCAGCTTAAACCGGATGATGTGCGAGAAACATTGAAGAATATGCCTGCCTACGTCAAGCAGCATGATTTGCCTTACAGCATCTTCAACGAGATTAATCTCACTGACGAAAAGATTGCCGAAGTGATGAGCAAGGCTGGTTTGGATGTTCATGGGTAGCGATAGTCGTTAGTCAGCAGTCATTAGTCTATAGATAAAACGAGAGGTTGATCATAATTGGGCAGCCTCTTTTGTTTGGGGAAAACGGTCAGGTACAATAGAGAGACTCTTATTCTTTTAAAAAACAAGGATTATTAAATGATTCGATTTGGGACGGATGGATGGCGTGCCGTTATTGCGGATACCTTTACATTTGAGAATTTACGGCTGATCGCACAAGCGGTCGCTGATTGGGTCAATTCAAATCACACGGGTAATAATCCGCCGGAAGTGGTGATCGGCTACGATACCCGATTCCTCTCCGACCGCTTTGCGGCAGAGACAGCGCGGGTGATGGCAGGCAATGGCATCGTGGCATGGTTGACACGAACCGACTCGCCTACTCCGGCAGTATCTTATAACGTGAAGGCCAAGGGCGCGAACGCGGGCATCGTCATCACGGCTAGCCACAATCCGCCGCGCTATAACGGCTTCAAACTCAAAGCGGCTTACGGTGGCAGTGCGGTGGCGGAGGATTGCGCCCAAGTCGAGGAAGCGCTGCTGGTGATGGAACGGGAAGCGCGTGGCCCGAACTTAATGGATTATCAGAAGGCGGTTGATAAGGAACTGATCCGTACTTTTGATCCCTCGTGGACATATTACGAACATCTAGGGACGTTGGTTGACCTTGATAAAATTTCAGCGGCGGAACTGAACATTGTAGTGGATGCGATGTGGGGTGCAGGACGCGGCGCATTTCCGAGTATTCTCTCGCGTTCGCGGGGTCATGTGACTTCGATACGTGACAAGCTCAATCCGGGTTTTGGTGGCATTCATCCCGAACCAATTGCGCGTTATCTCAAAGAGTTGGTCGCGGCGGTACAGCAAAATCAGGCCAATGTTGGCTTGGCAACCGATGGTGATGCTGACCGGATTGGTGCGATTGACGCGTTAGGCAATTTCATTGATCCGCATACGGTATTTGCGCTAACCCTGCGGCAGTTGGTGGAAGGCAAAGGTCAGCGTGGCGATGTGGTCAAGACGGTTTCGACGACGCTGATGATCGACAGTATCTGCGAAAAGCACGGTTTGACTCTCCACGAAACACCTGTGGGCTTTAACCACATTGCCGATTTGATGGGTAAGAAAGATGTGTTGATTGGTGGCGAGGAAAGTGGCGGCATCAGTGTACGTGGGCATATTCCCGAAGGCGATGGCATCTTGATGGGTTTGCTGCTGCTGGAAGTGATGGCAGAAAAACGTGCGCCGCTGCATGAAATCGTCGCTGATTTACAGTCAACGTTTGGCCCAGCGCTCTATGACCGGATTGACGTGCGGTTGGCGCATCAAGTTCCGAAGAAGCAAATGGTCAAAATGTTAGCCGATGCCGCACCGAAGCAAGTTGGTGGTGAGAGTATCGTCAAAGTTGATACTTTGGACGGCGTGAAGTTTTATTTGGCCGATCACAGTTGGCTGTTGATCCGACCGAGTGGAACCGAGCCAGTGCTGCGGATTTACGCTGAGGCGCGAACAGCCGATATGCGCGATGCACTTTTAAAGATGGGCAGTGAACTCGGACAGAAAGCAATTACATAGTTTCAAGTGGCAAGAAACAAGTTACAAGAACGGGAGCAGTGATGCCCCCGTTTGATTCTGGTGTTAGCCGACGCTGGTATCGTCCGGCATGAGGATGTCTGTGTTGCGGTAAATCGTTTCAGGTTGCTGTACTTCTTGCGCTGCTGGAGCGACAGGGGAAGTGTTGGTGATATTCACGACAGGCGGTGAAGCAGCAGCCACGTTAATTGTCTGCGCGGATTGGCTGCTGTCGCTTCCGGTCAGACGGCGGAGCAAATCGAACCAGAAGGGCGCACCTTGCGCGGCAGCGATAGCTGTTACGAGTAGGCCGATAATCTTCCAGATGAGATTGGTAAGCCAATTTCCACTGCCGGGAAACAGCGTCCAGAAGTTGCGGGCATTATCACGCGGGTCGCCAACGCCACTGTCGATTGAGGATTGGATACTATTTTGTACACAAGAGTCCAGATCGGCATCGCTGACGGTGGCTGAGCCGAAATTCTTCGCACACTCCTGCCGTAATTCATTATTAACATTGACATATTCCCAACCAATGGGCAGATTCAGCGAGAGCAAGTCGGTGAGAGTTTTTTGGAGTGCTGCCGCCGATTGAACAGTGGCTTCCTTGGGGTCAGGCGTAGGTGTTACCAACGATTGATCGGGTGTGGTTGATGGTGCTGCTGCCGTGGGTATCGCTAGCGTACTATTTTGAACCGCGTTGTTGGCAACCGCAGCCACCGACTCGCGCAAGGTCTGGTCGTTCCACAGCGACTTGGCGAGATGTAAGGTGTCCACATTGAGGACGATGGCGATTATCAGACCGATGATGAACGACGTGTAAGCGATCTTAGTGCGATACAAATCACTGGCACGTCCCATGCCATCGTTGAACCAACATTCGAGTTTGCTACGGGCATCTTCTAAGCTTTGGGCAGTGGTCAAAATTGTTTTGAGTGCATCGCGGAAAAGCTGGTCACCAATTTTATTGATGCCTTCTAGCAGAGGAATCATTTGACCGGATTTGACGGAAGCTCGTCCGAGTGTGTCTTCTGCACTTTCCAGCGCATAGGATAGCAGATTACGTTGGTCACCATCGGGAAGCTTCATGATGGTGTCGCGTAATTGAGTCGTGTCGGTATCACTAAAACTTTTAAGGTCACGTAACTGCTGACGTAGACGGAGTTTATTGTCGTCATTGGGCAGTGCATCAATACCTTGCTCGACCAGATCAAAAATGACCGTGCCGCCTTGCGAAGAAAGAATACTGATGAGCGCTTCTACAAAGGTGCTGGGTTCAATATTGCTGACTTTAGTGATGGGCGCATTGATAATGTCATCATAATTGCCAGACATGCCTTTATTGGGGTCTGCGGAGGCGGTTGGTTCGGCTAATGTCAGGGTGTGCAGGCGGGCATCCACCAATTGAATTAGAGGATGTGCTAGTATCTTGGCTTGTAATTCTTTGTCGCCGATGAGCAGCATCACCCCTTCTTTGAGGTTTTTTGCCCGCCAGTTGAGCAGGTTACCAATGAAGGTATTCATTTGGGTAACAAGCAGACTGATGATGCTAAATACGAAGAGAATTCCGATTGCAACTTGTATGATAGGGGCCATACTTGTATTGCTCCACTTTGCAAGAGGATGCTGCTAAAAGTGTTGCATCCTTTTTTGGTCAAAGAGACTGTAGTGTAGCACCAGATAGACGTTTGGAAAAATGGCGATAGATGAAATGGCGTGTTGCGCGTATAATTTCTTGGTTTTTAATTACCTATTGGTCAGGTTAAGGAGATTTTGGACTTATGGCATTTGATAAGATCGTTGTCCCACAAGAAGGACAAAAAGTTACTGTCCAAAATGGCAAGCTCAATGTGCCGGATAATCCCATTTTGATGTTTATCGAGGGTGACGGCATCGGCTATGACATTATGACCGCCAGCAAGCGCATTTGGGATGCTGCTATCGAGAAGAGCTATGGTGGCAAGCGTAAAGTGGCATGGATGGAAATTTTTTGCGGCGAAAAGGCGGCTGGTATTTACGACGGCAATTATATGCCGGAAGAAACATTTGCCGCGCTGCGTGAATATATCGTCGGCATCAAAGGCCCGTTGACCACGCCTGTGGGTGGTGGTTTCCGCAGCTTGAATGTCACCTTGCGTCAGGTGTTGGATTTGTATAGCTGTGTGCGTCCGGTACGTTGGTATCGTGGTGTGCCTAGCCCGGTGAAACATCCTGAAGAAGTGGATGTGGTGATTTTCCGCGAGAACACCGAAGACGTGTATGCCGGTATCGAATACGAAGCGGGCAGCGAAGAAAACAAGAAGCTGGCAAAGTTCCTCCGTGAAGAACTGGGCGCGAACTTTTTCGAAGACGCAGGTTTGGGCATTAAGCCGATGAGTTCCTTTGGAAGCAAGCGTTTGGTTCGCGCAGCCATTCAGTACGCCATCGACCACAAGCGCAAGAGTGTGACTCTGGTACACAAGGGTAACATCCAGAAGTTCACCGAAGGCGCGTTCATGAAGTGGGGCTACGAGGTTGCCGCTCAAGAATTCCCCAACGAAACCATTTCGTGGGATGACGTGGAAAAGAAGCATGGCGGCAAAGTGCCAGCAGGTAAGATTCTGATTCAGGACACGATTGCCGACATCAGCTTTCAAAAGATGCTGCTGCGCCCCAGCGAATTTGATGTGCTGGCGACCCCCAACCTGAACGGTGATTATCTGAGCGATGCTATCGCAGCCGAAGTCGGTGGCGTAGGTATTGCCCCCGGCGCGAATATTGGTGACGAAGTGGCACTGTTTGAGGCGACACATGGTACTGCTCCCAAGTACACCAATTTGGACAAGGTGAACCCCGGTTCACTGCTGTTTAGCGGCGTGATGATGCTGGAACATATTGGTTGGCAGGAAGCGGCTGATATGGTCACCTCTGCATATGAAAAGACCCTCGACCAGAAGGTTGTAACCTATGATTTTGCCCGCCAGATGGACGGCGCGACAGAGGTTAAGACCAGCGAGTTTGCAACCGCCGTTATCGGCAATATGTAGGCTCTAGCGCCTCTGCATTTCGGTTCGAATGAGTTAGAAAGCGACCCGATGATGGATACATCCGTCATCGGGTCGTTTTGAGTATTAATAAAATTCTCACCACCGAATCGGTAACATATTTACGTTTTTTACGGTATATATATTAAAACTTCGGTAATTTTTTGAGTCATTTTAGTAAAGAAGGCTTATACTATAAGTAAGATTAGGAAGTTATGCCACTGACGAGAACGAGATGAATCAACTGAACAATTTAAAAAAAGTTCTTATCGTTGACGATGAAGATATGACTCGCGTATTGCTCACACATATTCTTCAACGGATGCGAGTGGACGGCCTTGAAGTGCTGTTAGCTGAAGATGGCGAAGAAGCCGTGCAAATGGCAAACGAGGAGCGACCGGGACTGATATTACTCGATGTTTTGCTGCCCAAGTTAAACGGTTATGATGTTTGCCAAAGGGTGCGGCGGATTGTGGATTACAGCCCTTATGTGGTGATATTGACGGCGCGTGGCAATAGCAATGACCGCCAACGGGCAGAAGCCATTGGGGCGAATGATTTTATGACGAAACCTTTTAACCCTGCACGTTTGATGAACCAACTCAGCGTCATCTGGGGTTTATAGTTTTTGATCATTTCACTTCTCTATTATAATAGTGGAAATTAGAACGAAATCATTTTCGCATCAATTTTCATTTACGATGAGCAAATTATGCAATCTATCGCAACAAAAGCTGTTATGAACTTGAATCTCTCACCCACTGTGCTGAAAAATCTCGTCTCGAAGTTCGAGGCCATCTTTGGTTTAGAACAGGTCGTTGCTATTTTTGATGCCAATGATTCGCTCATTTATGGCGCAAACAACGAGGACAGACTCCCCGAATACCGTGAAATATTTTATATCAACAACCAACCGGCTGGTTCGGTGACGGTTTATTGTAATGAGGCTGACGCGATTTTGCAGCGGGCGCTGGTTTTCTTTGCGGCTTCACTGTCGCAGCTTGCACTGGAAGCGCAGCGTCGTGATGAGATGGCGGATGAAGTTCTATCCCGTTATGACGAACTCAATCTCATTTATGAACTGGGTTCAAAGTTCGCGCAAGGTCTGGGGCAGGAAGAAATTGTCCAGTTCGTGTTGACGGAAACCAACCGCATTGTGCAGGCCGACGCAGGTGTTATTTACCTGTGGGAATCCGAAAAATCGAACATTACGCCTGTGAGCCACTTCGGGAACAAGAGTACGACCGATTTTTGGGATGGGCGGCTGCGTGAGTTAGCGTTGAGTACACTCTACGCTTATGACCAAGCGCAGTTGTTTGAAGCTGACCGTGTGATTTGTGCGCCGCTGCGGTTTAATGATGAGCTGTTGGGTTCACTTGTGCTGGTTTACGAACGCGATGATAAGCGCTTTCAAGCGAGCGACATCAACTTGCTGACGACCTTAACGCAAAACACCGCACTTTTCATCTATGTTGCGCGTTTGGTCACGAAATTGGCGCATGAAAAAGTTCAGTTGGAAAAGGCTCTCAAAGAACTGCAAGCCACCAAAGACAAACTCAGCCAGAACGAGCGTTTGAGTATTGTTGGTCAGACCGTCGGCAGTCTTATTCATGATATGCGAAAGCCGCTTTCCAACGTCATGGGTTACGCGGGCTTGCTGCAAGAAACTGACCTGACGCATGAAGAACGCTTTGAGTTTGCTGGACAGATTATCAAGTACATTGAAGTGTTCTCCTCGATGGCACAGGAAGTTTTGGACTATACATCGGGTGATGCCGGTGTCAATAAGTCGTTAACAAGTGTTGAAAAATTCATGACTTATGTGTCTGACCTGTTGAATCCACCGGGTTTGGCGCGTGATACCAAGATCATTATTAGCTATGACACCGCGCGTGATATTACCATCAGCGTCGATGCACTTCGGTTTGTGAGGGTGTTCCAAAATCTGGTGAACAATTCAGTGGATGCGATTGAGACGCAAGGCGGCAGCCAAGTTGAACTGAGGGTTGAACCTGTCGGCAACACGATTCGGTTCATTGTGGAAGACGATGGGCCGGGTGTGCCAGAAAAGATTATTGATACGCTGTTCCAACCGTTTGTCACGATGGGCAAATCGAACGGTACAGGCTTGGGTTTAGCGATTGTTGACCGTATGGTGATGGCACATGGCGGCAAAATCAGTTATGAAACCTCACCAATGGGCGGCGCACGTTTCGTATTTGCCATCCCACAAGTTTAAACGTTTTCCGTTACTAAGAATCAACAGAGAGGCATCGTTGCCTCTCTGTTTTTGTTTCTATTGAACGCAGGGGTTAATTGGCGCTGGCAGTCTGTGTGCTGGTGGTAAACGTTTTGCCATCGGTGACGTAAAGTTCATTGGCTTTCATGGGTAGGTAGTCCATGACATAGCCGTTGGGTAAAGTCACTTTTTGAAGGGCGCTGGGATCAGCCGCAAACGTATCGAGTTCGTCGTCCACAAGCACAACTTGCCAATCTTTTCCGCTGTCTAGGCCAACATCAGTAGCACTAACCGGTTGATTGATGTAATCCGCGTCTTTAGCCTGTCCTTCATCCACTTCAAACTTTGCGCCGAGGGTAAAGCGGGCATATTTATATTCCGGCAGATAATACTCGAAGAAACGCCAACTGCTGGCTAAGAGCAAGGTATTGTCCGGTTGGAAATTGGACTTCACCGCTGTAATCTGGTTTTCGAGTAATTGATCATGTTGGCGCAAAGTGCTGTAGGTCAACAGTTTGAAACTGTTTTTACCCAGCGGATAAGTTGGGCCGATGATGAAGACCGCCGCGCTGAATAAGACGATCACCGCCGTGGCAGCTTGCATCACCGCTGGACGGGTCTTGAACAGGCGATAAAGTCCTTCGGCGCTGATGACGAGCAGGGCAGGGAAGAAGACAAAGACCAGCCCTTGTTGTCCCATATGAATGAAGGCATAAAACATAATCGCCGGAGCGATCCACAACACGAGGAACCACACTTTGCGGCTGGAAAGCCAGCGGCGGAAATTCGCGGGGATTTGAGGCAGCCAGTAGAGGGCGGGTAAAGCCGCCAACGACCACGCGTAGAGTGTGTAGGGAATCAACTTGTTGATGATATTGCGTTTCAGGCCAAACTCACCCGCACCATCCAATAGTGATGTGGTGGTGAAAAAGCTGGCGGAAAACGCCGATGAACCATCGAGGTAAGCACGGATGCCGCCGCTGAGTGCCATCAACGGAATGAACCATGCGAGTGATACTAACGCGCCGATGATGAGCGCGCCGATAATCCGCCAGATGCCGACACGATAGCAGGCGAAAATAATCATGGGCGCAAGGAACAACAAATCCTGCTGCCGGAAACCACCGACTATTGCGAGAAAGACAGTTGTTATCCACAACAAGCGCGTATGTCCCAGCATAATGCGGTAGAGCAAATAAGCCGATAACGTGATGGCAAACAGATCGAGTGCGTGTGGCAGCGCGATTTCGCCATAGAACCAGAACAGCGGGCTGCTAATCAGGAACAGGCTAGCGATGATACCGGTAGTGGGGTTGAACATCTCCCGTCCCAACAAGAACATGGCAACGGCAGCCAGTCCACTGCTCACAATACTAATCGCCATCATTGTGCGCTGGGGATCGTGGAAAATCCCGTTGAACGCGTTGGCGATGACGATATAAACGATGTAGCCGGGGAACTGCGGCGCACCGTTCATCACATCATAGTGAATCATACCGAAGGCCATATTGACCGAGTCGCCGTGATACAGATACACACTCTGGAAAGGCAGGCGGCTAACAGCAGCGATGATAAAAAGTACAAGTGCAATCCAACGTCCGTTACGTGGATTGTTGAAGTCAAATGCGGTGGTCAATCTGTTCCTCCGATAGCGCTTTTCAGAGCTTGGTTTTGAAGTTGGTGCTGCGCCTCACGCCGACTGAGTAAGCGCGGGACAATCAGGTAGACAGCAATCAGTAAGACGAATAGGGGAATGAGGCTAACGAAACCCGGCAGTCCTAAAATCATGGCGTAGTTGCGGGCAACGTTACCCTGTTGGAGCAGAGGTAGTGAATAATTCACCAGTGTGTTGGATGTGGTCATGGTGGCGAAGGTGGTCGGTGAAACGCCCACTTCCGGCCACGACTGCCCCGCGATAGTCATCGCCCATATGCTCACAGCCGAGATCGCGATGAGGATGCCCACCAGCGCTTGACCCCAACGTTTACCCAAGAGGCGGTTGAAGACGAAAATGATGGGCAGCACGAAGAACGGCAGCATCGGAATGAGATAACGTGGACCAATGGTGAATCCACCCCACCACATCACACTCGATGAGTTGTAGAACAGGAAGAAAACGACGAATAAGATGATGGTAATCACTGCGCCGCGCTTATCTTTGAGTTCTTTCCACATGTAGTAGAAGCCCCAAATGGCCAGTAGCAAGAAGGGCGAGGTGATGAAAATGCCGCGAATCGGGCTGAAGGTCAGACCATAGAGGCGTACCAGATTATCCAGCGAAGGCAGTTGTAGGCTGAGGAAACCGGATTGATGCTCACCTTGCCAGTTGGTTGAATATTCGTATCCGGCCGGGAGAATGGTGTGGAAGACTGCATAATTAAACCCTGCGAAAATGACAAACAGGGGTACTGCGCCGATGACGATACGGTACAAAGCAACGCGGTTTGGCATCCGCCACAGCGCCCACAGAAAGATGATGCCGAGCGCAGGCACAATCGGATATTCAGTGATCGCCGCAAAGCTGAATAAAATGCCGACGACCCACAGCCAGCGCAAATTGGCTTTTTCGTAGATGACGCGCCACAGCAGATAAAAACCTGTGAACGCGCCGAAGGATGCCAGTTGATGCTGGTAAAGGGCATTGCTATAAGGAAAGGCCATCGTTGCCAAGCCAAAAGCCAAGGCCAACAAGAATGCGTAGCTATCTTTTTTGGCGAAGCGGGCAGCCATCAAGAAGACAACCACACCTAAAAGCGCTGAAGGTACGGCTGAAGCGAAAAAGGTCATAAAGGCCATCGCCATATATTCGTAGACCGCTTGTGGACGAATACCTTTGCCATCCGGATTGAGCGTATCGCTCATGCTGCCGATGCCTTTGCCGCTGTTGATCAGTTTTTGGATCGGTGGTAAGGTAGCGGCGGCTTTAAAGACCATATAAAAGGGTAATGCCAGCAGTGAAGGCCCCGGCGATTTATCGCTGTAGAAGTTACCTGTGCAATCACCGCCTAAAACATCATTCGGATCGGCTTTGAAAGGGCCGGGGAAACAGGCTAAATCGCCCGTGTTGGTGTGATAGTCATCAATTTTAAGCGAACCTTGATCCCCAAACGCATAAACCATATCGGCGCGCGAGTTCGCACCCCAATCCGCCCATTTTGGAAGAAAGTAGCCATAGCAGATGAGCAAGATAAGAAAAAGAGTT
The DNA here is from genome assembly GCA_038328375.1 of Aggregatilineales bacterium. Taxonomy (GTDB): domain Bacteria; phylum Chloroflexota; class Anaerolineae; order Aggregatilineales; family Phototrophicaceae; genus CFX2. Next base: position 28,662 of record JBBQLX010000035.1, on the reverse strand, counting down.
ATGGCGTAAGTTCGTCTGGAAGGCTGAACAGACATATTTTGGCCTCAGATCTCCATGAATAGAATTGCGAATTTAGCCTACGTTGCAGACCTTACACGCAAATAAAAGACACATTGCCTGCTGCGAGTGTCTTTGCCTCTAACGTACCATTTATGAAGGGGCAGATTTGTTGAGGTAGCGGGCGAAGAGCAGCGCGGCTAGTGCAAATGCGATAAGGATCAGACCTGCCCAAATCGCGGCGTTGATATTGCGCTCAAACTCTTTGTAGATCAGCAGCGGCATGGTTTGGGTGACACCTTGCAAGCTGCCTGCAAACAGAATGGTTGCTCCAAATTCGCCCAGCGCTCGCGCCCAACTGAGTGCTAAACCTGCTCCTAAAGCACGGCTGGAAAGAGGCAGCGTGATTTCCCAAAAGAGGATCAGACCGTCCGCGCCGTCTACCCGTCCAGCCGCTTCGATTTCAGGCTCGACCATCTGGAAAGCGACCTGTGCGGCACGGATGAAAAATGGGGCGGCGACAAAGGTTTGCGCCAGAACCACAGCCGCTGTGGTGAAAGGCAAACTCACTCCGATGCTTCCCAACACAGGCCCGAATAAGCCGCGCCGACCAAACGCCACCAACAGCCCCAAACCCGCGACGGCAGGCGGCAGTACAACTGGCAATTCTATTAAGACACTAAAAAATCGCTTGCCTCTGAATTGGCGACGGGCAAGGAAATAAGCCAGCGGCGTACCCACAAGGATCGTCAGCAAGAGGGTGATGGTGGTTGTGAAGAAGCTCAGCAGAACCGCAGGCACAAGGCTGCCGCCTGCCATTTCTTCCCACGCTTGGGTTTGGATAGCGCGGATAATCAACGCTACGATAGGCAGAATCAGGAACAGCAGACCAACAATCGCCACGATTGCCAGCAGCATATTGCCGGGTAAGGCATCGCTGATCGCTTGTATAAACTTTTTAGGCGTTTTAGGCAGCATGGCGAGATTTATTCATCCCTCGTGCGGTCATTGAGGACGGTCATTGCAGAGAGGTTGCCGATGTAGCGCAGACCTTGCGGATCACCCGGAACAACCAAACGCAGTGGGCCATGTTTGCCTTGTATCGGCTGCCCGTTTTGCAGATAACCCACCAGAATCAGGTTGTTGTTGCCATTTGGGTCAAACTCATGCCATTTGACGATACAGCGGAAACCATCAACTGACCGAGCCATCACCCGCATCAGTTCGGGTTGTTCATTATTCATGACAACCTCCGTCTTTAGCAGTAAATCCCACAGCCGCGCGCCGGTGAACGAAGCCTGTGCCACACGGTCATCATTGGCATAGGACGTATCCACAGTGTAGGCCGAGTAATGGTCACGCAAATCATCAAGGCTTAGGGTTATGGGTTGGGCAACCGCGCCTTCGATCCGCAGCATAAAATCCTCCATGTAGTGTGAGTCTTAATTAGCCACCTTGCTCGACAAATCATAACCTGAGCTTTTCTCAATAAAAAGCACCGAAGTTTCCTCCGGTGCTGGCTATCATAGCAGAAGTCGAAGTGATTTATTGAGCGACGGTTGGCGCATCTCGAAGGCTGAGGTTGACCAAGCCGCTGACATTGCGTCCACTGTGCGCGTCACCCGGCACGATCAGGCGCAAACCATCCAGAGCTTTGCCATCTTGTTCGTAGGCTACGAGGATGTTCTGGTTGCCAAAGTCGGGGTCAATTTCACCCCACGAAATGATCGTTTGATAACCATCGCTGCCCGTCGCGACGATATAAGTGCCCAGCTTGTCATTCTTAACATCGGTGTTGAAGTTCGGTTCAGCCGCGCTCAGGATGTCCCACAGCTTGACACCTATGAACGAGGCTTTGACTGTATCCTCGCCAGTCTTGTAAGTGACATCAATCGTCTGTGAAGTGTAATTGGCCTTGACCGCATCGGCTGTGAGGTTCAACGGGTTCAGGACTTGTCCATCAACCGAGAGTGTGCCATCGGTTGGTAGTGTGATATTCGCAGCAGTCGCTGGAATACGATAGGAGATGAAATTCCACTTGACGAGAATATCCTGTCCTTCATCTGACAACACATAGTCAATGAATTCAGCCGCCAGTTTGGGATCAGCGGCGTTATCGGTGATAGCAATCGGATAGGTTGCCAAGGTGTTGATAGCATCGGGAATTTGGATGGCAATCAGCTTGTCGGCAATATCAGGCGTTACGTCCGACTTGTAAACCAGACCTGCATCGGCCTCACCCAACGAGACTTTTGCCGAAACCTGACGCACATTGTCTTCTTCTGATACAACATTCGCCATGAATGCGGTTTGGTAAGCATCACCATAAGCAGGATCAGTCACCAGTTTGGCAAGCATCGCATCGGTATAGTCGCGCACGGGAACTTTAGGCGCGGCGATGACCAGTTTGACTCCCTTGTTTGCCAGATCGTGCAGCGATAGGATTTTCGCCGGGTTGTCGGCTGGCATAATCAAGATGAGACGGTTCTTGGCGAACGTTTGTGGCTTACCTGCAATGCGCCTGCCATCGCTGGCGACCGTCATTTGCTTGGCGTTGGCGCTGGCGAAAATGTCAGCGGGCGCGCCCTCAACAAGTTGGGTGGCGAGGGTTGCTGAACTGCCAAAATTAAAGACGACATCGACACCGCTGTGTGCGGTTTTGAAATTGTTGCCCATTTCAGTGAAGGCATCGGTTAGCGAAGAAGCGGCGAAGACCGTGAGTGTTTGTGTTGTTTGGGCGTTTGTGATGCCGACGACTGATAAGAGTAATAATGAGGTAGTTAGTACAATTGCGAAAATCCTGCGAGACATATGGACTCCCTTTGACTTATACCGAAACGATTTCCATTTGATCAATCCAGCCAAGAATGGCTTGGATTTGGGCAATTTCGAGTTCCAACGCGATGTTACCGATGCTGTCTGCATTCGGTTCGCGCTGCGCGACCAGTTGACGATGTTTTTGTTCGCAGGCTATTTTTTGCTGGTGCAGGATATTGACGTTGGCTAGATTGAGGATGCGGGCGACATATAAGCGGCTGAGGAACTCGACCCGCACGCGGCGCACACTCGGAGACGGTCGTTCCTCTGCCAGCCACGCTAAAACGTAGGTTTTACCAGAGTCGGTAATATGATAAACCGTGCGCGGGGGTGCGTCGGCTGAATAGGCTTCTTCGCCTACAATGAAATTTTGAGTTTGCAACCGTTTGAGAACGGCATAGAGCTGGCTGGTGCTGAGCTTCCAGACACGGCCTAAAGCTCTTGTGTCCTGAAAGGTTTCTAGCAGTTGGTAGCCATGCCGGGGTTGTGCCATCAGCAGGCCGAGCAGTGTTTCGTCAGGAGTAGGTTGAGACATACTGGCTATTCTAGCATGGAATAGGGTAGCCCTCAAATTTTAATTGCTGTATGGGCATAGTACGTAATACAATAAGAGTCAAACGGGTTTAGGCGAGTATACTTGAGAAGATGGGCAATTTGAGATGACAATTTTGGTTGTGGATGATGATTATCTGAACCGGGAAGTACTGCAAGCCCATATGGAAAATGCCCATTACAATGTCATACTGGCAAATAGCGGCGCTAAAGCTTTAGAGATGGCTGCCGCCCAACAGCCCGATATTATCCTGATGGATGTCAATATGCCGGGACTCAGTGGTTACAGCGTATGCCTTCAGCTCAAGAAATCGCCTGTCACACAACATATTCCGATATTGCTCATGACCGCGATGGATGATGAAGAAACGATTGCCCAAGCCGCACAAGCAGGCGCAGATGGCTTCGTGTCGAAACCCTTTAATATTCAGCACATGTTTGAACAAATTAGCCACCTGCTCGGACGTTAAATTTGGCTGCCTCTCTCAATAACCTGACGATTACCCACCGAATCAAGTCACAGACTAGCGTTGTATCATAGTTGCTGGTACAAAAAGCCCTTGATATTGAAGATTAGGGTAGCAGGATGACACTGGGTAGAAGGCCAACCGGTCGGCGTGGACGTGACGGTTTACCAGCATGGTTAATCTTTCTGGTAGGCATTGCGCTGGTCTTTGGGATTTATTATGTCTGGCTGGGTGTGCAAAGTTTCTTGCGAAGTGGCGGACGCGGTATCCTTGAGTCTACCCAGAGTGCGGCACTTGTTTCAACGGCGACCGCTGCCTACATCGAGACAGGTATCCCCACTGTACGTCCTACCACGACACCATTCCCGCCCTGTATTCCCTTTATGGTGATCGTCCCCAATGCGCGTGTGCGCGGCGCTCCCAGTGATGCAGGCGCGGTTCTGACCTCATTTTTTATGAATGATCCGGTGTGTGTCGAGGGACGTGCCGCCCCTGATAGTGAGTGGTACATCATCGACTGGAAGCCAGAAACGCGGCGGGTTGATATTGCTTATATGCACGAGAGCGTGATCGAAGCCAAAGACCCCACGCCGACTCCAACCCCTACACAGAAGCCTCCGCCCAGCGTGACACCTGTACCGACCTTTACACCCTCGCGTACGCCAACTGTTACGCGGACACCAACGGTTACCCGTACATTGCCCGCGTCACAAACACCGCTTGTTACGCCGACAGCGATCCCTTCTGAAACACTCGAATCCACCTTGACGGCGATCCCCAGCATCACTTTAACACCCTCACCTGAAGCGGTGCGGCAAAGCGCTTAGGGTGTATCCGGCGTATAGGCCAAGTTGAAAGCGCGGTTGAACAACTGTCGTGGATGGACTTGCGTCAATAATCCTGCCAAGACACGGAACGCAGCACCGATGCACAGTGCTGTAATGATCGGGATGTTTCCAGTGTTCAACAGGTTACCCAGCATCGGGCCAATAAACATCGCTACGAAGACCACTTGGTGATAAGCCGTTGTATAAGCCTCTTTGTTTTCGTGGGGGGTCGTTTCACTGAAGTACGAGAACTGACCAATGCTCACCAGCGCCCACGCCGCTCCACCGACTGCCGCCGAAATCAGAGTCACCGGAAGGGTCTGCGCTCCGGCGATGACAACCGCAGCTACACCTGTACCAATTAAACCAATGGCGATCATCGTCCGATTACCAAACCGGTATACAAGTTTATGGGCAAATGCCGCAGTCAACGCACCCGCCACCAGTTCTACCAGACCAAAATTACTCAAGAACCATTCGTCGGCATGTAACGTGTTGACCATATACAGCGAGATCAATGGTCGAATGGCGGTGAACGTCACAAAACACATCGCGATAATAACCACCAACTGTTGAAACGATGATGACTTCCAAGGGTTGACGCGTGGGCTTGACGGCGAACGGGGTGCGACCAACTCTGGAACAGGCTTAACCTGCTTGACGTGCCACCAACTCACAAGTGAAAGCACGAATGCAACCACAAACATCAATTGATAATTGAAAGGGAAGGGCGCTCTTTCTAGCCAGAAACCCATCGCCAACCCACTGATTGCAACCGAAACATTCATCACCATCGTGCGCCGACTGGATAGCGCGGGTATCGAGCTACCCGAAATTCCCTCACGCATCATCACCACAAAACCGACGGCTGAGATACCTTGTCCGGTTGCGGGCAGCACAAATGACAAGATCAGCCAAGGCAGTTGGAATTGTGCTGGAATGTAGGGTGTTAGCGCAGGTAGCAAAAACATGAGCCGGAAGATGATCCCCGGAAAGCGTATCGACTCACTTGAATTGGAATAACGGCTCATCCAACATGCCGCAATCGACGATGTGAATAGCAGCATTAGCGCGGGTAAAGAAGCGATCCATGTTAGTTGGGTGGCATCGGCTCCCAAACGGATAGCATACACATCGCGGAAACGGTCGATTGCTGGGAAGGCCAGACCGAACCACAGAACATCATAGACGAGGTGACGAAAATTGAGAGTTTCATTAGTATAAGCGGTAGTCGCAGCGCGTGAAGCATTCATAAGAAGCGCAAAGCCTTCTGTCTCTGATCTGATGTACTCGTATGAACGTAAATATTATTTATGAGGAGCAATAACGCATAACCCGCATTTGTAAACGCAAGTCATCCTTCACGAAACGCAAACGGTAATTTTAAGGGTACTCTATTGCAGAGTATAACCCCATGTAAATCATACTAAGTTAATGGGTTTGTGCAAATAGCCACAATGGTGCTATTTTTGTATGGTTGAAACAGGATACAACTGGCTGTATAGTGTAGATAAGATATTCTCCACAACAATTGAGATGGAGTTGTTGCATGTCATTCTTTGGAAACCGCCGTCAAGTCGAAACTAATTCACCACCGGCTGTTGAGCCTGTGCAGATTACGAAACCCTCTTTGCCGCAGCCCGCTGTCGGCTTTGATACCGTTTTAGGACCCAACAGTGTGCTGGAAGGAACATTCCAGAGTAATGCCAATGTGCGGCTGGATGGCACGTTTAGCGGCGCACTTGAAATTAATGGCAATATTTTGGTGGGTGAGACTGCCAAGATAAAGGCCAATATCAATGCTCGTAATATTTCAGTAGCGGGAGCCGTGCGCGGCAATATCACCGGCAAAAAAGTACAGGTGCTGCGAACCGGACGCGTATGGGGCGATATTCGGGCAACCGCGCTGACGACCGAAGAAGGTGCGTTCATTGATGGTAAAATCACAATGGTCGGGCATGAATCCTCGGCTGCGCCGGATACGCTTCTAAGTCCTGCCGAAAATCCTGAACCTCCAGTGAATGCTGCTCCCATCACCACCACACTTGATGACAGTATCAAGGACATGCACGACGCAGTACAGCAAGCCGAAGAGCCGTTGAACGAAGACGCTGATGATACCGATGTTATTGATGTCCCTACAATTGAATCAGAGGATGATTCGACACCCACACTTTAAGCTTTTGTGTAATCTGAATCGCCGGAGATCGTTATGCGCCGTTTGCTAAGTGTTCTTTTTATTCTCTGTGTAGGGGCTGCGGCAACAGCTACCTTACTCAAACCTGACCATATTGTGACCCATCCTTTGCAGTTAGCGGTCATTGTTTTGCTGATCTTGATTCTGCTGGATCGGATTTTTGGCTGGTTCAAAGCCAAAAGTGGAACCAATATTCCGCGCTCATTGGTGGGTGAGATTGAGCAGCTCTACTTCCGTTGTATGCGTGAGATGCTCAGCGATAATCCCAATCTGGTGCAGGTCATTAACGACTTGCAGCGCATACTTTCGATTGATAAAAATTATAAGAACGCCCAACATTACCTGAACCGTGCATTGATGCTGCGCGCCCAAAATAACGGGGAGACCAGCGGTTCTGTTTCTCGGCATACAGCAGACTTCCGTAAGCTGCAAGAGCAGTTGGTCGATCCTGATCCGGCTGTACGCAAGTCAGTGGTGATGGATTTTATTCAATTTGGTGATAAAGCGGTTGATCCGTTAATTGCCCTTTTGATGGATGAGGATAAGGATGTGCGGGTACATGCTGCCACAGCTCTCGGTTGGGTGGGTGGGCATGAAGCGGTGCAGCCTTTGCTGGTGGCACTCAATGACGAAAATCAATATGTGCGTCGTTATGCTGCCCGTGCGTTATGTTGGGTCGTTGATACCCATGCGATTGAGGGTCTAATCGAAGGTTTGAAGGACACCGACGCGTATGTGCGCCAATATGTCGCCCGTGCTTTAGGTTGGAGTCAGGATAACCGTGCGATCCGTCCATTGGTTGAACTGCTGATGGTCGAGCAGAGTGAAGATGTGCGCGAGTATGCTTTTTCGGCGCTGGCGGACTTGGGCGAACGCAATGTGCGCGTGGCCCGTCCGATGGCGTTAGAGGCTTAGAATGCAGATCAGTTTGGATGTAGTGGATTTGCTCCAGTTGCAAGAAATTTGGAGCAGAAGGCCGATTGTCACAGCCTTTACCCGTTTGGAAACACGCCCCACACTGCGCCCTTCGCCTGACAATTTCAGAATAGAAGATTTGCTGCCCCGACTTTCCCGACTCAAATATTCGCCCGTATGGTTATCACGCCGTAGCAGCCCAATCATAACCGATCCGGCGCGTATTCCTTTGGGTGATCTTTCCGATGAATATCTATCGGAAATGTATCCAGAGGCCGAGTCGCCTGTTGCTAAACGCAATTCCTTATTCCTGTCTGTTTACAACTGCTACCTTGTTGCCCATTATGACCAATCGGTGATGAATACAGCGGCAGCCCTGCAACTATTAGCACGGGTGCGGCGGCTTGAGGACAGAAATATTCTGGACTCAGCGAATCTTCCCGCGCAAGGCTCACCCGAATGGATACCCCTCAACATCACCGACGAAATCCGCAGCTTGGATGATCGTTATGATGCGGCGGAACCGGGAGCGCCAGCTACCTATGTCGTGGCGGAAGAGTTTTGGCCGTTACTCTTGAAGGCCGCACCGGAAGATGTCGAGTCGGCGGCGAAATTGGCGCTGGAGTCAGCCGATACGCGTTTTTGTGAAGTGCTGCGGCAGGTGTTGACGGAGCTTACCACGCTGGCTCATACATGGTATCGCTCACCCTCTGTTGTAGGACTCTGTTATCATCAGCGCGTATAAATGACAGTTGGTTTGGCGGCACTCGTATAATAAATCCCGCCCGTTAAAATTCAATAACGACATCGAACTTGAAGAGAGGTCTATGTGATTAAAGTGCTAATGGTTTGCACGGGTAATATTTGCCGTTCGCCAATGGCGGAATATGTGCTTAAGGATATGGTTGCTAAGGCAGGGCTAAGTGACAAGATCAGCGTTGATTCGGCTGGCATTAGCTCCGAAGAGGTCGGTAACACCGTTCATAACGGCACAGTCGGTGTGCTGCGTAAACACCACATCGAGCATGACTCTCTGCGTCCCGCCCGCCAGATCACGGTTGCTGACGGAGAAACCTTTGATTACTTGCTGGCAATGGATAGCGGTCATTTGGGCTATCTGCAACGCCGCGCCGGGAAAAATACCTCAACCGTTGAGTTATTTCTCAGTGATGCTCAGAAAGCAGGTACAGTACCGTATGATGAAGTGCCTGACCCTTGGTATGATGGGCAGTATGACCGTACCTACGATTTGGTCACCAAAGGCTGTGCTGCCTTCCTGAAACGCGTTCGTGCCGAGCATAACTTATGACACGCGCGTTATGGCTGACCGACATTCATCTCAATTTTCTGCAACCTGTTCAGCTTGAAAAATTCTATCAAATGGTTAGAGATGCCAAGCCGGATTGCATACTCATTTCAGGTGATATTAGTGAAGCGCCGCGCTTGAAGTACACCTTTCAGCAATTTGAAGCGCGTTTGCCCTATCCGATTTATTTTGTGTTGGGCAATCATGACTATTATGGTGCCTCAATTGAGGACGTTCATACCCTTGTCCAAGAGATAACCTGCGATTCGCAAACCTTGCATTGGTTGACGGTTAGCGGCGTGGTCGAACTTGCGCCGAACGTCGGTTTAATCGGACACGATGGCTGGGCAGATGGACGTTATGGCGATTATGAAGCCTCTAAAGTCATGTTGAACGATTACCTTGCGATCCGCGATTTTGTGGGTAAGACCAAGGCAGGCCGCCTGAGTTTGCTCAATGAGTTGGGCGATGCTGCCGCGCGTTATGTGGAAGAATGGCTGCCAAAAGCGCTTGATCGTTATGACCACGTTTTTTTCGTGACCCATGTGCCACCGTTTGCCGAAGCCTGTTGGCACGAAGGCAATAACTTTAACAATGATTGGTTACCTCATTTCGCCTCGCAAGCGGTTGGTGACGCGTTGCTAAAAGTGATGCGTGATTATCGTAAAAAAACCGTTACGGTGCTGTGCGGGCATACACATGGGCGTGGCGAAGTCCAAATGCTGGATAACCTGCTGGTTAGGGTTGGTGGGGCAGAGTACAGTCATCCAGAAGTGCAGCGCGTCTTTGAACTGTGAGGCTTGTTAGCGGTACGTTTTGCCACCTGTACTGGCAGATCGAGCGCTGTCTTTTTTCTCAGTTTTCTTGGCGGCTGTTTTTTTCAGGGCGGCTGGCAAGCTGGCTTTCGCTTTAAGCGTGCGCTGGACTTCACCCGTCAACGTGTCGCTGTTGATGTAATCACCTTCCAACGGAATGTTGAGTGGCAAAATTACGGCAATGACGATTAGCCCGATCAGAAGAAAACCCGCCAGCGCTAACAACACCCCTAAAAGCACCAATATACCGAAGATAATATAGCGGTTGCGCGGGTCGGCCCCATCCGAGACATAACCCCGAACAACCGTGACACCGTTCTCTTTTTCGACATGACCATTCAAACGGGTTGACCGCGAAAATCGGCGTAGCACGGTGGTCTTTACGCTGATCGAGAAGTTACCGTTTTTCTCCACCCACCCATCCATCTTGCCACTTTTTTGATGCAGACGTTCATTGAGTGCCAGCATACACTGTGACACAGTTTTTTCGGAGTAGTATACGAAGTTCAAAACCTAACTCCTTATGTTTAGCTGGAACGCATTTTAGCAGGTGAAATGGACAGGGTAAATGGAAGGCGAATAGGATTTTACTCGCCTAAATAAATCGACTCAATCCGTATCAAACGAGAGGCATAAAAACTTAATTTAACGTCTGTTCTGGATAACTTTTGTGCATTATTTGCACAAATTGCAGTATTTGTGACGATTTACCGCTGAATTGTCCGGCGGGAAGGACGGGAAGTGCCGCTGAATCGTCATTTTGTGTCGGCGGGTGGCTCGGTGTTATCCGCTGAAATGACACTTTTGCAGCGGGAAGCTCTGCTAGAGCCACCACTGTGCAATTTGGGTCTGCCGCCGCCATCTTTGCTCTCATTTTAAGCGGCGGATTATCGGCAGTGGATGACATACGATGCTCCCCAAAATGATGCGCTTAGAAAGTTTATTTTAGAACAAAAAGTCTAAAAATGCAAGCACATTTGGTTCGAGTTTCCTAACTTTGGCTGGATTGAAATCCAGTGCTTATCCATAGTTAACCCAACGATAAATCAATAGCATGGTATTGCGATTTGCTCTTTTTTGACTATGAACTAACACCTTACTTCAAGTTTAACCGTTCACTCAGCCAATCTATTCGATCTGTTTGAATGATGTCGTGTTCCATATCGTGACCAGAAGTATAAGTCGCAAGCCGTTTGGGTTCCGGTGCAGCCATGTAAAACTCAACTGCCGTTTCACGCGGCACATAACCATCATCCTCTCCGAACTGGAAGAAAAAGCCTGCACCCTTAACCGTCGAAATCATTTTCATGGGATCAAGTGAACCGATTTGAGCTTGGTAGACCGCCAGTTTGTCACCCTCAAGGGCGTTGTTAAACACAAACCAGTCATAGAAGCGTGGCGTTCCAGCGATCAATACATACGACTGCACCCGTGTTTCCGTTCCTGCCATCACCGAGCCGTACATCGCGCCAAAATCGTGACCGACATAGGCGATGCGCTTTGGATTGACTCCTTGTTGGGACAGTAACACATCCAACCCACGCCTGAGCGCCACCACTTGATGCACCACATCTTGATAATCGCCATCCTGCTTCCGCACGTTGAACCAATCAGGGTCTGACCACATTGTTGAAACCAGCATCGATACCGTACCTTTTTCTGCCATCTTCACCGCTTCATCCACAAATTGAGTGCGGTTCGAGGTCTTGGCCTTCGGTTCATACCAGTGAACGTAAAGCACACCCGCGTAATCCGTGCCACTCGCAGTCGGCGCAATCAGATAAGCACTAATCGGCTGCTCCGTACCGGGGCTAGTAAAGGTAATATCACGGATGACGACATCGCCGCGTGTCTCGCTGCCCACATCTTCAATATCGAGCGGAGCGCTTGGGTCATATTCAAACACGGTGGAAATCTCCTTCGGTGAAAGAGGCGTGGCATCTTGGGCAACAATCGGATTGATCGCTAAAGCGAGCATGGCTGTTAAACAAAAAGTCGCCAGTAAAGTTTTCAGTATTTTATGCATCAATGAACTCCATTTTGCATAGATACTGAGAATACTGGCGACTTCTCACGCACGTTCAAGATTGAACTTTAATCACCAAGCGCTGGTATGCGTTTTACCAATCCGCAACAGCGGGAATAATCTCCTTACCAAAAACTTCCAGCGGGGTGATTTCGTGGACGTTCGGCATATTGAAAATAACGTGCTGGAAGCCGATGTCAGCCAGTTGTTTGCACCAATCCAAAATATCCTTAACCGACATTTGTCCCGGCGCGAGGTGCGCGGTATCCGTTCCTGTGCGTTCAATAGTGTTGTAATCGCGCCCAATCGCATCACAATTTTGTTTGATGGTATCGAAGCGTTTTTGCACAATATCGAGTCCGGCACGCGGGAAAAAGTTACAGGCATCACCGTACTGGGCGATCAAGCGCATGGTTTTATTTTCACCCATGCCACCAATCATAATCGGAGGGTGTGGTTGAGAGAGCGGCTGTGGAACGCACATGGTTTCAGCGAGTTGATAATGCTTGCCAGTGAACGCGCCGTTATTGCTTGACCACATTTGTCCGGCAATTTGCAGTGCTTCTTCCAGCCGTTCGAAGCGTTCTTTGGTTGATGGATAAGGTACGCCAAGTGCAAGCGCTTCACGTTCAAACCACGCCGCGCCGATGCCCAGATAAGCTCGTCCGCCCGAAAGCACATCTAAAGTGGTGGCGGTTTTAACCAGAATACCGGGGTAACGATAGATCACACCGGTGACCAGTGTGCCGAGCTTGGGTTTTTGTGTCAGAGCAGCGATATATGACAAGGTGCTGTAGCCTTCCAGCATATCATTTTCGGCTGGGCCAACACCATTGATCTGGAAGAAATGATCCATAACCCACAGGCTGTAAAATCCGTTTGCTTCCGCTGTTTGGACAATATCGGCTAATTTTTTTCCAATTTGGGGTGCGCCATCAGGCCAAGTAAAACTAGGGATTTGAAGTCCGATTTTCATTATACTATTCCTCTACAGCTATAATCTGAGCGAATAAACTATAGCGCTAGAGAAGAAATCCCACATCGGACTTTAGTATAGGTCGTGGTTGATATTCCAATATGCTTGGATCCAAGAATTTGCGCCTCATCTCAAATCTCACGGCAGAAATGTTTGGTTAGGTTTTGCGGGTACAGTCTCATCAAACAGCCAATGGCTTAAAAACTCCTTCAAGTCTTGACCACTCACTTCTGAAGCAAAACTGATGAAATCAGTCGTGGCAGCATTCGTGTATTTGAAGCGGTCATAATAGGTGCTGATGATTTTGAAGAACAGCTTGTCACCCACTTTGAGTCTTAACGCGTGGAGTGTCCATGCGCCCCGTAAATAGACCCCTTCATTGAACAAGTCATCTTTAAGCGGATTGCCGGGTGCGGAATAGCGTTTACCTTGGCTAGCGACGATTGTGTAATACTGATTCATTTGACGGACTAAGGCGTTTTGACCTTTGGAGTGTTCCAGCCACAGCATACTGGCATAAGTGGCGAAACCTTCATTCAGCCACACATCTTTCCACTGCGTCAAACTCACACTGTCACCAAACCATTGATGCGCCAGTTCGTGGGCGATCACCGTTTCAGCATTGGTTTGTCCGACCAAAACATCTTTACCAAAGAGAATGAGTGTTTGAGTTTCTAGCGCAAAACTCAGCTTGGTATCTGCCACCACCGCGCCCGCCGCCTCAAATGGATACGCACCGAACACGGTCTCATAAAATGAAATCATATCGGGGAATTTTGCGAAGGTTTTTGTAAGACTGTCAGCTTGGTCAGCCGGGAAGTAATGGCGTATCGGCAGATCATGTGGCCCAACAGCCGTGACTTCTTTGAACTTAGCGATGTTCACGGTCGCTAAATAACTCGCCATTTCATCGCGGGTTTCCCATGTGTAAGTCGTGGTTGGGTCAGGGTTATCAACCGTATCTTGAAGCTGACCATTGGCAGCAACCGTGTAGGCATCAGGCACAGTGATTTTAAAGGTATAAGAGGCCTTATCCAGTGGATGATCGTTGACCGGATACCAATAGGCCGCGCCGTCCGGTTCGCTGGCGACATATACCCCATTGGGATAACGTGTCCAACCATGAGCAAACACATCATAATAGTCGGATACCCCGTCACCGGGAACACCGCTGTATGTCACTTCCGTTTCAAACGTCTCGTCTTGTTTAAGCCGAGCAGCGGGCGTAATTTGAAGTTCATGTCCATCACGGACGAAAGTGGCATCTTTGCCTTCGACCAGAATGCTGCTAATGGTGAAGCCCCCAAAATCGAGGTTGAAACGGCTTAGATCAGTATAGGCTTTAGCCAGTATCGTGACCGTGCCACTTAACTTGTTGGTAATATCATCCCATTTTAAATCGAGGGTGTAATGCTCAGTATCATAGCCCCCGTTACCCAGTTGAGGGAAGTAAGAATCGCCTAAACCAGCGCCACCTTGCGAGGAATTATCCTGTGCCGTGGTGAGTCCGATGGTGAGCCAGATCATGCAAAGGATGACGATAAATTTTTTCATCACAGCCTCCTATTTTCTACATCTTACCCTTTGTCGAACCCGTGCGCGACTTCGCGCAATTGAAAACACTTTAGAGTCGGGTACAATGTGGAAGATGAGAAAGTGTAATGTGCGGAGGTTTATTTGCGCGTAAGACGTTCGTCTCGCCGGGGTGTGCCACTCGGAATATGCGGCTGTTTGGTCGCTGCGCTGCTGATCGTGGTCGTATTGGCGGTTGGTGTGGTCTTTGTTTTCCTGCGTACACCGAGTCTCGCCTTACTGGTGGCTGGCTTTAAGCCGCAGGGCAGCACCGCACAGGTCTTCTCTAACCAAGCCAATACCCCGCCTATCCAACTCGATAATCCGGTGACACCGCCGCAAGCTGTCGTTAACCTCGGATCATCCGGCACTCAAGAACTGCCAGCAAGTAATGTCCAAACCGGTACCATTAACGGCAGTGCGGCTGCGGCTGTCACATTTTCTGAGAGTGATCTCATGAATCTGTGTGTTCAGCGAACCACACTCTGTTCAAACACTAATCCGCAATATAAAAATGTGAAGGTCGATTTACAGCCAGATGGCGGCATCGTCTATGCCGATGTGAACATACCTGAGCTTGGCCTAACCCAAAATATTGGTGTCGCGCTTAAATTGGATGCGACCCATCGCCAGTTTGAGGTGATGGGTGTCGATGTCGGTGGCACACTCTATGGCCTGCCAACTGGCGAATTGGGACAGCGCGTGTTAGACATTGAGACCAAAGCCAACGAACTGCTGCAAGCCGCCAGTTTGGATGTCGGCGCAGGGGTTTATAACCTCTCGGATATTCATATCGACGCGAACAGCATAACTTTTGTGATGCAATAACGATGGCACGTAAACCTTTAGCGGAAGCCCAATGGCATCTCTTGCGCGACGAGATGCGTGAGGTCATGGTGGAAACTGCACGGCAGGGGCAGCTCATTACGTATTCGGAAATGTGCATCCAGTTGAAGACAGCTTATTTACACTATCATTCGCCCCAAATCGTCAAGTTATTAGACGAAATTGGTGCGATTGAGCATGATGCCGGACGACCAATTCTGCCCGCTGTTGTGGTTGGCAAACAAAGCGGTATTCCGGGGGCTGGTTACTTTAGACTTGCGGGCGTGGAACACAGTAATACAGAAGGTGCTGTTGACCCGAAAGCGAATTGGGAAGCAGATTTAGCGGCAGTCTTTGACTATTGGAGTACACACTAACTATGAAAATTTTAGTGACCGGCGCAGCGGGGCGGCTGGGTAGCAAACTGCTGACGGTGTTGGCGGCAAGCGGGCATGAGGTTACGGGCGCGGATATTGTGGGTGATAATATCTCACGCTTAGATATTGGCGACTTTGAAGCCACCCGCGAGTTTGTCGATCATTTACATCCTGACGCGATCATTCATCCTGCCGCATGGACAGATGTGGATGGCTGTGCCAAAGACCCTGAAAAAGCGATTGCCATCAATGGCTTTGGTACGCAGCATGTAGCTTTAGCCGCCGCAAATGTTGATGCATCGGTCTTATACATCAGCAGCAACGAAGTGTTTGATGGCATGTCTGGTCGTGCTTACCGCGAATATGATGTCACCAATCCCGTTAATCCCTATGGCTACAGTAAATGGGTGGGCGAACGCTCACTCGTCAATGTGAACCCTAAACATTATATCGTTCGTACTGCATGGCTGTTCGCACACGGCGGCAAGAACTTTATTCAGGCCATTTTGAACGCGGCACAGGCGGGTAAACGCCTGCGAGTCGTCAGCGATGAAGTCGGCAACCCAACCTATAATGACGATCTCGCCGAAGCGATTGGCAAACTGATTACCACCGGACGTTATGGCATCTATCATTTTGTGAACGAAGGCGCTTGTTCGCGTTATGAGTTCGCCCGTTACTTCCTCGATAAAGCCGGATACAAAGACACACCTGCCGAGAGAATCAGTGCTGCCGAATGGCCTCGCGCTTCTGTCCCACCCGCCTACGCCAGTATGTCTAATTTAGCCGGGAAACATATCGGCATCACCCTGCGTCCGTGGCAAGAAGCCGTCGATGATTTCCTCGCAAAAGAGGGTTTAGCGAAGTGAACGGTGCGTCTTCAATTCGATTACGAGCCTGTGTCGTTGTAATCGAAGACAGTAAAATTTTACTCGTGCCGCACTTTAATACTGATGTCGGCCCGATACAGTGGCATATCCCCGGCGGTGGTGTTGAATTTGGGGAAACTTTACAACAAGCCGCTATCCGCGAATTTGCTGAGGAAACGGGTTTACAAGCCGAATGTGGTGATTTGCTAGGTATTTACGAAAATATCAAACCAGATGGCTCATGGCATAGCGTAAGCTTGGCTTTTTGGGGCAAGATTGTAGGTGGCACTATTCAATCCGAGATGTCGCCTCATGGGGAACGTCGCGCCCAATGGTTTACCCATGAGCAAATTCTTGAGATCAAATATTATCCTCCACCGTTAGTCGATAAAGCATTCCTGTCAGTAAATAAATCATGATGGCTCAATCCTCAGCACTTCTTTCCGTCATCATCCCTAACTGGAATGGTGCCAAATTTTTACCCACCTGTTTGGATGCATTACAGAATCAAACCTATCCCAATATTGAAGTCATCGTTGCCGATAATGCCTCGGTTGATGGTTCTCAATCGTTACTTCAAAGTCAGTATCCGCAAGTTAAGCTAGTTCAACTGCCGAAAAACGAAGGTTTCACGGGCGCATGTAACGCAGGCATCCGCGCGGCGAGTGGTAGTTATATTGCGCTGCTCAACAACGACACCGAAGTGGATTCAGGTTGGGCTGCTGCGGTTGTCGATGCCTTTGAACATCACGCCGAAATCGGTATCGTCGCCAGTAAAATGCTCTTGTTCGATAAGCGTGATCATATTCACACGGCTGGTGATTACTTTACACTTGACGGACGAGCAGGTAATCGCGGTGTGTGGCAGCAAGATGTGGGACAATTTGATAAAGAAGAGTACGTCTTTAGTGCTTGTGGCGGTTCGTCAGTTTATCGGAAAACAGTACTTGACCAGATTGGCCTACTGGATGATGACTTTTTCTTTTCCTTAGAAGATATTGATTTGGCATGGCGGGCGCAGTTGAGTGGTTGGCGCTGTCTTTACACGCCAAAAGCCATCGTGTACCATCATTTGTCGGCAACTGGTGGCGGTGTCACGGCCAGCTATTATGATGGTCGTAACCTGATTTTCGTACTGGTTAAAAATTATCCTGTGGCACTCTGGCGCAAGTATGGTGGACGGGTGCTGCGGGCGCAATTGAAATTGGCTATCGAAGCGTTGCGGGCATGGCGCGGTGCGGCAGCACGGGCGCGGCTGCGCGGGATGCTGGCAGGTCTGTGGCAGTTACCATGTATGTGGCGTAAACGCCGTCAGATTCAACAGATGCGAACGGTGCCAGTTGATGTACTCGAATCGATGCTCTGGCCGCTCCAATGACCAAAGCAACGTTACTCAATGCATTGTAAGGACGACACGACAATTGAACGAACAAAAACCGCCGCTGCTTTCGATTGTGATTCCGGCGCATAATGAAGAATTTCGTTTACCTCCTAGCCTTGAAAAGATTGACGCTTTCCTCAAAACCCAACCCTATGAAGCCGAAGTCATCATTGTTGAAAACGGCAGCATGGATCGCACGGTAGAAGTTTCCAAAGCCTTTGCTGTCGATCATCCTTATGTGCGCGTCGTCGAAGCCGCCGTGCGAGGTAAGGGATTGGCAGTTAAGGAAGGGATGCTGGTCGCCAAAGGTGATTATCGCTTTATCTGTGATGCTGATCTTTCGATGCGAATTGAGGATGTAACTCAATTTTTGCCACCTAATATTGGTGATGCGGATATAATTATCGCCAGCCGTGAAGGAGTAGGCGCGAAGCGAGTAGGCGAACCGTCCTTCCGGCATTTTATTGGGCGCATCAACAACCTGATTATTAAACTCACGGCGGTCAATGGTTTCGAAGATACGCAGTGCGGTTTTAAGATGTTTAGTCAAGCCGCTGCCGAAGATTTATTTCGTGTGCAGCAGATGATCGGTATCGGGTTTGATATTGAGCTGTTGTTCATTGCCAAGAAGCGTGGCTATAAGATTAAACAAGTACCGATAACATGGTATTTTGATGCCGATAGCCGGATGCGTATTGTAGGCGATTCGCTCAATCTGTTAGTCGAAATCTGGCAAATTCGTCGGAATTGGTTTTGGGGAATATATGCCAAACGTGAGACGCGCTAACGTGACTGCCAGCCTTCAGTTTGAAGAAGGATGTTGGATAGCAGGCTACCATAATGTTTTTGGCGTGGATGAGGTCGGACGCGGGACATGGGCAGGGCCAGTTGCCGCCGGAGCCGTATGCCTGCCGCATGATCGCACCGATTTGCTCACCATCTTAAAAGGGGTGCGCGACAGCAAACAGATGACCCCTCGCCAGCGTGAAGGGTTAGTTGAGCGCATCAAAGAAACAGCCGTTGCATGGGGCATTGGCTGTGCGACCAGTGCGGAAATTGATGCTTATGGCATTGTACCCGCTACCCGCCTCGCGATGGAACGCGCTATCCAAGATACGAAACTTCGACCCGATTACCTTCTACTCGACTCGATTAAATGGCTCGATCCATATCATATCCGCTATCAAAGTATCGTCAGGGGAGACACATTATCCTTGAGCATTGCTTCTGCCAGTGTGCTGGCAAAAGTATGGCGTGATGATTACATGCGCCAACTTGATGTAGATTATCCTGAATATTCTTTCGGGCAGCACAAAGGTTACGGCACGGCTAAACATGCCGCTGCTTTACATCAATTCGGCGCTTGCGAGGAACACCGTCAGTCATTTGCGCCATTACGTCACCTCGCCTCTGAGATAAGCTCGTGAAACTAGCCCTTGTTCATGATTGGCTCAACCAGATTGGCGGCGCGGAAGATGTCTTGGATGCCTTAGTCAAGCTCTATCCATCTTCACCGCTTTACACCAGCATTTACGCGCCTGAACTGATGCCACCGCATTATCGCCAATGGGATATTCGCACACTGTGGTTGGACAAATTGCCCGGTATTCATAACCATCACCAGCCTTATCTCCCTGTTTATCCGATAGGCTGGGGGGGCTTGGATTTGTCAGATTACGATGTGGTACTCAGTAACAAAAGCGGCTTTTGTCACGGTTTCCGACATGGCGCGAACACCTTGCATATCTGCTACTGTCTTGCGCCGACCCGTTACGTCTGGCAGTTGGAAAGTTATATCGCGCGTGAGGGATTAGGTAAACCCATGTTGGCAGCCTTGCGCCCGCTGATTGCTGGAATGAAGCGCTGGGATTACACAGCCGCCCAACGGGTACAGCACTTCATCGCCATTTCCAGTGATATTCAACAGCGCATCAAAACCTATTACAATCGCGATTCGGTGATTATTTTCCCGCCTGTTGATACCACACGTTTTCAACCCGTTCCTCAAGATCAAGTCGAAGATTACTACCTGATTGTCTCGCGCCTCATCCCATATAAACGGATTGATCTCGCTGTACAAGCCGCGACACGTTTGGGTGTCAAACTCAAGATCGGTGGCAAAGGCCGTGACATGGAACGTCTCAAACCGATGGCAGGGCCAACCGTCGAGTTCCTCGGTTATGTGCCAGACGACGAACTTCCGAGTTTGATGGCGCGCTGCAAAGCATTTTTGTTCCCCGGTTTTGAAGACTTCGGCATCACCCCCGTACAAGCACAGGCTGCTGGTCGGCCCGTCATTGCCTATGGCGGCGGCGGTGCATTGGATACCGTCATTCCCAACAAGACAGGCGAACTCTTCAGCGAATTGACGGTTGATAGTCTGGTAAACGTCATGCGGACCTTCGACGACTCACGCTACAATCCGTCTATTATTCGCGCTCATGCTTTACACTTCGATACTCAGGTCTTCAACAGCCAAATCACAACCTTTGTCGATAATGCGTGGGCGACGTTTCAGGAAGCAAAGTCAGTTGGTGTAAAATAGGCTTCAAGTGATGGAGGTGATTATGACATTGCAAGAGTTAGTCAAAGAAATTCAACAACTTTCGCTTGATGAACGCAAGGCTCTGATTAATATTCTCTCTGATTCAATAGATGAACCCAAATCCCATAGTATTTTGGAATTTGAGGGTATAGGTCGCGGTTTATTGAATGGTGTCGATGCACAGGACTATGTAAACGGATTGCGTGACGAATGGGATGAACGTGAGCGTAATTTCCGTAAATAAAGCTGTAGAAGGCATTCAGAGATTATTCTTTGACACAGCACCTTTGATTTACTTTGTCGAAGAAAATATTATCTACCTTGAACGTATCAAAGCTATTTTAACACTTCTGAATTCTGGCAAATTTGAGAGTTTTACTTCTGTTGTCACATTGACAGAAATCCTACCTCTGCCAATGAGATCGGGTGATACTGTACTTATTCAGAAACATCGCGATTTTCTCTTGCACAGTCAGAATCTGTCTTTGGTTAAAATAGATGTTTCTATTGCGATGCAAGCTGCTGAATTACGCTCGAAATACAATCTCCGTACAGCCGATGCACTTCAAATTGCTTCTGCTATAAGTGTAAATTGTGATGCTTTTCTGACAAATGATAAGCAATTACGTCGGGTAACTGAATTGCGGATATTAATATTAGACGACTTAGAATAGGTACTTTGAAAACATGGAACTGATGCTTTTTTTTCAGGTTTTACTGCGGCGTTGGTGGTTGGTTGTTATTCCAGTTGTGATTGTAGCCGTGGTTGTGATCCCACAATGGCTGCGCGAACGTTCGACCGCAGTTGGGGGATTTACCGTCACCTTGCGTTACACCGCTGCACAATCTGCTGCAAATGTCACCCCACGCGACGGTGATTATCAGGATGTGTGGTTGGCCTCCGAATTGGCGGTCAACGCGCTCACCGATTGGGTGCGGAGCAGCAGCTTTGAGGATGAGATCGTCAAGAAAGTGCCGGACTTAAACGCGGCTGCTTTCGGTGTGGCAGCGGACAACAAACGCAGCATCGGTCAGTTGATTATGAGTTATCCTGACGAAAAAGAATTGGTAACCATCACACAGGCTGCGATGGATGTCATGAAGAACCAAGCGCAAAATTATTTCCCACAGTTGGGCGGACAATCCGCACAGGTTACATTTCTCGATTCGCCCGTAATGATGGCTGCGCCGCCTGCGATTGCCAACCGTTTTGCGCCGTTTATCCGCTTGGCGCTGGGCTTGCTGGGCGGTATGGCATTGGCCTTTTTATGGGAATACCTTGACCCGTTTGTTTATCGGCGTGAACAGATCGAGGCAGTTGGCTTACCTGTCTTGGCGAGTATTCCGAAAAAGTAGATCAGTGCGAAATTGAATGGGAACGATGAAGCGATCAAATATTGATTTGGTCGCTTTTTTGTTTGTTAGCCAGCGGACTCGTCTTGTGGATAGGACTCGCCTTCAACATAACGAGTACGCAGTTCTTGCGAATGGAAGTACCACGCGGCGGCTAATGTAACCCCACTGAATATGCCGCCTACAATCACCCCGACGATGACGGCTTGGATCGGCAGGTTATTTTGTGCCAATGACACCAGAACCATGATGATCATGCTCACGACGACACCGACAGCAGCAGTTACACCGGGCGGAAACCAGGCGCGGCGAATAGATATATACATGCCCGCCAGTACCAGCGCGAAAACCACAAATAGCAGAAGTGCTGAGCCTTGCATAAGATTTCCCTCTCTACAATGTCCGCAAAATCGCCCGTATAGGCGACGCGCAGGCTAAATCGAGTTTCAACGGAAGTGCAACAAGTTCATACTCCCCATCAGGCACACCGCTCAGTTGAAGAGTCTCTATATTGACCATTCTATAACGGTTCAGGGCGTGATGACATAACAATTCTTTACTGGTGAAGGCATCCACCGAAGGGGAATCCAGCCCGATAAGCACCACGCCCACTCCATTGAGCCACTCGATGAGTTCGACACTCAGGTATGGAAACTCCACAGGCCATTGGTCATCTGCTAGCTCACTGACATGGCTATGAACGAGTAATCGTTCTGCGCCAGTCATATCAACATGAGTAAAATCGGCGGGTGTAAGTCCACCATCGCGACGCGTAACTGTGACAACTTTGGCGCGTCCGACATAATGCGAAAGTGGCATGTCGATTGGATGTGCGCCGTCAGCCTTGTAGTGATAATAAGCATCAGCGTGTGTACCTGTGTGGGCGCTCAGGTTGAGTGTCAATAAATTAACAGACGACCCCTCCACAATTTTGGCGAGTGGTTGAACCGTGTAAGTAGTGTCTCCCGGCCAGACAGCCAAATGCGAGGTTACGGGGCGGGTGATGTCGTAGATCAACTGAATACTCTCCAAGTCGTTAATAGTCAAATTTCAGTCTAGCAGATTTGCAGCGCGGAGAGGTAACAGTCAGAATAGGGCTTTGATAGAAAATCTTTATGTGGAGAGCCAAGATATGACGAACTTATTTGATTTAACGGATAAAGTGGCAATTGTCACAGGGGCATCGCGAGGGATTGGTCAAGCCATAGCAGAACGATATGCTGAAGCTGGAGCGAAGGTTGTCATTAGCAGTCGCAAACAAGATGGTCTGGATGCAGTGGTTAAAGGCATCACTGATAGAGGCGGAACGGCGTTGGCTGTGTCCGCACACAACGGTCAAAAGGAGGCTTTGCAGGCATTGGCACAGGCCACCATCGACGCATTTGGACAGGTCGATATTCTGGTGAACAACGCCGCGACCAACCCGCACTTTGGAACGTTGTTAGAAGCCGAGGACAGCTTGTGGCAGAAAACCATCGAGGTCAACATTATGGGCAACATGTGGCTGACTCAGGCCGTCGTCAAACATATGAAGGCACAAGGGGCGGGCAAGATTATTAACGTGGCCTCGATTAACGGCTTGCGACCGGGACGGATGCAGGGTATCTATAGCATGACTAAAGCGGCGATTATCAGCCTGACGGAGACCTTAGCGATGGAATTGGCGGGCGACAATATTCAAGTGAACGCCATCGCACCGGGGTTGGTACAGACCAAATTTGCCAGCGCGATTTGGGCGAACGATGATTTATTGACCGAAATCCTGCGGCGCACACCAGCGGGACGCATCGGGCAGCCGGACGACATCGCAGGCATCGCCATCTATCTGGCTTCGGGCGTGTCATCGTTTGCTACAGGACAAACATTCGTGGTTGATGGTGGCGTAACACTTGGAAGCATTTAATAGCTTCAAAGCTATGCCTCTTCGATTGGGGGAATAACCTCAATCTTTACGACATCAACCAACCGAATTGTATTTGCTCCCTCCCTCGTTTACGGGGGAGGGGTTCTTATGATTACTTCGCCCGCATCCGGTTGCCTTTGGCGTTGTGTTCTAGTTCGACCAAACCGAGCGCTTCCATCAACGGTGGCATATACATTCCGAATCGTCCGCGCAAACCTTTCTTAAGACCGTACCAACCGCCAAGCGGATTATCCTCGGAACGCCCCCATGCTTCAATCGTGTCTTTTTTAGCAGGCTTTTGCTCGTCCGCACTGCCCAGATCAACCCATTCGCCATGTTCTTTCAGCATCTCGTGCAGGTCATTGATGGCGCGAAGGTCATAATGCAAAACGGTTTTGCCGACCGTACACACGAGAATGGGCGGGTCATGGGCTTCATCTTTGTACATCGTGTAATCTGAAGTGCCGGGTGGGGTTTTAAGCTGCCAAGGGTCTTGTTTAGTGCCAGTTCCAGTTGCCATAAGTGTCTCCATATTTAGCAAATTCTTCAATTTCACAGGTGAATTTTGGCAATTTTGTGGCAATTTCGGCGGATTGCTCGGCTGTGAGCGCGGCAATGATGACTTTTGGTCTGCCGCCGCCAAGATTGCCAATCTCTAAGTTTAATGCATTTAACCACTAAGAAACAAAAAAGAGAATAAGGCAACAATTTTAGTATAGAACAAAAGGTCTAATAAAGTCAAGTTTGAACTCGGTTTGAAGTTTGACTGTGTGATCTCTATTGTTGTATGCAAGAAGGTGGTGACCACGATGGGAACAAATCGGCTTGATCATTTTTAGATAGTTGTGTAAGTATTTCTGAATTGATGGTTAATGTGTAGATTTCATAGTTACCTGTTTGGTTGGACTGGAAAACAATTTGGGTACTATCTGGTGACCAAGAAAATAACAAAATTGCGTCCATACCTCCCTCTGCAATTTTATGAAATTCACGGGTTTTCATGTCGATAAGATTGAGTTGAGCATTTTCATTTGGACGTGTGGTACTGACTGCAATATATTGACCGTCTGGTGACCAAGCGAGGGAAGCTGCTCTGCCTTTCGGTTCGGACAATAGATCAGTGATTGATTTATCCTCGGTTAGTAGTTTCAGAAAACCCATTTCTTTGTTTGACGATGCGAAAATAATCGATTTTCCATCAGGGGAAAATAATGGGCCGTAGTTTTCAAAATTGGGATCGGCATATATTACTTGTATATTCGAGCCGTCTGCATCCATCTGATAAATATTCGAATGTCCATCGTGAATGGAAGAAAAGATAATTTTTCCGTCAGGTGACCAAGAAGGATCAGCCTCAGGTTGGTTGGAATTTGTAATGTTCACTAGGTCATTATTGCTTACATCTAAGGTATAGATGTCTGGGTTACGTGGGCCTTCACTGAAATCTACTGCCTCGAACACCAGTTTGTGCCTATCAGGTGACCAACGAGGATACCAAGCTGCTAAGTTGATTTGCGAAGGTGGAATATTTTCTGATTTTGGTGCGTTTTCAAGATCAGCGCGGGTAATGTATTTCTTATTGTCGCCAATTTGATCTACAAGTAAATATGTACAATCCAGCGACCAAAGTGGTAGCCCAACGATACGTGAATTCGAATATTTTGCAATAACCTTTTGTGATTGTGTTACTGGATCAACGATTACTAAACTATCCCCTTGTTGTTCGCGGGTTATGAACGCAATTTGGGAACTTGGCTCTGTGTTTTGTACTTTACTTTGATCAAGGCTAACGAAATTAGCGCTAGTGGTGGACAAAGAAATCAATAATAAAAATGTGAAAATTAAAAACCTTGTAAGTAATTTACTTACTTTATTCGCATAAAAATTCCAGTTCAGGTGAAATGTCATTTCTTTGCCCCAAGAATGAGTCAAATAAAGTGTATTAGTACTTTAATTTTACTCTATTTGAGCAGCATAGGTTTACAACACTTCCAACTGCATCTCGGCTGCACGGGCGGCATCGTCTACCATGCCTAAACGGGTGAAAATAATCATCGCCAGTTGAAGTTTGCGGGCGGCTGCCATTTTGCGTCCGTTTCGGGCGAGGCTCATGGCGTGTGCAAACATCGTCCGTGCGATTTCACCCTCAGCATGGATTTCTTGGAAGGCATCGTTTGCGGCTTGGAAGTAAATATTAGCATCGTTCACAAAGCGTTTGTCCATTGGTGGTACACCCGCTACGCTAATGACCTCCGCCAGCGCCCGATAGGAGTAACCTTTTTCGAAGGCTTGGGGGCTTGATTGGGCGATCTCATAAGCGCGAATCGCAGTCTCCCATGCCATCCCGAAACGTTCCCGATGGATATACAGGCGGGTGAGTGCCAGATTGACTTCGCAAAGCAATATCGTCCGGTCAACAGCACCCAGCGGAATTTGCTCGGCTAGCCCCACGCCAGCAACTAAATCGGTTTGTGCCGCATCTAAGCGCTTCATACTCAGCCATGCTTGCCCGCGATACGTTAGAGCAAAGGCTTGGTTTTCAATATCTTTTTCAGCCTTAAACGCTTCGTAGGCTTTGCCGTAAAGGATCAGGGCGCGTTTGAAATCGCCTTTATTGCGGTATGACTCACCGATGTTCATGTCGCAAATCGCTGCACGAATCGTATTCTTGACTTGGTTGTAGGCTGCACGCGCACGTTCAAAGTGGTGGATGCTGACGTTCAGATTGCCGCGCACCACTTCCATATAGCCCACGACCTGTTCCACCCGTCCTTGGTCGGCAAGATGTCCACGTAAACTGGCATCTTGGGCGAGAATGGAAAGCATTTGTCGGGCTTCGGGGTAAGGGAGTTTGCCACCTTCCCACTGGTAAGTTACATCAAGGCACTTCGCTTGAAAGTCAGCCGTCGGCTCACGATCAAGCACAATCGTTATGGTCACAACAATTACTCGACAATCTATAGTACTAAGGTCGTATGAAAGATTAGAATTATAGGCTGGGGCAAGCATCAAAACAACGCAATTTGCGATATTTGAAGCCTATGTTATTTTGAGCGAATTTCAAACTCGTCACACTTGTTCCTAAGCAGTATAATGAGCGCAAATTCGCATAAATATGATTGGAAAAGGACATTATGGCAGAGAGTAGTATGCAAGAATTGCGGTCGCAGGTTGATGTTATTAACCTGCAAATTCTCGAACTGCTGAATAAACGGGCGGTTCTGGCTTCGGATATTGGTAAAATTCAACAACAGGCTGGGACAACCTTTTACGATCCCCAGCGCGAATCCCAGATGTTGACCGCGCTCGAACAAAATAATAAAGGTCCGTTTAGTAACGAAGCGATCAAAGCACTTTTTAAAGAAATATTTCGTGCGTCGTTGGCACTCGAAGAAAAAGAGTCGAAGGCCAAAATATTGGTACAGCGCAAATCAGCCGACGAACGTACCATTATTACCCTGCCCGATGGTGTGACCAAAATCGGTGACGGTGGCTTCGCGATCATCAGCGGCCCGTGCGCGGTGGAAAGCTACGAAGAGATGGACGAAACCGCAGCCGTTCTGGCAAAACGCGGTGTCAAAATTTTGCGTGGCATGGTTTTTAAACCCCGTACATCACCCTATGACTATCAAGGTATGGGCGAACCCGGTTTGAAGATTGCCCGACAAGTCGCCAACAAGTACGGCATGTTCATCACTAGCGAAATTATGGATGCCAGCCAGATTTCCATGATGTCCGATTATGTCGATATTTTCTGGGTGGGTGCGCGTAATATGCAAAACAGCTTCTTGCTCAAGGCAATGGGGCAGGTGCGCCAACCCGTGTTCCTCAAGCGCGGTTTGTCAGCCACTCTGGAAGAGTTCCTGTACGCGGCTGAATATATCGTCAGCAGTGGTAATCCTAACGTTATCTTGATCGAACGTGGTATTCGTACCTTCGAAAAAGCCACCCGTAACACACTTGATATTGGTGGCGTGGCGGTCATGAAGTTGGAAAGCCATTTGCCGATTATCGTTGATATTTCTCACTCGGCTGGTCGTCGTGACATTGCTCTGCCATTGGCGCGTGTGGCTAAGGCTAGCGGTGCAGATGGTTTGATGGTCGAAGTTCATCCTAACCCACCTGTCGCTATGAGCGATGCTAAACAGCAGCTTTATTTCCACCAGTTCAATGAAGTGATGGATGCGGTTGAAAGTTTGAATATCCATAGTGAGCCTGTCGCCGCCAAATGATGCGGTTATTGAGATCTTCATTCTCAAAGGGCAGCCACCGTGCTGCCCTTATCCTATTCTCTTTCTGCCTCCTCGCTGTTTTCGCACCGACCATCGCACAAGAAGATCAGCCTGTTGAGTGGTTGTATCGCGCCGATCTTGCCCATACTGGACGCTATGATTCTCCGCCTATTTTGACCACACCGAAACAACTGTGGCAGTTCCCGATTGAGCGGCCTGTGCGTACTTCACTGGCTGTCATCGGCGATCTGGTCTATGGTGGCAGTGAAAATGGGATTTTATATGCGGTTGATCGTCAAACTGGCAAAGAAGTTTGGCGCTTCAAAAGTGATTTACCCTTTGTATCGAGTCCCTCAGTCGTAAACGGTGTGTTATATGTCGGTGGTTTGGATGGCAACGTTTACTCGCTCGACGCTCTAACAGGCAAAGAAATCTGGCGTTTTATGACAGGTAATCAAATCTACTCGTCGCCTGCGATTGTTGGCGAGGTGCTTTATATCGGCAGCCTCGATAACAACATCTATGCGCTTGACATCACAACAGGTAAACCGATTTGGCAGGCCATTACCGGTGGTCAAGTTTGGTCATCACCTGCGGTGGATGCTGATGGCACGGTTTATATCGGTAGTCATGACCATTTTGTTTATGCCTTCGATGGTAAAACGGGCGAACAACTTTGGAAGTTTGATACGGGTGGCGAGATTAATGCT
>JBBQLX010000034.1:0-48416 GCA_038328375.1 Aggregatilineales bacterium | reverse complement strand
ATTATCGAATATCAAAAAGGCACAATCATCACAGTGCAGTTGCTAGCTGCCCCCGGTGAATCCGCCCGATGGCAATCTACTGCACTTGCCATCATCGCCTCCATCCGTTCCACTGATTAATTTTATCGCGCGTATTGTGGGGGTTTGCCGTCGGCAAACCCTTTTGTTTCCCACCACAAACGAAACCGCCCCAAATAATAAGTGGGGCGATTTCATCAGTCGTAAATGAATACCTGCCTAAGGGGGGAAGCAGGTTTACGGACTGCTAGGTAGTTATAGTAGTTATCTTCCGCCTACATGTTGCGGTTTACATCTTCGGGATCATGGATATCGGCTTCGTCATAAGTAGCCGCATCTTGCGCCCTGAACTGCCCTTCATCGGTGCGTGTCCATGCCTCAGCCGCCGGTTCCACTACAGGCTTAAACTCGCCTTTTTCGATGTACATTTTGAAGCGCTCAAGATCATCCTGAAGCTGTTGTTCCGGGTTCTTCCCCAGCCACTTCGCAACTGCCACACCCAACTTTTGCCCCGGTGCGACATATTCAAGTGTCACCCGTACTTCGGTGCTGCCTTTTCGGTACGGTGCTGAACGGAAGCGTACCGAACCCGCATTCGCCACTTGCGCGTTTTGCAGCGAACGCCAACCAATGACTTCGTTTTGCACGTCATAGATAATCTCGGCATCCCAACTCACATTCGTACCCACTGGTGATTTGATTGTCCAACGCGAATGCTTATTGTCGCTGATCTCCACTTTTTCAAGATAGGACATAATCTGTGGCAAGTTTTGGAAGTTCGTCCAGATCGAATACAACTCTTCGACTGGACGGTTAATCACCACCACCGCGCTCACATGCTCACCTTGTCCTTGTGGCACACTGACGCGTTGAGTGTTGGTCTTTACCGCCCGATTGCTTCCTAACAACCGATACAATGGCGAGTGACCTGTCGTCCCTTGATAGATCAAACCGCCGCCGATCAGCGCAACCAATGCCCCCGCCGGATTGCGTCGTGCCAAACCGATAATCGCCCCAAATACCGTCAAGATGCTGCCGCCGATTAACGAAATCGTGCGCTCGTTTTGTGACACATTAATCATCGAAGTCTGATTAGATTGATTTTGTTCGCTCATGCTGAATCCTCCTTGAATATCATCTGTACGGATGCGGCTGTGCGCCCTATGTTGTGTATTAACTAAATAGAATGAGGGTGTTTAAAAATGTTTCAATATCAATTTCATCGCTAATCGAAAGAGTGATAAACACCCTCCTCAATTGAAGCCTGACTTCACTTTAGGCGGCTTTTGTCACTCACTTATGAGCCATATAGCTAACAATCGTATGGGTTGTCTGACCTATTTCTCACCTTCATTGAGTATTCTTCATATTTTGAACGGATCGCTTTGTTAGCCTATAAAATGGGCAAGCGATAGACTTCATCATCTAAACGGCTTTAGGAGAATGGTTTTGTTATAGAGGGGAAACTGCCTACCGACCAATAAAAAAGAAGCCCATTTGGCAATGAGCTTCCTCAAAACTAACCTATCGAGTAGAAACTAGGGGATAAGCACAGTGTCAATGACGTGAATAACGCCATTCGTTGCCTGAATGTCAGTGATAATCACCTTAACATTATCATTCAAGAACACACCATCATCGTTCACAGTCACGCTGATTTTGCCGTTAAGGGTATCAATCGAGCTGAGCTTGACAATATCTGAAGCCAGCGCCTTGCCACTTGCAACATGATACAACAGAATATTGGTCAAAAGCGCCTTATCTGCGAGTACGGCATTCAGTGTAGCAGCCGGAAGCTTAGCAAAGGCTGCGTTAGTGGGCGCGAACACCGTAAACGGACCAGTTCCATTAAGCGTGTCAACCAAATCGGCTGCTGTTAGTGCTGTTACCAGAGTGCTAAACCGTGAGTCGCCTGCCGCGATTTGAGCAATGGTCTGCGTGGAAACCGAATTACGGATAAGTGGGGAAACCGTTGACAGGCCAATCGCTGACAGTGCAACTTGGGGCGCAGCCAACGTGTTGGTTGCCGCGACGAAATAATAAGTCGCGCCTTCCAGCTTGGTTCCAGCAAGGTTGATGACGACCGGGCTGGTCGCGCCTGCTGGCACTACCCGCAGATCATACACGTTTGCTGGCACAGTCACGGTTGCCGAACGTCCGAACGGCAAGTTGGAAACGATCTTCGTTCCATCAGGTAAGATCACGTCCACTGCGGGCGCGTCCTCAATGCCGTGGAACACTGTTACTCGTGCTTCCGTGCCATCAATTGCACGATAATCTTCGTTAATAGTCGTAGCCGTCAGCGAACCACTTGCCAACGAGCCAATAGCTGCCACAGTCGTCCAACTTCCAGCGCGGAAAGTCAAGCTCACAGGGCCGATGGCTGCTTGCTCAACCGGTGCGCCAGCCGGAGCGACTGCCACGCTGTATGTTCCTGCTGGGACTTCCACCCAACCCGAAATATTGCCGAAGCTCAACGTCTGGATGCCACTGGGTTCACCGTTCAGAAACACCTGTACCGCGGGTGCATCCGGCGAAAAGTGCGCGACACGCACTCGTGCCACAGGGGTATCGGCTGCACCGGCAATCGCGCCCGGTATCACACTCACGATTAAAGTCAGCAGTAACGCGAGGATCCCAAACTTATTTCTTTTCGACATTTCAATTACTCCCTCTCAACTGGAATTAAATAAATAGAGTCTGCACAGTGCTTTGCATATCACGGTGTTGACCGTCTATGTGTATTAACCGGAAGCACCCACTCAAATTGATCATTCCAATGCGTGGACGTTCATATAGCTCTCATTTTGGTTAAACGTGACAAACTTCAAAAAATGGATAAGAATGGAAAGATAGAGGTGGCATGGGGTTTCAGTGACATGTTTACAAAGAACTGCGTTTTAAATCTTTTTCACGGCTTTATTTCGTATTCTTGAAGATAAGGTATTATTCAGTGGTCAATATCACCTCGCATAGAGAATACTTTCGTAGAATAAATCTACTTAAACAGTGTCCGGGCGCGTTATGGTAAATAATCAACAGTTTAATGATCTCGCATTGGTCGAAAAAATAAGCCATCAAGATGAGAGTGCGCTGGTGGCACTATACGACCACTACGCCAAATCAGTTTTTAACGTAGCCTACTATGTCCTCCAAAACCGTACTTTGGCTGAAGAAATCACGCAGGATGTGTTCTTTCTGATCTGGCAGTATCCGTATAAGTGGAATCCGACCAAAGGCAAACTTGGCAGTTGGCTGCTCTCAGTGACTCGCTATATGTCCATTGATCGCCTTCGTCACGAAAAGAGCCGCAGTCCAGATGCGCCCGCGTCGCTCGAAGATTTGGCTGAACAGATCAGTTCCAAAGTGGCCTTTACCGCGCTCGAAGACACCACCTTGCTCCACTCCCTGTTAAAACGTTTACCGAAGGATCAGCGGGAAGTACTGCTCTTAGCCTATTTTCGAGGAATGACCCACATCGAAATTGCTCGGCGCTTGCAGGTTCCCGAAGGAACTATCAAATCACGATTGCGCCTCAGTTTGGAAAAGCTTCGTGAATGGTGGCATGAAGCTGCAAATGAACATCAATAATTATTGTTATCCACCAGTTCAACTCGCTAAAGTTGTAAGATCGATAAGTGTATAACCATGAAAACACAAAATGAATTAGCTGAATCAAATGACCTCTGTAATCAATTAATCGCCTTGCTGCCTGCCTATACTCTCGGCACAGCTACGACACAGGAAGAGCAAATTGTAAAAGCATTACTCCCGCTCTGCCCCGATGCCGCTAATGCCCTTACGGACTATCAAGTCATTGGCGATAATCTGATTTCCCTCTATCCATCTAACGAAGAACCACCCTCAAGTGCCGCGCTGCTCCAGCGGGTACGCGCCAGTAAACGTCTTCAACCAGTGGCTCAACATAGCACTGACAAACCACCTGTTCAAACGGTTCCTGTTCAACCGCTTGAACGTCCATTCGCGCCCGATATTAATCATCAACAGCCTTCCCAAGTGGCTCATTCACGGCCTTCATGGGTTTGGCTTGGCTTGGCTGCTTGTTTCTTGCTAGCCTTTGTTGGCACGAACATCTATTGGGCTTCCCAGATTGATACCTTGCGCCGTGAACAACAATCTTTCTTACAAACTTTTGCTGCCACTCAGCAGAATACAACCCTTACTCTGAACGCTTCCAACCATCATCGGGATTTACTGCCATCCGATAACACCGCGAAAAATTCGGAAGCTTCCTTTGTTTGGAATTCAACCGACCAGATTGGCGCGTTGGTGGTCAACGGCTTACCCTTACTCAAGCAGGGTGAGACTTACCAGCTTTGGCTAGTCAAGGATGAGCAGTCACTCAGTCTCGGCACATTTGAAGTCGATGATAAAGGCGTGGGAGTAGTCATTTTCCATTCCTCCCAGCCAGTCGAACAATTCAGCCACATCGGAGTTAATGTGGAGCCAGTAGGTGGAACGGCCAAACCGACCTCACCCCATCTCATCATCGGCAATATCTAAAAGCGCTGGGAGATAGCAGAGCTTGAGTATTAAATAACCTCTGAAGGTGTGGGGCAATCTGCTATCTGCCTATAGTGTTTGACGGGCATCTTGTCTCAAATAAAGTGCGGCATACCAGTTTCTAACCATTCACCAACCATTTTAACAATCCTGCTCCCTCATTTTGGTTAACAAACTCGTCCCCAAAGAGTTACATTTTGGTAACCCATTCGTAAAACATTTGTGCTACGATATTTCTGTGTCTGTCTCTCGCCACCAGCCAATCACATTTCCGTTTTAGATGTTGACTGGCGACCGATGACTATTGACTAATAGCTATAGACTAAGGACTATCGACTACCCATGAACCGCTACTCACCCGCCCACAAAAAGCTCGTTCTGCGCCTCTTCAAAGAGGTCTTTAAGCAGGATGTCATGGCGACCTCTCGCTATACAGGCATCCCCGAACGCACCCTGCGCGATTGGCTCTATGCAGCACGTCGCGCGGCAGCCTCTCGTAAATCCGCTGCAACAGCACACCCTACTGCACAGCGGCGGACATAGCCGGGGCACTCAGCGGGATACCCCTCACCTCCCGCCGTGCAAAAGTGTCAATTCAGCGGCATCACGGCAGCTTCTCGCCCGCCATTTCAGCGGTAAATATACAAATTCTGCACAAACTGCGAAATTTGTGCATCAAATTACCACACAGGTTTAACGCGGATTTATGTTTTGTATTTTGATTTTTCCCTCCCCCGTAAACGAGGGAGGGCTAGGGTGGGGGTTAATCTTTTGACTGGAGACTGATAGTTAAAGACTAACGACTATGGACTAATCGCCTTAAACAACATCTGCTTCCAATGAGGAATATCAATCTCCCAAATCACCCGCGTGTTCGCCTCGTGTGGACGCTCGATCCCCCACACAGGCAGATTGAGCGCCTCGCCCGTCACACCCAGTTCATCCACCACCGTCATCCCGCGCGTCAGGTCGCTCTTATGCTCAATCATCACACGGTGCTGACTCGCCCGCTTCACCACGCCTTCTGGATCAAGCGCCACCGCCATCGCTACCGGGTCGGGTAATGCAATCCCGATTTCTGCCGACTGCTTGAAGTTAGCCTGCATCGCCACACTGTTGCAGTCAATCGCAAAATGTCCTAAAGTCGTGTTTAAATCACGAATAGTGTCAATGTCGTTCTGCCGTAAATTCGCATCGCCCCGGCACAATTCCCACCCGACCATTTCAATTGCTAGGCCGGACGAAAACACGATATGCGCCGCTTCTGGATCGACCCAAATATTGTACTCGGCTGCTGGGGTCACATTACCCACACAGCATGCCGCCCCGCCCATCACCACGCACCGGCTAATCAGGGGGATAATTTCCGGTGCTTTGCTCACTGCCAGTGCTATGTTGGTCAATGGTCCCAACGTCACCATCACGATGCCGGGGTTGGCTTTCACCGTCTCGATAATCGCATCCACCGCTGGCTTACTTTCGGCCTTTTGTGTAGGTGCTGGATAACCTTGGTCGCCCAAGCCATCTTGCCCATGAAACCACTGTGCATCTTCATGCTTACGGGTTAAGGGCTTACTCGCGCCCATATAAACCGGCACGCTGCTCCCGCACAAACCCACTGTATAAAGCGCGTTGCGGGTGGCTTGCTCCAATCCCACATTCCCCGCCACCATCGTGATCGCCTTCACATCCACATCAGGCCAACGAAGTGCCATAATTAGGGCTACCGCGTCGTCCGAAGCCGTATCGGTGTCAATTATGAATGCCCGTGCCATAAACTCGCTCCTCGGTAACCGTGATTGCGTAATGTAAACGGTAAGCCTAACCTACCACAAGCCAATCCACAACCAATCCAATCGAGACGGGTTCATCGCTTATTCTGGGAAATCTGCGCCAATGCTCACCGCTTCCCAATCCGACCAATCCTGCATCTCATTTTTGACTTTCTCGCGCATACCTTTAAGTGCTTCTGCTCCAAGTGCTAGCCTGAGTGGAGGTTTAGGGGCTTCCACTGCTTGAATAATGGCTTCTGCCGCCCGCACCGGATCACCTTTTTGTTTGCCATCTACATTTTTGAGGTTAGCCCGCCTCATACCTGAACTTGCCTCGTAATCCCCGATCACCTGCTTCGCGATAGCCATCGACCGCCCCGCGAAATCCGTCTTAAATGCACCCGGTTCAACAATCAACACCTTAATTCCAATGGGTGCAAGTTCTATTGCCAACGACTCGGAGAAGGCTTCTAGTGCATGTTTGCTGGCACAATAATGACCCGATCCGGGAAAACTTCGCACCCCGCCTTGCGAACTCATATTGATGATCGTTCCCTTGCGTCTCGCCCGCATATGGGGCAGGGCTGCCCGCAGGACATTCAATACGCCGAACACGTTCACGTCGAATAACGCCCGTACCTCTGCATCGCTGGATTCTTCAATCGCCCCGATCATCCCATGTCCCGCGTTATTGACCAGCACGTCAATCTGCCGATAATGTTCGATGATCTTCTCTACCGCCGCTTGTACCTCTGACGTTTGGGTCACATCCATTCGGATACCCAGCACGCGTCCCGGTGCAAGTTCCTCGATAGTCTTGATCTGCGCTGCGTCACGGACAGTTCCCACCAGAAAGTCTCCGTGCGACAATACAGCTTCTCCTAGCGCTCGTCCCAGCCCAGTAGAAACGCCTGTTATGAACCACACTTTTTTGCCGGATGGGATGTTCACGGTCGCCATATTGTTTCCCTCAAAAAATTATTGTAATTTGGGAAACAATAACGCAAATTTCAAATAGATGCGAGATGACTCATAGTATCGGGATGGCAGTTAAGGGGATCGAAACTGTAATCTGTGTACCTTCATTGAGCGCACTTTGCAATCGAATCATCCCACCAATCAGTGTGACATAATCGCGCACAATCGTCAGACCCAAACCATTTCCGCGCACTTCATCGTTATTGCTGGCACGGTATAAAGTCTCAAAAACTTTTTCCTGCTCGGCTTCTGGAATGCCGATTCCGCTGTCGTCGACTTGCAAAATAAGCAGTTCTGTTTGAGTGGTCACATTGAATTTTACAGACCCTTCTGAAAACTTAAGTGCGTTGGAGAGTAGGTTGGTCATGACTTCCAAAAGAATCTGCTTCTCAATCCAAATCGCATCGGATACTGCGTTCATTTCGAGGCAAATTCGGTCGTAGAAACCCGTTTGCAATTGAGCATCTCTGATGGCTTTTTTACACAAGTATTGAAGGGATGTCTCTTCTTTTGCATTCGATATGGCTTTGTGGTCTGCCTTTAGCACCATCCCAATATCGCTCAGGTGCTTTTCAATCAGTTTGAATTGTTCGTCTACACGTCCTTGGTAAATCTCTCGTTTCTCTTCCGTTAAACGGTCAGCATAGCGCGTTAAAATTTCTGTAGAAGTGCGAATAATTGTTAACGGTGTGCGGAATTCATGCGAGATACGCGTCAAGATTCGGTCTTTAATCGTCACCAAATCACGTTCTTTATCGAGTGTTACTTTCAGGCGTTCTAATTCCAATCGTCTTGCCTCGGCCTGCTTATATTCGTTGAGTTCATGCTCGGCTGCTTCCGACCGGAGTTGGTGGATTTCTGCCTCTTTGCGGACGGTTTCAATTTCATACAAAGTACGCAGTGCTTGCGTTCGGATATATGATCGGTCATTAAAATTTTTATCACGCGCCTCGTGGTATGCATGGTTATGGATGAGTGCTTGATGGAAATCGTCTATTTTCTCACAAACATCACATAGCAATCGTCTTGCTTCCATGACGATATTCCAGTGTTCGGTCTGGGTTGCGAGGTTTAACGCCTTACTCAATGCTTCCAGTGCAACATCATGTTGGTTTTGTCGGCTGTAAATTTTCCCACGTTCTAATACCACTTCACATTCAAGTAGGGATCGTGATGCGCGGATAAGTGCTAACGCTTGGTCGAGGAACACATGCGCGATAGCATATTCCTGCATATTAGACTTTGCCCGTGCCATTCCTGTCAGACCAAGAATCTTGGCTTCCATAATCCTTTTGCTTTCACCCAGCAGATACATTTTCTCGTATGATTCATATGCCTTCTCATAAGCACCGTTCTGGGTATAAAAGCCGCCGATGTCAAAGTACCAGAGATATTTTTCCTCTTCATGACCCATCGAATCAAAAATTTGGTTCGATTTTTCAATAAGCTCTAACCCTTTTTGGAAATCCTCGGTGCGAAGATACATCGCGCCTAAATCACCGAAGGCATATCCCATCAATGTTAGATGGTTGTGGGTTTGTGCAATATCCAGTTGTTGAAAGAATAAATTGGTGGCTTCAGACTCATCACCTAGATAACTGTAAACCGCACCTAACGCACTTAAAGCGTAGGCTTCTTCAATGGCTAATCCATGTTGCCGTGCTGTGATAAGTGCTTGTTGGGCGGGGCCGCTAGCGCTGGCGTAGTTACCCAGTCGAAGGTAACTGTCTGCGATATGATATTGACTCTTTGCTACGCCACTCCAATATTCTGCGTTGAGGGAAATGCTATGCGCTTCGCTAGCCAGAACGATGACTTGCTGGTAATCGTCATAGCGAATAGTTTCAATTTGTTTTAGAAGTGATTCGACTTGCTCAACCGGGCTTCTCACGTTCTCCATATTGGCAAGATGATATTCTGACATGACTAGCTTTCCTTACGGTCACTGCACTTTTGTTATGTGTCATCTATGGAGAGAGCATTTCAGTAGAAAATAATCCATATTCCCCACTATTATTATAGAAGCACATCAGCCCACTTCACGGGACGAAAGTGTTGAGAAGTTTTGAAATTTATATAGAGCGCATTTGAAAATTTAGAATTTTTCATCGAGACATGCAAACGCCTCACACTTGTCCATATGAAAACCGATTTTTGTGGGGACAGTGCGAAGCCTCCTTTGGATAGCATGACGTGTCCGATATTTAAATTTAGTTTCCAGATTGGTTCTACCAATATGTTGCCCGTAACAGTAACTAAATTGGTGCGAATCACCGCCCTCAAAAATGAAATCTGTGCAAAATGGTTGACAATCAATCTTCTGCCCACTACAATATGCACAACTTAGACTTATTAGACTATATCGTCTTTCTTCTCAATACATTTTTTGCCGAGGTTGTTGATGGTACGGTCAGACTGGGTCCTGCACGGCAGAACCTTCGAACCGTGTCAGGATCGGAAGATAGCAGCACTAAGAAGCAATTTCTGGGTGTTGCAGGTAACCCGGCCTGATCGCACCGTTAACAACCTCTTCCTTTTCTAAACCTCACCATCCAACTCCATCTAGCTCAATTCAACTATCCAATACACTGCATACGTAATGTCCATAGACCCTAATTTAGCCGATAATTTCTCACTCAACCCATCAATGCCAACTGTGAAACCGCCTACCAAAAAACGCGTCATTTGGATTCTGTTGGGCGGAATTGTGTTGTTAACGGCCTGTGCTGTGGTGTGCGTTGCAGGTCTAGCCCTTAACCTGATGCGTCAATCACCGACCAAAGCCGCTACGGTTGTAGTAGCAGGCATTGGTTATCAGGTGCAAACCCACTCCCAAACAGTCGGTGATTTATTACGTGAGTTCTCAATTCCACTCAATGTGGGTGATACCGTTTCTCCTGCTTCTGATTCCACCCTTGTTCCGGGTGTAGTGGTGCGTGTTGACCGCGCACGTCAGGTGACGGTAACGGTTGATGGCATTGTTCAACCTGTGCAGACTGTCTTTACCAACCCCACCGATATTTTACGGATTGCGGGTGTGAGCATCGGCGCGAAAGATCGTGTGCTGGTAGATGGCACACTCTCACATACCAATGATTTACTGGTTTGGCCTGTTCCTGTGACCAATATCAGCATTCAACGGGCTGTTCCCGTGCAAATTATAGATGGCACTCAAGTCACGACGGTTGAAACGACTGCACCAACTGTTGGAGAAGCCTTGTTTGAAGCCGGAACAACCCTCTACTTAGCCGATGAAGTTCAACCTGCCTTAAGTACGCCTGTCACTGCTAGTTTGGTCATCACTATTCATCGGTCGCAGCCTATCTCCATCGTAGCGGATGGTGTCACCCTTGAAACGCGTACCCAAGGAGCAACGGTCGCCAACGCTTTAGTGGGTGCGGGTGTTATACTTGGCGGATTGGATTACGCCATCCCCTCAGAAAGTAGTCCGCTTCAGCCGGGGATGAGTATTCGTGTCATTCGTGTCGGCGAAAAAGTCGATGTTCAACAATCTGTTCTGCCCTTCGAAACCGTCTATCAGGCCGATGCCAATATGGAACTCGACCAGAAGGTTGTCTTGCAGGAAGGGCAAAAGGGCATTCAGGAAACCAACATCCGTATTCGCTACGAAAATGGTGTCGAGGTCAATCGTACCGAAGAAGAAAGTGGTGTAGCCCGTGCGCCCATCAATCGCGTCATCG
Source organism: Aggregatilineales bacterium (assembly GCA_038328375.1). Classification (GTDB taxonomy): domain Bacteria; phylum Chloroflexota; class Anaerolineae; order Aggregatilineales; family Phototrophicaceae; genus CFX2. Next base: position 37,423 of record JBBQLX010000034.1, on the reverse strand, counting down.
CTTATGGAACGAATATTGTCTTGCGGACTGTTGATACACCGGACGGCACAAAGGAATATTGGCGTGTACTGAGGATGTATACCACCAGTTATCATCCTGCTGCCTTGAATGGTGATGATGTAACGGCTACTGGCAGAAAACTGACCAAAGGCGTAGTCGGTATTGACCCTAAAATCATTCCTTACGGTACGCAGGTGTTTGTGCCGAACTATGGCGTAGGCGTAGCAGGGGACACAGGCGGTCCGCGGAAATTCAAACTCTGGATTGATTTGGGCTATGATGACTCGAATTGGGTTTCATGGTCTAAATATAGTGATGTCTATCTGCTGACCCCCATACCTGCTAATATTGTCTATCTGCTGCCGGATTAGTAATTTTTATCCTGCGCCGTTCATAACCACGGAAAAATGATGAACCCCAAAACTTTGCTCGAAGAATACGATATTGTTCCCCGCAAAAGTCTGGGACAAAACTTTCTACATGACCCGAACATGCTGGATAAAATTGTCTCGATTGCCGAACTGACACCGGATGATCTAGTGCTTGAAGTCGGCCCCGGTACTGGCCTGTTGACTGAACGCATAGCCAAAGCCTCCCGACAACTCATCTCAGTCGAGGTTGATGAACGCCTTCAACCCTTACTTGAAGAGATCGTTGCCCAAAACCCCAACCTCACCATTCGTTATCAAGATATTTTGAGCTTGGATGTCAACACGCTCTTCGAAAACCAGCCTTATGTGGTGGTTGCCAATTTGCCCTATTACATCACCAGCGCCATCTTGCGCCACCTCTTGGAAAGTAACCATCGCCCCACCAGACTCGTTTTGACCATGCAAATGGAAGTAGCCGAGCGCATGATCGCCAAACCGAATGATATGAGCATCCTCAGCGTCAGTGTACAGTTCTTTGGTCGCCCTCAAATAGCGGCTCGTTTGAAGCCCAGTGTATTTTGGCCGCGTCCGGAGGTTGATAGCGCCGTAGTTCGCATCGACACCTACGATAAGCCCATCGTCGATGTGCCGGATAACCAGACCTTTTTCCGTATGGTACGGGCAGGCTTCGGTCAAAAGCGTAAACAGCTTAAAAATTCGCTTGCCAGTGGTTTAGGCTTGGATGCTGAAAAGACGACCTCCGTATTTGATACCGCTAAAATCGACTCGCGTCGCCGCGCCGAAACACTCACTTTGGAAGAATGGGCGCAGCTAACCCGCGCCTATGTAGCGCTCAAAGCAGGATAACCCGATCTTTATTGGGGGTATGAATGCAACCTTCACCCTCCATTTGGCGTATAATGAACGTGTCAAACTGCAACAACCAAAAATATCGGTTGCGTGACTAATCACTATCGAATAAGAACGACTCACTAGAGAATAATATGCGTTTTCGAAAACGGAACACGGCTTGGCTAGCGGCTTTAACAGCCATCATTGTAGTAGCAGGCGTATCAGGGGCTGCGACACCTGCCGCGCTGCTGGCGTTAATTGCGCTTTTAGGCGTGGCACTCGTTGCTTCATTCATTGAAGTGAAGCCGCGCCGTTTGCGTGAAGCGATGCCCGCCTCACCATTGTCCATGATGCGTATGAGCGCACAAGCCCGTGAAGCCAGTGAACGGGCGCGTCGCCGTAACAGTTTCGCACCTCCCGGCCTCACACTGTTGGACGTTGGCCTGATTACCTTGGTTACGAGTCCGGATGGCAGCATGATTATGCGCCGTGGACGACAAGTTTCGCTTGATGATAAAGGCGTTCGCCCCTATATCACGCTCAATGTTGATCCTCAGTCATCTGACCGTAATGCCACCATTCGCTTTGAAATATTGGATCACACTGGTCAAACCCAATACGTCCACGAAATGAAAACCTTCCTGCGGGATGGCGAGATGAATATTCTTGCCGATACGCAGTTGCCTTTGTTTGATAACGACCGTCTACCGGGGGCAGGCGATTGGGATTTGCGCGTATCAGTTGATGGCTTGACAGTGGGCTTGCTGAGTTTCACCACCACCCCGTCAATCATCGCTCGCACTCAACAGTACGCTCCACCCGTTGCCGATGATGCGCCTATTCGCCTACAAGACGATGCCGACGATTCAACTCCCATGACCTTAGAAGACTTGATGCGTTCTGCTGACAAGCAACAGCGCCAGCGTCGCTAAAGGACACTCTATGGCGAACATACAACCACAACGTAAGTGGCAAATTTTAGGCGGCATTTTTTTGCTGTTATTCGGCTTGTCAGCACTGCCCGGTGAAGCGGGTATCGGCTTGATCTTGATGGCCTTGGGTGGTTGGTTATTGTGGAAACAGCTTAATTCCAATGGCGATGTGTCGGCTGGATTTAGCCAAAGTTTCGATGATAGCGATGATGAGATTGATGAAGATTACGCCCCACGTCAAACCGGCGCTGAGAAAGTTTATGCCCACGCCCTTCGAGCAGTTGAACAGGCTGGATTGAACCCCGATACAGCTCAAGTTTTGCCAGTCGATTTAGGTATCATGGTATTTCAAGGCGACAATGATCCGCTTGTTTATCGCACCCAATCCATTCCTGACGATGCCGACTATATTCAACCTTTTGTTCAATTACGGCTGCCGACTCGTGCCGTAGGGCGAATTAAGTTTGAAATTATCGACAGTGATGGTCAAATCATTTTTATCCATGAAGATGTGCATAACCTCGAACGCGGGCGTAATCTGGTTACACCATCTGCCCGACTGCCCATCCATGATGCTCAAGCTATGCTCGGCAACTGGCAAATCCGCATCAGCGCCGACGGAATGCCCTTAGCACTTCATAAGTTTGTGTGGCAGGAAACCAGTACTCGTGCCATTCGTCGCCACATCACCGCGGATGGCGAACTGAGTAACGAACTCCGTGCCTCACTAGCCGAAAACAGACTCGGCAAGTTGAGTCTGGACGAACTCCTGTCCTTTCAAGAGGGTGATGAAGAACCGCAGGCTCGTCAGCAGCGCCGTTCCTAACGGTTGTATTTGGCAATACACGCGATCATGCTATACTTTCATTAAATTCCTCCGATGCGCTTTTTATGTATATGAAGGTGTGGCAAGCGATGGCCGAACTTACATCCCACGAAGCTCCGGCTCATAAAGCCCAAGCTCTCCCTGTGCAACTGCCCAGTAAATTGGTTGGGCGGGATAGCACACTGGCACAAGTCTATGGTCAACTGAAAGCAAATAAAGCTGTTTTGATTTATGGTGTTGCTGGCATTGGTAAGACCGCTTTGGCTGCTACCCTTGCCAGCGCGTATACCGAACTTCCCGGTGGCGCACTGTGGCTGAACGTTGATAACAGTTCTCTGCCGGAACTCATTGTTCGTACTGGTCGCGCCTACAATGTGCTTGAAATCGCTGCCAGCAGTAACCCGATGGGTATGGTGGCTGCTGTTGCCAGTTCCTTTGCCAGCAACAAACCTTTAATCGTAATTGACGGCAAACCCGATCCGAAAGCAACGGCTGATTTCATTACCCGTTGTGCCAGTAATTTGCCGGTGATGATTCTCTCCAAAGACCCCTTTGAAGGTCCTTGGACAGCGTTTGAACTGGATAAGTTGGTGGATACATCCGGTATAGCGCTCCTCAAGCAAGCCGCTGGTTTAGAATCCGCCACTGGCATTGATGATGATCTCGATGAATTGGCAAGCATTCTTGATTACACACCCTTTGCGCTCTCGGTTGCGGGCGGCACGATGCGCGCAGCCAAAATGTCTCCGGCTGATTATTTGGCTGAGTTCGAAAAAATCCCAAGCAATTCAGGTGCAACGCCTCAACTGTTGGCATTGACCATCGGTTTTCGCAAATTAAGTAATGCCTTTCAGGGTGTACTTTTGTTGTTGGGTGCGACTTTCGGTGTGGGTACAAATGCCGAACTGTTGAGTATGATGGCTGGTGCGCCACAGGAAACCACCGATCAGGTGATGAACACGCTGGTCAATAATCATCTGGTCGAACGTTTTCATCGCTACGACTCGCCTTATTACCAACTCCATGAAATTACATCCACATTTGCCACCGCATGGCTGCGTCCCAATGGTCGGTTAGAAAATTTGCAGGGCAAAGTGCGCGACTCGGTTCTGGCTTATGCCAAAAAATATAGTAACAACAGTCCTGCCGCCCATGACAAACTGGCAGCCGCAATGGACTTGATTATGGCGGTTGCTCAATGGAGTGCGGATCAGGGTGAACGCGATATTGTCAATCAAATTGTGGTTGGTTTAATGCAAGCTGGTGATTTTGTTAACGAGCGTGGCTACGTTTCGGAACTCCTAAAACTGCGCGAGATGGCCTCCAGCTTTACCAGTCCATTTCCGGCTAATCCTGCTAATCCGTCTTCGCCTGCACCCGAAGACATGGATTTGGATGATTCTACCGATATTGATCCCACAGATGACGACGATGATTTTGATGATGAAGAACCATTTGATGAATTTGACGAGGACGAAGAAGAATTTGATGATGATCTGGATGAAGACAAGGACGATGTTGACGACAGCGAAGATGATCTCGGCTTAGGCATTCGTCCTGCTGCTGAAGCGGTCGGTTCGCTCTGGAAGGCAGTCGAGCAGGCCAAGCCTCCCGTTCCTGTTACCCAATCTGCGCCACCTGTTTCACCGAGTTCCCTGCTTGATCTGGATGACGAAGAAGAAGATGATGATGAGCCATTAGCTGACTCAAGCAGCATCGAAGCGCCTGTAGACGATGAACCAGTCGATGATTTGACACGTTTGCAAAGTGGGCTTCGGCAAGCACGCCAGCAAAATGATCTTAAAAAGCAAGTTGAATGGCTGGACAAGATTGGTCAATTAGAAGCGACTCGCGGCATGGATAACGAGGCAATTGCCACCTATACCGAAGCGCTGGCAGCTTACGAAAAACTGGATGAGCCAGATCATATCTTGCAGCTTTTGGATACTCTTTCAGTATTGATGGTGAAAACCGAGAATTCCAGCGCGGCTGTACTTCACGCCACACGCGGCATCAAACTAGCTGACGAGCTGGATGACGCTGATACGAAGATGCATATCCTGATCACTTTAGCGGATGCGCGTCAGCAGCTCGGCGAAAGTGACGATGCAGTTCGGTCTTATAGTCAGGCGCTTGAAATTGCCCGCACCGAAGATGATGCCCAAAATGAAGCCCTTATTCTCTACAAACTCGGTTATGCCCAACTCGATAGCAGCCAACCAGATGTCGCTGCCGAGACGTGGGAACAAGCCCTCAAGCTGTTTAAAGCACAGGGTAAACGCGATTACGAAGGCCGCGTGATGGGTGGGTTAGGCACAGCATATGGCGACCTTGACCGCTGGACAGAAGCCATCAACTTCCACAATTCCGCGCTTTACATCGCCCGTGAAGTCAAAGACAAAGATGTTGAGGCGCTCGAATTGAGCAATCTCGGTTACGCCTCTTATAAAGCCAACCAGCTTGGGCAAGCATTGACCCGTTATCGTCAGTCTTTGCACCTTGCTTATGATGCCAATAACCGCGAAAACATCGTCAGTAACATTGTTGATATTGTGCGCCTGTTGGCGAAGAGTCCCAAACATTTGGCAATTGCTGATCTCCTTTTGAATGACGCGATCCCACTTGACCCAACCGACCGCGATGTGCTGAAGTTGAAGGAAGTTGTGACCAGCGCCAAGATGCAGGCTATTGCTGATAATGTCGATATGCTGCCGATTGGTGGCACAGCCAAAGACTACGCCGCTAACGCTTATAAAATGTTAGAAGGTTAGTCGTATAATGAATTTGTTGGTAAACGAACTGGAATAGCGAATATGCCGCCCAACTAGACTTTAACCCGCTGTAATCATCCATATTGGTTTCCCACAGGCGAACACTCCCTAGCGAGTTTCGCCTTTTTGTATTTCCCTCTTTTTCGCTCCATGCCATTTGAAAGGACAACTGAATATGTCTGCAACCTTGCGCCGCTACCTCAAGCGGTTGTCAGGCTTTGTATTGATGCTGCTTATTATCGAACTACTGGATGAAGTGCTGTTCGGTGCGCGTGAAGCCGCTTGGCCGCTCATCCGTAACGATCTCGGTTTAACCTATGTTCAGATCGGTTTATTGACCACCATACCAACTTTGCTGGCGAACGTGGTTGAACCCGCTATCGGTATCCTCGGTGACACATGGAAGCGCCGAACCCTGATTGTCGGTGGTGGTATTGTCTTTGGCCTAACGTCGATTTTGATGGCTCTAAGCAGTAACTTCGGCATACTCATGGTGGTCTTTATCGTCATGTTTCCGGCCTCTGGCGCATTTGTCTCGCTTTCACAGGTTGCGCTGATGGATCACGCCCCGCAGCGCCATGAACAAAATATGGCACGCTGGACTTTAGCTGGTTCAGTCGGGCAGGTCGTCGGACCGATATTACTGGGCATTTCTGTTGCGCTTGGTGGTGGTTGGCGTGGCATATTCATTTTGATAGGCATCGCGAGTATCCTCATGGCCTTTATGGTGCGCCGTTCCTCGGTTGCCAACGGCACTACCGACGATGAAGAAAATATCGGATTTGTGGCAGGTTTGCGCTTAGCAGTTACAGCGCTGCGCCGCCGTGATGTATTGCGTTGGCTCGTGCTGCTGGAATTTAGTAATCTAATACTCGATATATTGCTTGGCTTTCTAGCCCTGTATTTCGTCGATGTGGTTCACGTCAACGAGACACAAGCGGGTATTGCGGTCGCCATTTTTACAGGTATTGGCTTGTTGGGCGATGCGCTGCTCATTCCGCTTCTGGAACGGGTTCGCGGTTTAGATTATTTGCGTGTCAGTGCCGTAATCCAACTGTTTCTATTTGTTGCCTTTATGATCGTGGAACAGCCGCTGCTCAAGATAATCCTCATTGGCATTATTGGCTTTTTCAATGCAGGTTGGTATGCCATTCTTCAAGGTCAGTTTTACTCAGCCATGCCGGGGCAGGGCGGCGCGGTAATGGCGATTAGCAATGTGGGCGGTTTGCTTGGTGGCTTGTTTCCCATCATTATTGGCTTATTAGCCGAGCGTTTTGGCCTTGGTATCGCCATGTGGTTCATACTTCTTGGCCCTATCGCGCTCATTGTCGGCTTGCCACGGAGATCATTGCCAATAAACTCGCCTGATTAACGTGACTACAACCGCGATTTTACCCGCCTGTAAGTTGCGCTAAGGTTTGACTGGCTTCCAATTCGTCGGGGGCATATTCAATAATCACGAGATAAGCGTGAATAGCCCCATCTTTATTGCCTGCCTTCAATCGTTCCTCGGCGACCGTATACCACGGCTGCATCGCTGCTCGACCGGGGCCGATTCCTTGCATTTCAGGGAAAACTTGGAATTGGGACGGACGATCAAATAAGACTGCCGCAAACTCTTGTGGGTTTTGGCGGGTTGGAAGTGCTTGCGCCCGCAGACTTTCTGCCTCTTGGGGATTGGTCGCGAGTTCGGCTCGAATAGCGTTTGGATATTCTGCTGATGTTCCCAGTAGTTCGGCAAAATCCAAATCTCGTAGGGCGGCGCTCGGATTGGTTAAGTAAGTTGCTCTGGCGCGGGAAGTATAATAATCGCCGTTACCCTTCATCAGTCGGATAGCCTCGCTGAAGTCACGTTCAGCTTCCGCCGCATCCTGTTTAACTTTGAGTGCGTTTTCGCCTGCCACCCACCACTCAGCCGCATTTTGCGGATTGGCTGTAACGAGTTGTGCAGCGCGTGTCGGATCAGAAGTGCTTAAAATACGATACTGAATATCGACTGTTTGCTCTTTTATGAAGAGTTCAAGCGCTTCGAGTCGCAACGGTGTCGCCTGCCAGAATGCTGACAGCGGTAGAGAATCGCCGCTTTTAATGGCATCCAAATAAGCATCAACAATCGGCTGTTCATCGCCAACATGAAGCTGTTCGGCTAGCCTTGCCCAGTTTAAAGCTGCTAAATTGTGCGTATTGATCTTGCGCGCTTTATCAAGATAGTCTAATGCTGCGTTGCTATTTCCTTGTCGTACTGATAGTGCCGCAAGATTAATCCAGCCGGTATCCCACGTTGGTTCTAGCTGTAACGCATGTTGATAATCAGCAATCGCTTGTGTTAAATCGACTTGAGGATCAGTCAACACGCGTTGTCCGGTCAAGTACGCGATTTGCAAGGGATATAAATGGAGTGAGGGGTCGATTTCAGATGCCGCCTGTGCGCTGCTTAAGGCATTTGTTCCGTTGTCAAAACTTTGGAGGTATTGCGCCTGCGCGCGGTCAAGTTGGAATAACCATATCCCATAACCAACCATAACGATAAGTGTGGCAATGACGGGTATCTTCTTAAGCAGACTAGGGGATAATGTATTGCGTCGTCCCTCATAAACCATATCAGTGGGTGTGATACAGTATGCCGCCAACCCGACAATCAGCAGCACGATTGGCGTAATGGTGAAGACATCAACCAGACTATGAACTCCCAGACCCACCAAAGCAGCAAAAGCCGCTTCCAGTCTGAGCTTACGCGGGTCTGAATTAGCTTGCTTCCAATTGCTATACCATGAACGAATCAACACGATTCCCAACCAAATACTCACAACGATGCCGGGTAAACCTGTTTCGGCTGCTGTGTTCAAAAAGGCATTATGTGCTGATGCGAGTTTGTCTTGGACGATGCTCGCGTCACGGTAACTGCGGAATTCACGACCAAAACTGCCAATTCCAATACCGGTAAGAGGATTGTTTTGGGTCATGGCTGTGGCACTGCGCCACATATCCAGTCGCCCTGCGTCACCTGAGTTACTCATCCGTTCTTGGGTCAAGGACACAATAATGTATCCTGATACAACAGCAATCCCCACGAAGGCTGCGATGGCGAGTATCAGACGCGTGGGAATACGATTGTTGACTTGTCTCATTTGAGACAGTCGTAACGCGCCAAGCGTACCCATCGCCGCAAGAATGGATAGCAACCCGCCTCGCGAAAATGTCAAAACCAGAACAACTAACAGGAGTCCTGCGAGTATCCATAACGCGCGTCGGTAGTCTCGTCTTCTAGCTGTCACTGCCCATGCGACAGCAATAGTGACCAATGGCGCGACATATCCGGCTAGCAATGTACTAATATTCATCGCTAACGCCAAGCGAATAGGTCTGATTGGCAGCCACGCACCCGCACCGATAACATCAATCCAACCAACCCTTGTACCCGGAAGAAGGCCAAGCCCGAAATACCATGACGCAATTTCGAAGCCACTCAGCATGACGACGGCTGCACTCACCATGAAAAGGGTTTCCATGATGAGGCGCTGCCGCCCACGCTGGAACATGTCAACAAGTGCAAAAAAGAAAATAGCATGGATAAGCAAAAACCACAGATTTTCAAAAGCCATCCGTTGGTCAATACTCGTTAGCGCGCTGATGACCCATACGACGATAGCACCAATAATAGGCCAATTGAGGGGTGTAAGGGGAAAGCCTCCCTTACGTAAGCGCAGGACTAACCATACAACGATAAGTACCGTAATCAGGATATGGTGAAGCTGACGTATTGGAAAAACAAGTGAGTAATAGGCACTACCGCCTATGAAAACCAGATAGATGGCGAGTAGTATAAAAGTGAGTCGTCCAAGACGCATAAATTTGAACCTCAGATTGGGAAATGCAACACCTCATGAATGCATTGTAGCATGATAAGAATCATCTAATCGTAAAGCACGATTCGCCTCATCCCGCACAAATTGAACCCTGAAAAAATAGATTCTTTTCGGTAGTGATCAGGTCATGCAATTATTCACCTATAATTCAGCAATTAGATTGTATTGTAGGGAAGAGGCGTGCCTCTTCCGCGCATTTCTAGGTACAGCCTTTTAGCCGATAACATCAACCCTCGCGGAAAGCTTGCAGCGTATCCAGATAATATTCGGGTAGGCCAATATCATAGCGTTTGCCGTCAATGGTCACGCCGGCAAATCCATCTTCTTTTCGCAGGCGATCCAACGCCGATGTCAACTGGAACTCCCCGTGTTCCCGAACATTATTCTCGATATGCTCTTCAAGATAATCAAATATCTGTGGCTTGATAATGTACTGCCCAAAAAGCGTTAGATATTCGTTTTCCATGCCATCAACTTGCAAATTGTCCCGCGCATATTCCACAGTCGGTTTTTCGGCAAACTCGGTAATATTGAGCAGTTCGTTGCCTGCCATCCAATGCCCCGTTACCGTTCCAAAATTGGCAATATCGCTTTCGGCAGTTTTTCGCATTCCCACCACACTGCGGCCTTGCTGGTTGAATGCCTCCACTAACTGTTGGGCGCACGAACGGTCACTGTCCGAACGGTATATATGATCACCAAGCATCAACAGAAACGGTTCACTGCCAATGAGTTCTCTTGCGGAATAAATCGCGTGGCCTAAGCCTTCTTGTGTCCGTTGAATAGCAAATTTGACCTTCTGCCCCATTTCGAGCAGCCTTTGAGCGTATTCTTGAAAATGACGCGGTAGTTTGTTGTAATTCTCAATCGTGACTTGTTCATTGAAGAACGATTGGAAGGCAGGCAAATCTTGTTCCTGCACGATGATGATGACTTCTTCCATACCCGCAGCTATGGCTTCTTCCACGATCAACAAAATTGCAGGCTTGGCAATGCCATCGCGGTCAACGATTGGGAAGAGTTCCGTTTTGGTGGCTTTGGTTGCCGGGAATAAACGCGTCCCAAATCCCGCTGCTGGGATAACCGCCTTACGCACCTGCGCTCCAGCATAAATCGTCAACTTAAGACCCGTCATCTGCAAATCGCGCTCGATAATATCAATGATCGCTTGCTGGTCGAGTTCACTGCGGGCGATAAATTGCGCTGTTCCGTCGCCTTGGCTGCCTACACCCTTGCCGCCCCAAATATGTGGTTTTAATGGCGCATAATTGAGTACATGGTTCAATATAGGTGCAGTGAGTTCCTCCGGGCAGGCCGGAGCCGCATAACGGTTAAAGAAATCCTGCGCTTCTGTCATGAGCGCCCCAAGACGTTCTCCGTCTGATGCGAGAAGGGCTTCTAATGCTTGATGCGTAATGCGTTTATTGATGCTGCCGAATAATGACTGAACACCTTCTTCTACTTCGTTATTGGCAAAAGGATAGGCTCTATTCAAATCGGCTAAGATTTTCCGGGTATCTTTCTTGGCATGTAAATCGACAATCACGAAGTACAGATTTTGCTTGACCTGAAGTTCGGTTGTATCTAACCGGTCGCCATCAAAAGTCATCATGATCGGACGGTTACCAAAAGCACAGCCTTGATCCAACCGCCCGCAGCGCGACGGTGTGAGTATCTCCCCCTGATACGCCATTTCCATTTCGCCGCGAATAGTCATTTTGAGATCATAGATGCGGTTGAATGCACGGGCTGTCAGCACCGTAATAGCGGCACTCGATGACAACCCTTTTTTCACGGGCATATCGGTTTTGTAATTGTCGATTACCAACCCGCGCACATGATAATGGGTCAAAATCTGATAGGCGACACCTGCCATATAACTCCAGAACCCACCTTTTTCTGCCTCTTCCAATAAAGCTTTGGGTTCCATCGGGATTTGATACGGCCCCTGTCGTTCGCCGTCGGGTTTGGTTGAATACAATACCAGTGCATTCGGGTGGGGTTGTATATCTGCGTAAATCCCCTGATTCGTACCCGCGATAATTGCATAGCCTTTTTCAACAGCGGCATTGGTGCGACGGTAGCCACCCGCCCAGTCAGAATGCTCACCTAATAGACAAATGCGACCCGGAACAAAAATCTTCACGCGAAACTCCTTTGGCATACGTAATGCAGATACAACTTAGCTTGGCTTGTTCATAAAATATGCCATAAGTGTACCGTTTATGAATTGCTGCTGCCTAACATAATTGTGCCAGACCCACGGCCTGATAGCCACTGACACGAGGTAAAAGGGGGGAGTTGGAAAGGTGTGTTTAGAATTCGATCTCCGAATCTAAATGACCTCAATATATGGATAGGCGCTGGGTTTCAATGCCTCCAAAGGTTTGTAAACTCGAACCAATCATTGTTGACAATTGATGAACTTTTGTTCTACAATGAGATTAGAAATCGAACCGGGCAGCCCCACCCTAAACCGTGGGGAAAATTTCACTCTTTAATCAAACGCATTCTCGTAGGGACACGGCATGCCGTGTCCGTCTAACAATACGATGTAGGGATGAGGTTTACTAACGCCTTTAAAGCCCTTCCCTGTGTTTTGGGGAAGCTGCGTGGGTGGAGGTAGTCAAATTCAGCATCCACTACCACATAACGCAGTCCTACCTAGTACTGTTTTGGAGAACACTGTATGTCATCAATACCCCACCAACGACCGCTTAAAATAACGCCAAATATGGCGGCAGCAGACATTTGCGGCGCAGCGGTGGCATTGACCGAGCTTTCCGCTGCATTTGTGTCGTTTCAGTGGCAGCAGCCGAGCCACCCGCCGGCACAAAATGTCAATTCAGCGGCTTCTCCCGTGTTTCCCGCCACTCATTTCAGCGGAAAATATGCGAAATCTGCACAAAATGCAGCAAATTTTGCATTTTGTGCAGTTCACATCTCATAACCTATAAAACCAATGAGTATAACGGACTTTAAACATTGATCTGACGCATGGGTTCAGTAATGACTTTTTCTTGATCTCTAATGATCGGTAAAGTCACCGTGAACGTTGTTCCTTGTCCAATTTTGCTCTCGACTGTAATGTTGCCATTCATCAACTGGACAATTTGTTTGACGATGGAAAGCCCCAGCCCAACACCCCGGTTATTATCCTGTTTTAATGTACTGTTCAATTGCCAATAGGCTTCAAAAATCCGGTTTTGTACTTCCGGTGGTATGCCTCGTCCGGTATCAACCACTTGAATAACCCAATGTTGGCTATCAGTTCGTAGTGCTTTGATAGTTACGCTGCCTTCATCAGTGAACTTGATCGCGTTTTCAGTGAGGTTGGTCAGTATTTGTTTAAAGCGATCTGGATCGCCTTTCACCTGATTCGGTAATGCCAGATCAATTTCCGCCTTGAGTTTGATCCCCTTAGCTTCCGCCAAAGGTTCTAACATACCGACGAATTCCTCGATCAGCAATTTGGGTTCAAATGTGACGTTTACAAACGTCATCTTGCCGTGTTTCAGTTGAGCTTCATCCAGCATGTTGGTGACAAAGTTCAACAATTGGCGGGTAGCCGTTAGAATACGGTCAAGCACCTCGTTCTGTTTGCTATTGAGCGCACCATGTCGCCCCTGTTGCAGCATTTCCGTATTCAACCCGATAATCGTGAGCGGTGTACGGGAATCATGGCTTACATTCGCTAATAACTGTGACTTAAGTTGCAGATCAGATAGTGCTTTATCGCGGGTTTGGGTGAGTATTTGAAACGCTAGTTTATGTTCACCGATTTCCTGCTCTAGCCGTGAATTCGTGCTGCTCATTTCGGACGTGCGCTCAATAACACGTTTCTCTAAATTGTTTTGTGTATCTTGAAGTTGGGATCGGGTTTGTGAGTAGTCTTTCAAGAGCTGTTTGATGCTGCTGGTCAGGTTTGTGATTTCATCATGACCCATCGTGGGGACTTCAAGTGTGAAATTGTTGCTCAATTTCAGTTGTGCTAGACCTGTATTGAGTGTGATCAGCCGGGAAAGGACGGTGCGTTCTAAAAATAGGAATGTTCCACCGGCGAGTAGAAGAACGATCAGGATGAGCGAAGCAAAAAATGAATTGATACTTTCTATCCCGCTCCGATAAATGAATCGTGGCATTTGTGCGCGTAACATAAGCGCGGGCTTGCCGTAAATATCGTTTATGACGGTAAAGCTGGATATGACAGTGCCATTACCCGAATCAACGTAAAAGTTGTGACCCTCGTCTAGTTTAAGTTTTGCCGCTTGGAAATCGCTGGAAATGTGGTCGTCATTGTAAGCCACCATTTCGACATTCAGTTGAGTACTGTCGGCTAGATGTTGGATTTTATCATCATCAATGTATCGACCAGCAATCAGTCTTCCCCAATTTTTGTCATGCCCACCACGCGAGTAAACAGGCACTGAAATAATCATCATCAAACCTTGAGGCAGCGCTATGATCCCTTTGACTGTTGCCGACGGATTAGTTCCTGCGAGTAATGGACTTCCCGGCTTTATCGAAGCAAGGATAAGTTGGGGAATAGCACTGTTCTCTTTAGTGTCTGTATCAGTTGCATTGTGGAAAACAATATTATTTTCACGGTCTAAGAGTAAAGAAATATTTAATTCTGCCGCGAGGCTCATTCTGCTAAATAAATTATCATCAGCCATACGCTGATCGGTACTTTGGGGAACATAACGGGGTGGTGGTTGTGGCCTTTCTAACCAGTCAATCTCATCAACTTTTATCGAGTCAATATCATTTTGCAGAACATTAGCGACTCGCTCTATGTTTTGTGTTGCATTGATTTCTTCTAATTGCCGGTAGCTATCCACCAAAATAAATTGGGTGCTTAAGAATGCCAATCCAATGAGACACAAAGATATAACAATTATTGCTAACAGAATTTTTCGATAAAGAGTCATGACGGCATCCTTGTTGTTCTCCCCTTTAATCTAATGTAAATTAAAATTTGAGTTTGAGGCGAAATCAGAACCGAATTATTCGTGAAAAGTGTGATTCATGAAGAACTTGTAGCATCTCAAGTATTGAGCGAGGCCATAATCTCATATTATCAAGATAGTAGATTGTCTTAAATCTGGCTTGGTTTCGGTCAGTAGTCACCACTAAATGGCGAAAGGTTTATATATGTTGTCATTTTTTCAACCCGCCTCTCGCTTAATGAGTCGTTTAAAGTATCCACAAAAGTTTTTGTTGATTGGCATATTGCTATTGCTACCGCTCATTGTGATCCTGACCCAGTTCCTCGCTAAAATCAACGAAGATATAGACTTCGGGGCTAAGGAACGGTTGGGTTTAATTTACAACGCGCCTGTCTTGGACTTTCTGCAACATATCCAACGCCATGCCTCGCTCAAGATGGCTATTCTCAACGGCGACGGAAGTTTCCAAACAAGTCTTGGCGATGAAGAAAAAGCGGTGGATCAAGCTGCGCAAACTGTTGATGCTGTTGACCAACAATATGGGGATGTCCTTGAAGCGAGTCCCGCATGGTCTGCTATCAAGGGAAAGTGGGCAATCCTCAAGAAATCATCACCGAATATGAATCCCGCGACCAGCGCTTCATCTTATGCGGATTTAACCAATGATATTCTGAAGTTAGTGGTGATCTCAGGTAACAGTTCGAACCTGATTCTTGACCCGGATATTGATAGCTATTATTTGATGGATACGGTTATCAATAAATTGCCGCCACTGACCGAATATTTGAGTCAAATACGGAGCTATGGCACCGTCATCCCCATCTCTAAGAAAGTCACTGCCGAGGATGTTACCCGCCTCACCATCCTTTCTGGCTTGGTCAACAATGCCCTTGAATACAATCTCAATGGGTTTGATTATTCTTTTGAATTCAACTCACAAGTAAGAACGGTACTTCAGCAAGATGTCAATACTTATAAAACGGGGATCAATAATTTCCTCAATCAAGTCAAAAACGAGATAAAACAATCGGGTTTTGTGAATGATGGCATGACATCAAAAGCAATTTATGACGCGTCCTCCATCACAATTGACCAAATTTACGCTCTTTACCCGAAAGTGTCATCTGAACTGGATGATTTGCTCATCGCTCGTCTCAACCGATTTGATACCCGCCGTAACTTGGTTTCTGTTTTTACGCTCATTGCGCTGGCTGCAACCGCCTATCTAATGATTGGTTTTTATCTAGCGGTCAAGGAGACGATTGCCGGATTGGATGTTGCCACCCAGCGTATGGTCAAGGGCGATATGAATTACCGATTTATCCCAACCAGTCGTGATGAACTCGCGCAGGTTGCTGTATCTTTCAACAATATTGCCAGTGAATTAATGGTCGCCCGCGATCAAGCACTGGAGTCAAACCGCGCCAAGAGCACCTTCCTTGCCAATATGAGCCATGAACTCCGCACCCCACTCAATGCCATTATTGGCTACAGTGAACTCATCGAAGAAGAAATGGTGGACGAAGGCGAAGATCAATTTGTCCCTGACTTGAAGAAGATTCAGACGGCTGCTGCTCATCTGCTGACTCTGATCAATGACATCCTTGATCTTTCCAAAATTGAAGCTGGCAAGATGGAACTTTTCATGGAACCCGTGGACGTATCAACAATGGTCAATGAAGTGACCAGTACGATTTTGCCACTCGTCGAAAAGAACGGAAACCGCTTGGAAGTCAAATGCCCTGATTGGGTTGGCTCGATGCAAACCGACCTGACAAAAACACGGCAAATTCTTTTTAACCTACTCAGCAATGCCAGTAAATTTACCCTCAAAGGTTTGGTCAAACTTGAGGTTGATCGTAGAGTTGAGAATGGCGATGAAGTGATTTCCTTCACCATTACTGACTCCGGTATTGGCATGTCGTCTGAACAGCTGATCAAATTGTTTAAAGATTTTTCGCAGGCCGATAGCTCGACAACTCGTAAGTTTGGCGGCACAGGCTTAGGACTTTCCATCAGTCGTCGTTTTGCCCAAATGCTTGGCGGTGATATTACTGTGACCAGTCAAATCAGTGTTGGCTCATCCTTCACGCTTAAATTACCTGTTAACCGTGACCATGTTGCCCAAATTGAACAGCCTGCGCCTACACCCCTTCGTACTAAGCGCACCGGGAAAACACAGCCTATGCACGCTTTCGCAGGCACGCTGCTGGTAATTGATGATGATCCCAGCGCTCGCGAACTGATTAATCGCTTTATGCTCAAAGAAGGTTACAACGTCTTTACCGCTGACGATGGTGAAATGGGTCTGAAGATGGCTCGCGAACTGCACCCGGATGTTATTACCCTTGATGTCATGATGCCGCGTATGGATGGTTGGTCTGTTCTGAATGCCCTTAAGAGCGACCCTCAATTGGCTTCAATTCCGGTGATTATGTTAACGATGGTGAGCGACCAGAATATGGGTTACGCGCTCGGTGCTGCCGATTATGTCACCAAGCCGATTGACCGTGATCGGCTGGTCAAAATTCTGAAGCGTTATGAATGCAGTTTACCGGGATGTGACATTCTTGTTGTCGATGATGAACCCCAAATTCGCGAAATCATTGAACGAACCATGCAAAAAGAGGGTTGGAATGTTCAGCAGGCGCAGGACGGTATCGAAGCGCTTGAAATTGTTCGTCAAAAGCCGCCTCAACTCATTTTGCTGGATTTGATGATGCCACGTATGGACGGTTTTGAATTTTTGAGTGAACTGCGGAAGATGCCTGTTGGGCATGACTTGCCCGTAATTGTGATTACTGCTATGGATTTAAGCGCTGGAGATCATCAACGCCTGACTGGTTCAGTCGAGCAGATTTTGCAAAAAGGTGCCTATAGTCAGGATGAACTCTTGACTGAAGTACACAAGTTAGTTAGGGAACTTGCCAGAAAAACCTCGACGCCCGAATCGAATGCCGTGTCATCGTAAAACCGTATCTGACAGCAAGGGGGAACCAGCCTCATCCTTGCTGTCAATTTGATTATGCAGATTTGGTTTTATACCCACTTGACATTGTTGTCTAAAAACACCACTATATGAATCGACGGTACGGTAACAGTTGAGATGGCTATTTTTGTTCGCTAATGTGCGGAGAATCGGTATCATCTTAATGATTAGTAGCTTGTACTGATGCTATGATAATTGCGTAATTGGCTTATGGATTAGACGGAATCGGAGTTAGCTGGATTTCTGCCGTTCACAAACGCTCATAACCTGCTAAAATACCGCCCGCAAATCCATAATTTGACAACCGGGGCAATGAGTATGTACCAAGACGATCTATTGTTGAACGAAATTGATGCTGGTGATGATGAGGAAGAATTCCTCGAAGAAGACGAAGACCTCGACTTTGAGGACGAAGACCTCGAAGAACTTGACCTTGAGGAAGACGAAGAGACAGTCGAGGAAGTTCAAGTCGAAGAAGATTCCGTAGACGACGAAGGATATGACATCTCTGAATTCGATGATGAAGATGATGATTTCCTTTACGACGACGATGATGACTTTGATGACGACGATGATGACGATGATGACGATTTCTACGAAGATGATGACGACTATTAAGTTGGCATCGTCTGTGTGTTTCGTCTGAAGTTGTAACAAAAGTCAAACGTTTGGGCTTGATGTAATGGGGCAGATTGATTTTGCTGATCTGTCCCTTACACTTTTTGTTTTTATTGGGTCATTACTTCGCTATTCCCCTCAATTTGCTTTATCTTAATCTAAGAAGTTCGCGGATTCTAACAAAACAACTGTCTTTATGACTTGCCAGCAATCATAGTTTTCTTGTAACCTATGTTAAGATTTATCTGATTGTCATCTGCTTTGTTTAACCTGTACAATGTTCTTGCTTTGCAGGCTGTGACTTAGTAAGAGAGGTGTCGGGACGTGAATTCATCTGCCTCCCCCTTAACCATAGTTTTACGACTTTTACTCAAATGGTGGTGGTTAGTCGCCATAGCTGTTGCAATTGGAGGCGGGGTAGGTTACTTCGTCCGCTCTAAACAACCAAATGTTTATGTTGCGAAGACTGTGGTCTTATTTGGACAATTCTTTTATACAAGCGCTCAACGTCAATCCTTGGACGAAATTCGTCAGCAAATTTCAACCTATACTAATTTAGCGCATGAACCGAATGTCTTGCAGCCAGTTATTGATAATCTGAATTTGCCGCTGACGGTCGAGGATTTCAATAAACGTTTAAACGTTGCCGAAGAACCGGATTTGCCGCTCTTGGATATCAGTGTTTCTGACACCAATGCAGATAACGCCGTAAATATGGCGAATGCCGTGGCTCAAGAGTTAATCAATAGTGGTTTTGGCAGCCAAACCACAAGTGATATTGCCTTCAGAACCCAACAACTCACTCAAATTCAACAACAAATCGTACAGCTTCAGGCTGAATATGATAGTCTCATTGCCAAAGGAGCAACACTAGTTTCTGCCTTTGAGATTGCCCAAAACAAAGCCCAAATTGATGCAACACAGAATACACTTCAAGCGGTACGTAAATTGTATTCCGATATGAGTGCCAGTATGCCGAATACAGGTAACGTACTCACGGTATTTACACCCGCCTCAGTTAAAGCTGTTTCAGTTGTCACAGGTTCGTTTGCCAGCGTCATTCTTGCAGCCCTTGGTGGTTTAATCCTCTCTGCTTTGACGGTCATTCTCATTGGATATTTTGATGATCGTCTCCAATGGCAAGATAGCTTGGAACAGATTGAGGGTGTTAAAGTCCTTGGCCCGTTGGGTGTCATTCCGCGCAATAAGCTGCCTCTGTATGTCAACACCATGCCCGGGACTATCGAGTCCGAAGTCTTGAGACAGTTGCGCGCTAAACTCGTTTTGGCAACTGATGGCGCTCAACCGAAAGTTGTTACAATTGCTAGTTATGATTCGGGTGATGGCAAATCTGTGACTTCAGCCAATCTTGCGTTGGCGACTGCCGAATCGGGCTTACGGACATTACTTATTGATGGTGACATCCGTAAAGGTAATCTTCATGAATTTTTTGGCCTGCCCAACGTGATGGGTTTGTCAGATATTTTGGCGGGTCGTGATGATATAGGTATACTCCTTTCTCGCGCCTTGCTCGACAGTAAATTTGATAATCTGACCTTGTTGACGGCTGGACGGGCAAGCTCTAATCCCGCAGTGCTGCTCAGCAAGCCCCGTTTTGGGGAGCTAATTCGTCTATTAAGAGGGCAGTTTGACGCGATTGTCATGGATTCTGTTCCCAGCATTGGCGGCCCGGACTCGGCCTTCCTTGCGGAGCATAGCGATGGCGTTGTTATTGTTGTTCATGGGCAGCGCACGACTCGCCGTTCATTGCGCCGTACTTTGCAGACGTTGCGCCAAGGGACAAATCGCGGTGTCAATATCTACGGTGTCATCTTTAACCGAATCTCACTGCAACTGACCAGCACCTACAATCAACCGTATTACCGCCGTAACCTCGCGATTAGCCCTGAAAAGCTCGATCAGGAAATGATTAATGCTGGCAAACGACCCGCTTTGGCAGGGCGTAATGCTAACGTGATGATTGATGCGAGTGGTACACGACTGTACTCAGTTGCTGCGACCTCAGTCCAACTGGGTGTGAGTAAAGAAACAATGCAGGAATGGGTTCGCACTGGTTTTATCAAGGCGGAAAAGCGTAACCGGCGCGAATGGATTTCCGAAATCGAAATCTCGCTATTACTGGAACGGTTGCCTCGCCATGAACTCCCGGCGGGTAATACACAGCCGAGTATGCCCACTAAAAACGCAACGGGCAAATTGTCGAGTGGCAAATTGCGTGATTTGCTTGGCGGTCAGCGCGATGCGCTCCTTGCTTCAGCGCGTGATAATAACCCAACCGAAGATGCTGAGTAATAATCAGCTCATGCAGTTGTTTTTAGAAGGATAATCTATGTTTGCAGGTGTAGTACGCCGATTCTCCTTTCTCGGTTGGCTCCGCTATTGGCTTTTTGACCGCTATTACAACATGACCCTGCGGGTAATGTTGATTGGCGCTTGTTTTGGCTTCACTGCCTTGACAGCTATATTAGGTCGCGATATCGACCTCTACTCGTTCGGTAGCGTGGTGAAGTCTGTTATTTTCATCATGTTGATGTTCGGGTTAACGCTTGCCATATTCATATATCGGAATATGCAAACCACGGCGTTGGCTATTTTTATATTGTCAACACTGGTCAATGAAGGCATCAACACAGGTACTGGTACGAAGTTGACGTTTACATTTCTCAGCTTGATTGTCTGGTCAGCAGTCTGGTTGTTTAGAAGAGTCATTGTGGAACGCAACTTTGATATTCGACGCGCTTTACCGAACTGGCCTATTGCTTTCTTTATAGTCGTTGTTCTGATTTCATACGTGTGGAGCGGCACCTTTGTTGAAGATCGCGCTAGTTTCATGTTCGCGCAAAAATCGCTTGTTCGGTTGATGACTGGCATCGTCCTCATTATTTCACCATTAACCCTTGTGCTGTTTGCGAATGCGTTTCGCACAGAAAACGCCTTTAAAACATTTACTTGGTGGTTTATCGGATTAGGAGTGGTTATCGCTGTTATGCGTTTAACAACGGGCACAATTATGGCTCCACTAAATGCGAGAGGGCAGTTCCCAACATGGTTCACCGCACTCGCTCTCGGGCAAGTTCTCTTTAATAAAAACCTTGCTTGGTACATAAAGATCCTTATGCTCATCGGTGTTGGCCTCTGGGCACAGATCACCTTAGGGCTTGGTCTGACATGGCTAAGCGGTTGGTTTCCTGTTGTAGTTGTTATGGGCGTGTTAATGACCTTTTATTCGCGCAAGCTGACGGTTATCCTACTTTTATGTATCGGCATTTGGGGTTTAACCAATACCAGTTTCATAGATAAAACCTTTGGTGCGGAACAATCCGAATCGGGTGGTACACGTTCGACGGCGTGGGGGCGTACCTTTGGCGTTGTTGGTAAACACTTTTTATTCGGCGCTGGCCCGGCAGGTTACGAGTATTATTTTCAGGCCTATGGATATTATAACGGCCCAACTGGAACGGCTGACTTATCCCACAATAACTATATTGATATTATTGCTCAGACAGGTGTAGTAGGATTTACACTTTGGATGGCAATGTGGGCCGGGCAGGGTTGGATGATGTGGAAACTCTTCCGTAAAAGTATCGACGACCCTTTCTTCAACGCATTGAAGTATTCTTTAATTGCATGTTATCCGGCTATTCTGGCTGCCATGATGTTGGGTGATTGGATTACGCCGTTCCCCTATACACAATCACTTGCGGGTATTGACTATACTATCTGGGCGTGGATGCTTTCAGGCATTTCAATTGCCTTATACTATCTTACCCCCAATACTAAAGAGTCTTCGCCACAAGCTCTTACTCCCTCCCTTGAACTATCCGACAGTAATTTAGCATAAATGATTCAGGCACACACAATGTCGCGTAAATGGCTAGTTGTATTTTTTCTTGGTCTAGTGCTAGTGACCCTCGTCTCAATTCCTGTGCTTGGGCAAGATACCTCCACTTCACAAGTGTGGTCATCTGCAAAATTTCTAGGTGATGGTTGGTGGGAATCTGCCGCACTTGATTCAGAAAATAATCTCCATGTGGGCTGGTATGGGAGATATGATACCGGGGATAAAGTTGGTCACGATGTGTTTCTCTATATGATGCGACACAGTGATGGAACATGGACATCCCCATATGACGCTATTTATACAGGCGACGGCGGTTTAACCATTCGAAATGCGATGGCAGTAACCAGCGATGGCATACTGCATGTCGGTTATCGGCTACAGGGAGATCATGATGTATCGAGTGTGCCTGTTGTGGGCGCATCAAAAGCGGCTAACTGGTCAGCGCCCAATCAGGTCGGAACTGATGGTTACTACTTGGATATGATCGCTGATCGAGATGACACCTTGCATCTCGTGGTCAGTGAGCGAAGTAGATTTCAATTCGCAGAAACTCAAGGGTCATCAGAGGTGTTTGCAGAAGGCGCAAAATGCTTTTTGTGCTTTGATTTATTTTATCGTCGTTCTACCGATGGCGGTAAAACGTGGAGCGATGCAGTTCCAATTTCCCTTGAGGTAGAGAGCGGTTCTGATAGACCCAAAATACAAGAAGGTGCTTCGGGGAGACTGTATATCACTTGGGATGAAGGTAAGGACTGGTATACCGGTGGCGGGCAACCTCAAGACGTTCGCATGGTATATTCGGAAGATCACGGCCTTACGTGGTCTAAACCAGTCATTTTGGATGGCGGTAACTTTCCTGATCGTAAACCTGTTCAGGGGACTTTGACCGAATTACGTGATGGTTCGGTGATGATGGTTTGGCGCTACGACTCGGATGTTGATCGCAATATTTACTATCAAATGTCGTCCGACCTTGGCAAAACTTGGACAGACCGCACACCTGTTCCCGGAATATTTACACGTAACGCGGTGAATAGCACCTTAGATCACTATTCGCTGCTTACAGATCGTTTAGGTATCGTGCATCTGTTCGCGGTTGGTCAGAATAATCTCGAAATTAGACGCAATGAGCAACTATACGATATCACTTTTATACCGTCTTCGGAATTTTGGAGTGAACCGCAGCGAATCTATTATAGCGCTGACGAACGCCCTGAATGGCCGGAGGCGATAGTTGGCCCCGCCAATGATATTCATCTTGTTTGGTTCAATCGGGGTATTGTTCCGGGATCACCCTGTAACACCTGTATCCTAAAGGTTTACTACAGCTACCTGCCGGGAAATATATCGCCTGAACCAACACGCGCTTTTAGGCCTACTTTTACACCCTTAGCAACCGCTACTGTGTTCGTAAAATATGATCCAACTACAACCCCTTTTCCCACCGCGCAAGGTGTCGGGTCAGTATCCGCCAGTGCAACCGCAGATAACTATGCTGCCCAAACCTTTTTAAGTGGCATGTTCATTTCGGCTCTGTTCTGTGGTGCAATTTTCCTCGTACTTCGCCTACGTCGTTAAACTTATTAAGTGAGGGGCATGTTTGGATGCCCCTGTATTTCCTCTCAAAATATTGAACCAACTTAAACCTTTTTGCCGAAAGGTTGGTGTAAGGGCATTAGCGTATCGTTGCCAGCATATTGTGTTTCTCAATAAACAGGATACTTTTTATAATGTCCGTGTCCAAATCGACTTCGCTCCCGCCCGCTGAAATCAAGCCCGTTTCCAGTGCAAATATGCAATCTCTTGGCATCGTACTTGCCAGTGTCGCTTTTGGCGCTGTTGGGCAGCTTACGCTCAAAGCCGGCATGAATAGTCTTGTTCAGTCCTACGGTAAATTGCAGCTTTCAGCCGACACCTTAATTCATATGGCGACCAATCCATTACTGATTGTCGGCATCGCCATTTTTGGTATCAGTACCTTGCTATGGCTGTTTGCTCTTGCGAAGGCCGATCTCAGCTTTGCTTACCCCTTTCTAAGCCTTACCTATCTAGCCGTACTCATCGGTGGTGCGTTTCTGTTTGGCGATAGTGTTACAATCCCGCGAGTATTAGGCTTTGCAGTCATCATTGCTGGTGTTTGGATCGTGGCACGTAGTGAGCAGAAAAAGAGCTAGACATGCGTATAGGTGTTATTGGCGGTGGCTTGATGGGCGTTGCTTTGGCCTACTATTTGGGTCAAAACAACAATCAGGTCACTATTTTGGAGCAGGGCGCACATCTGGGCGGCCTCAATGATCAATTGGAATTCCCTGACGGGTTGGTTGTTCCACGTTATCAACACGCCCTTATGCCAACAGATTCAACCTTGCGTGATCTTTGTGCCACACTGGGCTTGCAGGGCGAACTGATTTTTCAGAATGCCCGTGCCGGGTTTGTGAATAACGATGCCATTTACCCCATGAGCAATATTTTAGATTTTGTCTCATTCTCGATGCTCGGCTTGCGTGATCGCTTACGCTTAGGCCGCATGATTTTGTTGACCCGTAATACATCTAATTGGCGGGAACTGGATACCATCTCTGCAAAAGATTGGCTTGTGCGGATCGGCGGGATTGAAGCATTTGAACGTATTTGGCGGCCTTTACTGGAAGCTAAGTTTGACGGTGTTTATGACAACGTCTCCGCCACATACGTTTGGGCATGGCTCAACCGCATGTCTACTGTCCGTCAAGTTCCGCAGTTATCTGGCACAATTGGCTATTTGAAACGTGGACATTTCTCGCTTATTAAGGCGCTTGCAGATGCTTTCGTCAAATCGGGTGGCGACATAAAGTACGATATGCGCGTCCGTGAAATTGAAGTTCAGGACAGGCAATTTCAGCGTGTTCGTACATCGACCGGAACCTTGGAGTTTGATGCCTTGGTCGCGGCCATTGCCACGCCCATATTTGCTAAATTACTGCCAACCCCTTACCCTGAATATCGCGCTCGTCTTGCGAAATCTACCTATTTAGGGCTTATCTGTCCGGTTATGGTACTGGATAGACCCCTCTCAAATTTCTGGACACTCAACTTGACCGATCCTACCTATCCGTTTGCCAACATTATTCAAACGCCCCATTCTGAAAAGCCCGGTCATTACATTGTTTATCTGCCACGTTATACCGCGCCGGATAACGATTGGATGGGTGTTTCAGATGAGGATATTGCCGAAGCGTGGTTCACGCATCTGAAAAAGATTTTCCCTAGCTTCTCGGAAAATCAGGTGATTCATTTTGCGGTCAGTCGTTCGCGCTATGCCGAACCTATTCATGCGGTGAATATGTTACAAAACAAATTAGATGTGCAGACCCCTTACACGGGTTTGTATCTGGCAAATACCGCGCAGGTTTATCCTTTCCTGCCGACCAGTGAAGCTGTTGTCGTACATGCTCAGCAAGTTGCAGAAGTGATGCGGAACCATCACCTCATTTCCGTGGCGGTGTAACATGCGCGTTTTACTGCTGACACAGGTTTTGCCCTATCCGCCGGATAGCGGCCCTAAAGTAAAGACCTATCATGTACTCAAATATCTGGCGCAAAAGCATCAAGTGACGTTAGTCTCGTTTGTTCGTGATACCGATAAGCCAGAGTACATTGAGCATCTCAAAACCCTATGCGAACGGGTAATTACCGTTCCTATCAAGCGCTCACCCTTGCGTGACCTTGTTTTTTTAGGCAAAAGTTTGCTGACCAACCAACCGTGGATGATGCTGCGCGACGAACGTTCCGAGATGCGCGCTGCCTTGAGAGAATTGGCAGAGACTACCGAATTTGATGTGGTTCACGCTGACCAGTTGAATATGGGACAGTATGCGCTGCCTTTTACCAAGAGCCGCAAGGTGCTGGATTTACACAACGCCTTATGGATACTCTATAAGCGCATGGCGGCAACCTTGCCCCTGCATAACCCGATGAAGTACCTCCTCTTGCGTGACTGGCGCTTGCTCAAAACCTATGAAGGCAACATGTGCCGCACTTTTGATGCGGTAACTGCTGTCAGCGATGAGGATAAACAATCGTTGATTGAGGCAGGCGCACGTCCCGACATTATCGTGCTTCCGATTGCGATTGATATTGATAAGCAACCCTTTATTCATCGTGCGCCGTCAGGACCCCATATTGTCCACATCGGGACGATGTACTGGCCTGCTAATATTGATGGCATACGCTGGTTTTTGGATCAAATCTATCCGCTGATCAAACAAAAAGTTCCGAACGTCCGCTGTACACTGATTGGCGCACGTCCACCTCAGCATATTAAAGACCGTGAACAAACCGATCCCTCACTCAAAGTTACGGGTTATGTAGACGATCCGCTACCGTACTTGCAGGATTCGAGCATGATGATAGTGCCACTGCGGGCAGGTGGGGGAATGCGCGTCAAAATTCTGAACGCGTTTGCTCAAGGCTTGCCGATGGTGACAACCGCCGTTGGCTGTGAGGGTATTCACGTCACCAACGATTACGATATTTTAATTGCCGACTCGCCCGAAGAGTTTGCTAATCAGTCCATACGATTGCTGACTGACCAAACCTTGAATGAGCAGTTGACTCTTCACGGTCGCCAAACGGCTGAACAAAAATATGACTACCGCCGCGCCTGTTTACCCCTCGACCAAATCTATGGCTAATCGGTAACCTAAAAACAGAACTGCATCATATATTTAGTTGGATGCAAGTCTCTGCACGTTGAATGTATATGGTACTGAAGGAGCCATTATGTTGACACAACCATCTTTATCAGACACAACATTGCGTGCAGCAGGTCGAATTATTCGGTCGCGCGCGCCTATGCGGATTAGTTTTGTCGGTGGCGGTACGGATTTGCCCCACTGGTACGAAAAACACGGCGGTGCCACACTTTCCAGCACCATCAACCGTTATGCCCATGTCAGCCTTTATCCGCGCTTGGATCAAGAAGTTTACATTCATTCGGTCGCGCTGGGGTATTCGGTCAAATATAACCTCGGTGAAGAACCCGTATATGACGGTGTACTTGATCTCGCCAAAGCGACTATCAAACGCTTAGGCGCGACGCAAGGCATGGAACTCGACATTCGATCCGATGCACCTCCCGGCAGCGGTTTAGGTGGCTCGTCAGCTTTAACGACCGCTATTCTCGGCGCTGTAGCCATGCATACAGGCAAAGTCATCAACCGTTATGAACTCGCCGAACTGAACCATACTATCGAGCGTGTTGACCTCGGCATCGCAGGCGGCAAGCAGGATCAGTATGCTTGCACCTTTGGCGGTTTTAACTTGATGGAGTTTCATGCTGACCGCGTAGTTGTCAATTCCTTGCGCGTTGAAGCCGATATTATCAGTGATCTTGAGGAACATACGGTGCTTTGTTACACCGGTAAGGCACGTTCTGATTTGGGTCTCATTAATAATCAAGTTCGCTTTGCCAATGAAGGCCGTCTTGAAACGATAGAAGGCATGAAACGACTTTATGAAATGGCCTTCGAGATGAAGGAAGCACTTCTAAAGGGCAATCTTGACCAGTTCGGACGTATGCTGAATGAAGCCTATATCAACAAAAAACGCATGAATCCCGACGTTTCTCGTGGAACGATTGCGGACGAATTGTATGAACTCGCCCTGCAAAATGGGGCGCTTGGTGGCAAGTTGTTAGGTGCAGGCGGTGGCGGTTATCTCTTGCTGTATTGCGAAGTGAATCGTCAGTACGCTGTGCGTAAAGCGCTTGAAGCAGCAGGCGGTCAGCTTATGGATATAACCTTTGATAACACGGGACTACAGTCATGGCACAGTCGCTCCCATTAAACGTTGATGCTCTCATACTGGCGGGTGGTCTCGGCACACGTTTGAAAGGTGTTCTCGTAGATAAGCCTAAGGTGATGGCTCCTATCTTGGGACGGCCTTTTATCACTTATCTGTTTGACCAGCTTGAACGGGCGGGTGTCCGGCGCATCATTCTTTGCACAGGTTATAAAAGCGACCAAATTGAGCAGGCATTTGGTAATAAATACCAGTCATGCGAATTGGTTTACTCGCCCGAAACCGAACCACTCGGTACAGGTGGCGCACTCCGCAATGCGTTCTCACTGGTCAAAAGTGACAACTGCCTTGCTTTGAACGGCGATTCGTATGTGAACGCCGATTTAAATGCTTTTATGAAGTGGCATTTTGCTTCCGGTTATGCGGGTTCGCTGTTACTCACGCGCGTGCCGGATGCAGGTCGTTTCGGTACAGTAGATACAGATTCACAGGGCAAGATTACCGCTTTCAAAGAGAAGCAAGGTTTAGCCGTCTCCGGTTCGATCAACGCAGGTATTTATCTGTTCTCCCGTAAATTGCTGGAAAGCATTCCAACTGACCGCGCCATATCAATCGAGCGTGAGACATTCCCTGAATGGATACAACTTGGCATCGGCGGATTTTGTGTCGAAACGGAGTTTATCGACATTGGCACACCTGAAACACTGGCTGCAACCGAATCTTTTTTCAAGTCGATGGATAAACAAATTGATCCTATAAAACAGCCATTTCCATCTCCTGTCAGCTTGCCAGCCAACGCTGAAGATACCATTCGTCAACACATGCTGAACAGCGCTGAAGTCAAAAAGCGCGTGGCTGAAGAATGCCTACCTGCAATCAAAGAGGCTGCTTTGCTCGTTGCAGATTGCTTGGCAAAGGGTAATAAGATTTTGCTCTGTGGGAATGGTGGCAGTGCTGCCGACAGCCAACATATCGCTGCTGAGTTTGTAAGTGTGCTGACCCAAGATTTCCTGCGACCGGGATTGCCAGCCATCGCAATGACCACCGACTCATCCATATTGACCGCAAGTGCCAACGACTTTGGCTTTGCTGGCATATTTGAGCGTCAGGTGCAGGCGCTTGGCAAAGCAGGGGATGTGGTCATTGCCATCAGCACCAGTGGTAATTCTGAGAACTGTTTACGAGCGCTTCAATACGCGCGTCAAGCAGGACTCCACACCATCGCCTTTGTGGGTGAAAAAGGCGGTAAGATGGCGAACGTAGGCGAGGTTGCTATCAAAGTCCCCAGCACCGTCACCCAATACATACAAGAAGCACATATCGCCGTCGGTCACATCATTTGTCATTTAGCCGAACGCGCGCTCTATCCAGAATTGGTAAAGCCCAACTAATGTCTATGCGTATACTTTTCATTTGTCCCTACATTCCATCGCTCATACGCGTTCGTTCGTTCAATTTTATTCGTACCATGCATAAGCGTGGTCACGAAGTAACCTTGATGGTGCTTACCCCACCCGGTGAGCCAGAAAGTTCGCTCGACAAATTACGTGAATGGTGCAAAGCGGTTTACACCGTGCCGCACAACCGCAACCAAGTGCTGATGAACGGTGTGCGCGGTGTATTTAGCTCATTGCCACTGCAAGCCTCATATTCTTACTCACCTGCCTTTGCAGCCAAACTCCAAGAAGTCTTGGCGCAAAACACCTTTGACGTGGCTCACATCGAACATCTTCGAGGCTACGTTTTAGCCGATGGTTTAGAGCAGCAGTTGCCACTGGTATTTGACGCGGTAGATAGCATCACGCTGCTATTTGAAAAGACCGTCAAAGAAGCGCCGGGCCTCAAAAGTAAGTTGATGGCACAGCTTGACCTTGGTCGTACACGCCATTTTGAAGGTCAGGTCATGACCCAGCGCTTCACCCACACCGCCATTTGCAGCGAGTTGGATAAAGCCGCGTGTGTCAAATTGGGGGCATCTGCTAATCGTATTTATTATGTACCCAGTTGTGTGGATGTCGAATACTTCCAACCGCAGACCGTCGAACGTGACCCGCTGCAACTGATTTTTACAGGCAAGCTCAGTTATCATGCCAACATCGCAGCCGTAACCGACCTTGTTGAACAAATCATGCCCCTTGTCTGGAAGCAAGAGCCAAACGCGCGTTTGCAGATTGTGGGCAAAGACCCTCCTGCTTCTATTGTGGCTTACGGTGAACAAATCCCCAACGTCGAAGTTCATGGTTTTGTGCCGGATTTGCGGCCTTACATTGCCAAGGCTAACGTCGCAGTGTGCTATGTCCGATATGGTGTGGGCTTGACCACCAAAACGGTCGAGTCGATGGCGATGGGCAGCGCTGTTGTAGCAACACCTCATGCCGTCTCGACATTAAATGTACAGCGTGGGCGTGAAGTGATGGTTGGCGATACCCAACAGGCTATAGCCGACCATATAGTGACGCTCATTCGAAATCCCGCGCAGGCTCGTGCCTTGGGGGTGGCTGCGCGCCAGTATGTCGAAACTTACCAAACATGGGATCGTTCGGTATCAATTCTCGAAAATATGTATGCTGAAGCGACCAATCTTTGGCGCAGCAAATCGGCACATAAGTAGAAGGGCTGATTGATGAGAACAGGAGTCGTTGAGAATAATCTCAAATATGTCGACCACAGTCCAAAATCACTGGTCAATAACCTCTTTCGACGTAATATCCACACGAAATTTCGGGTGGTTCAAGTTGCCTTGCTGGTGCTGGATATAACGGCGCTGATTATCGCTTTTGAGTTGGCCTTTAACATCCGCTTTATCGCGCCAACCACAACACTTTTCGACCCAACAGCCTTTAAAGACCCTAATTTCTATTTGCAGTTCATGTTGATTTTGGTTCCAGTCTGGATCATATTGTTCTTCATTTTCAGATTGTATGATCCGGGTATACTCTTTGGTGGCTTACGCGAATATGCAAACATTTTTAATGGGTGTACCGCTGGCTTTATGTTGGTCATCGTTGCGGGCTACCTAGACCCATCGTTGGTGCTGGCGCGTGCTTGGCTCATCATTGCATGGGGATTTGCCGTTTTGCTGATGCTGATCGAACGGTTTACCTTCCGGCGGATTATCTACTGGCTCCGCAGTCGTGGACATTTCATGTCGCCCACCTATATCGTCGGCGCGAATCCTGAAGGAGTAGCGATTGCCGAGCAGTTGATGAGCAGCACCGCCACAGGTGTCAATATCATCGGTTTTCTGGATGACACTATTAACCCCGGTGAGGAAGTATTGCCCGGTCTGGTGGTACACGGCCCCACTAACCGTGCCGAAACACTCGTTCAGCGCTTTGGTATTGAACGCTTAATTGTGGCTACCAGCGGCATCCACCGCGAAAACATGGTTGATCTTTTTCGGCGCTTCGTCAATTCATCCGATGTAACCATGTGGCTGTCGTCCGGCATGTATGAAATCTTGACAACTGGTGTCCAAATTCAGGATGTTGGCAGCGTTCCAATGGTCAGCGTGAATCGTGTTCGACTGACAGGTATCAACATCATTTTGAAAGCCTTTGTTGATTATGTCGGTGCGCTGTTGGGTTTGATCGTCCTCTCACCCTTATTCCTCTTCATTGCCATCGTCATGAAGTTTACCGACCCCGGCCCTATTGTCTATCGTCGGCGTGTTGTGGGGGTAGGTGGCAAGGAATTTGATGCCTATAAATTCCGCACGATGGTCGTCAACTCTAAGGAAGTTCTGGAAGAGTTGCTTGCGCGTGATCCCAAAGCCCGCGAAGAATACGACAAATTCTATAAGCTCAAAGAAGACCCACGCATCACCAAAATTGGTGCGTTTCTTCGTAAGACCAGCATTGATGAAGTGCCACAACTCATCAACGTCTTGCGCGGTGAGATGAGTATTGTTGGGCCGCGTATGATTACGATGGAAGAAGTTGAAAAGTATGGTAAGTGGGGACTGAACCTGCATACGGTCAAACCCGGTATCACAGGCTTGTGGCAGATCACAGGTCGCAGTGAACTAACTTACGAAGAACGTGTTCGCTTGGATATGAACTATATTCGCAACTACTCTATCTGGATCGACTTGCAAATTGTTGTTCAGACTATTCCGGCAGTCTTAATGAGCAAAGGGGCGTATTAACTCCATAACACTATTCGGGATAGGTCATGTGGTTGAAAATCTAAAGTCAGATAAAGCTAATGTGGAATAGGACAACTATCCCACACCGTTAATAAATAAAGGTGTTATACTCGTTTGTAATGAGTTAGAACACTTTGTCGCGGCTTATCTAGGGTGCATTGGGCGCTTATAAGGGATAAGTCTGCGAAAACCGGGGTATGGGGCAGCCATCCCCGGTTTTTTATTCCCCACTATTATAATTTGTGCAAACTGTATTATTGATTCCTTGACGATATTAAGAAAATTATGTACTCTCTTTGTGATCGTTCACATACGATAAGGGAGAATTTTGTCTTGCCAATTGGTACCGCGCTTAGGTTCGTAATCAAATTATCTATTTTGAAAGGTTAAATAATGTCCAACAAAAAGAGCTTTAGCCGTCGTAATTTCTTAAAGGGTTCCCTTTTCGCCTCATCCGGTTTGGTAGCCGCTAATTTGTTCAGTTTCATGGAATATCGCCGCGCCCACGCCCAAGATAAAAAACTAAGAGCCGCTATGTCTAGCGCCGGTTTGGCCGGTACATGGAACGCTCAAGGTCAAGAAGCTGCGCTAAGATGGGGTGAGCTACTGGGTGTCGATATTACGTGGTTTGACGGTGAGTTTGATCCAGCCATTCAACGTGGCAAGATCGACCAGATGGCGACCGAGAAATGGGATTTTGTCGCCATACAACCCGGCGCAATTGGTACCTTGGTTGAACCCGTTCAGACTATGATTGATGCAGGTATCCCTGTCATTGATATGGACACCTTGATTGCCCCCTTGGATCAGCTTAAGACAATGGGCATTGTCTCACTGATTGCCCCCAATAATGTGTTTATGTCGGAATCGGTTGTGGCGAAATTGGTCGAGAAGATGGGCTTTGCTGGCAAGATCGCTCACATCGGCGGCGCACCCGGTCACACGGGCGCTCAGGCTCGTGGTCAAGGCTTCCAGAACATCGTCAAAAAATATGCTGACAAGATCACTGTTGTCGCTGATGAACCTGCCGATTGGGACGTGGCAAAAGCTGCTGCGCTGACCGAAAGCATCCTCAACAGCAATCCTGATATTACGGGTATTTTCGCTGATAACGACGATATGGCGCTTGCTGCTCGTCAAGCGGTCGAAAATGCAGGTATGGGTGACCAAGTGTTTGTGGGCGGCGTGGATGCCATGCAGCCTGCAATCCAAGCAGTTGCTGACGGTAAATTGGTCGCGACTGCGCGTAACTCGGCTACCCGTATTCACGGTTGGGCAGTTATCGCGGGTGCTTATGCCGCGACTGTTGGACTCGAACAGGCTAAGAAAGATATTCCGTTCTTTGTTCTCGCAGATGGTCCTGCCATCTACGGTGACATTGACAACAACCCCGAACTGGCGGCTGAACCGTGGAAGCTCAACAACTACGGTATGAGCCCAGCCGAAGGTTTAATCTGGGCGGAAAACCAACTCGTCTTCTAAAGCGACATCCATTCGCGTGCATAGGTTATAAGTATGCAGGGGCGCAATTGCTGCGCCCTTGCTTGCTATTCTTTAAGAGGATGGTATGGGTGTTTCTTTAGCTCTTGAACTCAAACATATATCTAAACGCTTTGAAAATATTCAGGCTTTGGATGGTGTTGATTTTGATTTGCGTCAGGGTGAAATTCACGCGCTGGTCGGCGAAAATGGCGCAGGTAAATCCACCATGATGCGTATCCTTGCAGGGATTTATACCGATTACGAAGGGGAATATATCCTCAACGGTAAACAGGTACACCTGCAATCCCCACGCGACGCACTCAGTCGTGGTATTGGCATGATTCACCAAGAGTTGAGCGTTATGCCCGAACTCTCGGTAGCTGAGAATTTGTTTCTGGGTCGCCAGCTAACCAATCCCTTTGGGTTGTTGGATTGGCGCAAGATGAACCGCATCGCCCAAGAAGAACTCGCCAAAATTGGTTTTGAGCATATTAACGTTCGTGATCCAATGGGCAATTACTCACTGGGGACACAGCAAGTGGTCGAGGTACTGCGCGTCATCTTATCCGGGGCGAAAGTGCTGATTATGGACGAGCCGACTACTGCGCTTTCTCCGCCGGAAGTTGAACGCTTAATTCAGCTTATTGACGTGCTGCGTCAGAGTAACCGCAGCATTATTTATATCTCACATTTTTTAGACGAAGTGATGCACGTCTCAGACCGCATCACTGTCCTACGTGATGGTCACAAAGTCACGACCTTAGAGAAGAAGGCAACCAACCTCGACTCGATCATTTCCTTGATTTTGGGACGCGAAATTAACGCTGAGCTGCCGGAAGTCACTGCCCAAAAAGATGGTCATACCTTATTGGAAGTGCGCGACTTAACAGCCGACGTTTTTAATGACATTAACCTCAAGGTCGAACAAGGCGAAGTCGTTGGCCTTTACGGGGCGATTGGAGCAGGCCATTTCGATTTAGCCCGCGCGATTTTTGGGATGTATCGCTATGACAGCGGCACTGTCCAAATGGAAAATAAGCCCTTTCCAAGAGGGTTTTCAGCACGTTATGCCATCGAGAATGGACTGGCTTATGCCACCGAATCACGGCGTAAGAGCCTGTTCATGGAAGAAGCCATTTATCGCAATGTGATGATCCCGCATTTGCAGCAGCTTGGACGCATTCTCGCCCCAAGCGCCAGCTATGAATTAGAAACTGCCCTTCCACAAATCGCCCTCACTGGTGTACATCCGGCTGATCCCTTCAATCCGGTCGGTCAGTTGAGCGGTGGTAACCAACAAAAAGTAGCAATTGCCCGCTGGTTGCCGTTTCCTCCCAAAGTATTTATGATGGCGGAACCTACGCGGGGAATGGATGTCGGCGCGAAAAGTGAAGTACTCACTATCCTTCGCAATTTCCGTAACGAAGGTTATGGTGTACTGGTTATTTCCAGCGAACCCGAAACTGTCCTGACTGTGGCAGATCGGATTGTGGTCATGTCACACGGGCATATTGTGGCTGAACTCGAAAATAAGAATATTGATAAAGACGCTTTATTGAGGCTTTTATGACATTACAGACTTCACCCCGCCCCGACGCTCCAGCAGCCAAGCCGCGCGCTGGCTTACCCCGTTGGGTTTCCACACTCGCGCCTGTGTGGACGTTAGTTGCCTTATTTGTATTCTTCGGGTTGGCTTCACCCTCATTTTTACGCCCTCAGAATGTCAACAATATTTTGGTGCAAGTGTCTACCTTAGCCATTTTTGGCACAGGTATGACCTTCGTTTTACTGACGGGCGAAATTGATCTCGGCATTTCCTCGACGGCTTCGATTGCAGGTATGGTTGCGGCATATTTATTCGCGACGCTCAAGCTGCAAGAACCGATTCCGTTGATTGCTGGCTTGCTAGTGGGTACATTGTTGGGGTTGTTTAGCGGTATCATCTGTACGCGCTTCCGCATCCCTACCTTTATGGGTACGCTGGCGATCTCGTTCATCGGTTCTGGCTTAACCACCTACGTGAGCAAAGGTCGTACTGTTACCACTTTGCCTGAGTACGCCAAATTCTTGGGCAGTGGTCGCATCTTTACCGATGAAGCCGGCAAAGGTGGCTTTCCTTTCATCGTGATTGTGGCAGCGATTTGCTTGTTTATTGCCTATGTTGTTCTGCGTTATACCCGTTTTGGTCGCTATGTTTATATGACCGGAGCCAGTAAATCGGCTGCGCGGTTAGCGGGGGTTAATACCAACATGATATTGGTGGCTGTTTTGACCATTAGTGGTTTCACAGCCGGTATGGCAGGCATCGTGGGCATGGGACGGTTGGGCAGCGCTCAACCTGACCCTGTGCCGAGTTACTTGCTGGATACGATCAGCGCAGTTGTCCTTGGTGGTACGGCTTTAACAGGTGGTCGTGGAGGCATCCTTCAAACGGTTATTGGCCTCTTGATTTATGGCACACTTCGCAATGGTTTGGATAATATTCCCGGTATCGACATTTACTTAAAAGAATTCATCACGGGTATGGTTCTTGTTGTTGCGCTGGTGGTCAATGTCTTATTTGCCGGCCGCGCCGCAAGGGATAAAACGGTGTAAATATGTTTGGTGATCTCGCTCCTCATTACCATCCTCTGACACCGCAAACGGTGGGAGATTATGTACGTTCGCGTTCGGAACTCAGTGCCATCTTCTATCCGTCTGATGAAATAGAGGCGGTTGAAGTTGGCGATGGCAACCTCAATCTGGTGTTCAAAGTTTGGGCGAAGACTGATCCTAAACGCACGGTCGTACTCAAGCAAGCACTTCCTTATGTGCGTTTGGTAGGCGATAGCTGGCCTCTGCCCCCTGACCGTGCGCGTATCGAAGCCCAAGCCTTGGCGATTCACGGTCGTCTCGTACCGGAACATACGCCTAAGGTGTACTTCTACGACCCTGACATGTACCTGACGGCGATGCAAAACTTGACCGAACACATCATCATGCGGAAGGGCATGACTCAGGGCATCAAGTACCCGCACTTTGCCGAGCATATTGGTTTGTTTATGGCGCGGACACTGGGTAATACCTCCGATTTGGTGTTGGATTACCGCACCAAGAAGATGGAAGTCGCGCGGTTCATCAACCCTGAACTCTGCAAGATTACCGAGGATTTGGTTTTTACCGAACCATACCGTCCGACCGAGCGTAACCTCTTTCACAAAGAGATTGAGCCACAAGTTTTGGCGCTCCAAGCGGACGAAGCCTTGCATGTTGAAGTGGCGATCATGAAAGAAAAGTTTATGACGCAGGCACAGGCACTTCTACATGGTGACTTGCATACAGGCAGCATCATGATTAACCAGACCGAAACGATTGTGATTGATCCTGAGTTCGCTTTTTACGGGCCAATCGGGTTTGATGTGGGCGCGGTGATTGCGAACCTGCTACTGAGCTACGCCTCACATGAAGTGCGTTCGCCTGACCCTGATGTACGGGCTGACTTCCGTAAATATCTGACGGATTCGATTATCCAAATCTGGCATGTTTTTGAACGCGAGTTCCAGCCGATTTGGGATCAGGTCGATAGGGTTAATATGCCCAAGGGCTACCAACAGAATTACATGCTCAACATTTTGCAGGACGCGGCAGGCATGGGCGCTTGTAAGATGATGCGGCGTGTCATCGGGTTGGCGGGTGTTGAAGACATTCGTGGGATCGAAAACGTCGATGACCGTTCGGTTGCAGCGAGTTTAGCGCTGAATATCGGTCAAACGCTCCTGATGAACCGCAAACACTTCACGACGATTGAGGAATTGGTTGAGGCGGCAGTCGGATGCAAGCCCACTTATCCTTGGAAATAAAAATCCCCTTTTATATAAGGGTTTTGATGCAGATGATGCAGTTGTTACTGCAATTGCAGCACAAATTGCAATACTTCCGCTGAATTGCACGGCGGGAACAAGGGAGCTAGGCACTGAATTGACATTTTGTGTCGGCGG
>JBBQLX010000033.1:0-48928 GCA_038328375.1 Aggregatilineales bacterium | reverse complement strand
CCATGACACACGTCGCACGATGGCGCTCCTCAAGGACAACTTGATTGATGCCAAATCACTCATCACGCATCGCTTCTCAATTTCTGAGGCTGATAAAGCTTGGCATCTCACCAAAGCGGCAGGCGATTCCTTAAAAGTGATGGTGGAATTCCCATGACCGCTACCATGCGCGCTGTATATTTTCTCGAACCCGGCAAATTAGAACTGCGCGAAGTGCCCATTCCCGAACCTGCTGAAGGCGAAGTCATTATCAAGGTCGAGTCCGCCACCACTTGTGGCACAGACCTCAAAGCCTATCTGCGTGGGCATCGCATCTTCAAACCGCCGATGCCTTTCGGACATGAATACGCGGGTTATATCAGCGCGGTTGGGAAGGGTGTGACCAAATTCAAAGTGGGTGATGCGGTCATGGGAATTAATTCCGCCCCTTGCAACCAATGTTTCTACTGCAAGCGTGGTCGTCAACAGTTGTGCGTCGAACTCGACAGTCGTTTCAACTTTGGCACATACGCCGAATATGTCCGCATTCCTTCCTATATCACCGCCCAAAACTTGCATCATAAGCCTGCTCACTTACCTTTTACCGAAGCCTCTTTCATCGAACCGCTGTCCTGTGCTGTCCTCTGCGCCAGTTATACCGATGTTCAACTCGGTGATACCGTCGCTATCATCGGTGTTGGCGCTCAAGGGCTGATGCAAATCCAGTTGATGAAAGCAATGGGCGCATCTCGCGTCATTGCCATTGGTCGCGCCAAAGGCCGTCTTGAACGGGCTAAACAGGTTGGCGCGGATGACACCTTTAGCACGTTAGACGGTGATCCATTAGAGTATGTGCGTTCGCAAACCGAAGAACGCGGTGCTGATGTGGTCATTGAAGCCGCTGGCACACCGGCGACGTGGTCACAATCCATGTTGATGACACGAAAAGGTGGCACAGTTGTCCAGTTCAGCGGGCTTTCTGGCGGCACACAGGTTCCTTTTGATGCTACACACCTTCACTACGGAGAAATCACCATGAAGGGCGTTTTTCACACCACACCACATAAGGTTGAGATAGCAGCCCGTTTGCTCGGCGATGGCACAGTTAACGTCAAACCAATCTTGGATGGTGTCGTTCCGCTCTCCAAAGTCGAGGATAGCCTCTTGCGGATGCAGCGCAGTGAAGTCATCAAATTGGCGGTTGTTCCCAGCATGGCGGATGCGTAATTCCGATTGACACACCTCAGGCGTATACTGGCTGTAAAATTGCGGATAAAAATTGATTTATTCGCGCTTTTAAGGAGATTGAAATGGATCAACAGGTCGTACAGGCTATTCAACAAAAATATAATTTGTCCGGTGATGAAGCCCAGAAGGTTGTTCAGACATTGGTTCAAGTTGAGCAAAAACGTCAGGCCGAAACAGGTGCGGGTGATGCTCCTGCGGGAATGCGTGGCATGAGTCGCGGCGTAGGTTCAGACATCATGGGCTTACTCGGCGGCGTTATGAGCAGTGGTCAGCAGCAGGGCAACCAGCCGGGTATCACCGATGATATTATGGGTATGGTTGGCGGCTTGCTCGGTGGTGGTAATCAGCAGCAAGGTGGACAGAGCGGCTTAGGCGGTCTCATGGGTGATTTGCTCGGAGGTGGCAATCAACAGCAAGGTGGGCAAGGTGGCCTTGATATGGGCGGTCTACTTGGCGGGTTGCTCGGAGGCAATAGCGGTGGTCAACAGCAAGGTAACCAACCGGGCATTAGCGATGATATTATGGGCATGGTCGGCGGCTTACTCGGAGGTGGCAATCAACAGCAAGGTGGGCAGGGCGGCATCAACATGGGCAGTCTTGTCGGCGGTTTGCTCGGCGGCAACCACAACATGGGTTCTTCGGGCAATATGCTTGGCGCGGTGCTCGACTTACTCAGCGATGGTGGTCAGCAAAATCACGCCAATAGTCTTGAAAATATCGTTGGTGGTCTGCTCGGTGGTGATGCTGCGCAAGGCAATATGAATATAGGCGGCTTAATTGGCAGTTTGCTCGGTGGCGGCAGTCAACCTTCACAACCCACTCATCAGCAACCTGCTCCTCCTGTGCAGCACCAACAGCCAGCCCAACCCACTAAACCGGATATGGGAAGTATGCAGAACCAATTTGGTAACCTCGCCGCTGGCAACAAGAAGAAAAAGAAATAATCACACTCACCAATCGGTGACTGTAGGGGCGGACGGCTGTCTTCCAGTTTTTATTCACAATCCGCTTTCTTTTGAACACACTGTTTGCGACCTCCGATTTTCCTCTCTCGCTTGCGGGGGAGGTTAGGAGGGGGTACCCTAATGAAAATCCTCGGCATCGACTTCACCAGCGCTCCATCCCGAACCAAACCCATCACCTGTGCAGTTGCCGAATTAGCCAATAACACACTACACATCACAGCCGTTCAACGCTTATCGAACTTCACGGCTTTTGAGCTGATACTCGCTCAATCTGACCCATATGTCGCCGGTTTTGACTTTCCCTTTAGCCAACCACGCCGCCTGATCGAAAGTCTTGGATGGCCGACCAAGTGGGCAGAATTAATTGATCTAATATCTTCAATGGAAAAAGAGGCTTTCGAGTCAGAAATCCGCCGCTATTCTGATCCGCGTCCGGTTGGCGATAGACTCCATCGCCGCCTAACCGATGTCCGCGCCAATGCCATCAGCCCCATGAAGCTCGACTTTGTTCCGGTGGGCAAAATGTTCTATCAAGGTGCGCCGCGTTTACTTGCCGCTGGCCTCAATATTTTGCCCTGTCATCCAACATCGGATAATCGTATTGCCCTCGAAGTTTACCCCGCACTCGTCAATCGACGTTTCAACAGTAAACTCAGCTATAAACAGGACACCCTTGACCGCCAAACTGATCAGCACACTGCGGCTCGTTCTGCCTTGCTTGACACCTTATTTACGCCGCTCTTTGTCGATACCTACGGCTTTAACGTCAAACTTGATTCCGCCGTGTTATCCGCCTCAATCAACGATAAATCCGGCGACACCTTGGATGCGGTTTTATGCGCTGTCCAAGCCGCTTGGGCATCCACCACCCCAAACTTCGGCATTCCCTCTGACTGCGATCCTCTCGAAGGCTGGATTATTGATCCAAGTCTTCTTTAATTTTCGCTTATAAACTCACCTTACGCATGAGGATGCTTTTTGTACTTTTACTCTCTGAAGCAAAAACCTGAAAAAGCACTCGGCGGTTTGAAAGTCCTTCGCCCTGAGGGAGAAGGATTTAGGATGAGGGTCAAGTGCGTAAGGTGAGTTGTAAATTCGACCATTAGATTTGTGATCTGGCTTGCCACTTGTAACTTGAAACTGTTAACTTTTAGGTTTACTTTCGGTTAACCCGATAAACTAATCTCTAACTATTTGCCAACCCGCTTAACAATCCTTTTCCCTCAAAATGGTTAGCGCCAAACACCAAGAAGAGTTACAAAATGTTCTTCCAAAAAGTAACCCATTCCTTCTCCACCTGTTGTACACTGCCCATAGAACCTCCTGCATTTACTCCCCTTCCCCTGTTACTACGGGCGGAAGGGGTTGGGGGTTCCACGCATCTTAACATCTGCTAATCGTTGTAAATGTTACACAAATGGCTTTATCACAACAACATCAACAGCAACAACAGCAATATTTTCCACATTTCGTCTGCCGCATTTGCTGCTTTTGCCGCATATTTCGCACATTCAGCGACTTTCTCCCTCGAAATCATGATAGAGAAAAGCCAATTACAACTGCAATATTTCTAACAATTGCAATATTTACAACGATTAATGTGGAATAACGATACGGAGAGTCTACTAGGCTTGTATGAACTAAAAGGTCTTTGACATTAAAGAGGTAATCAAAAGGTGAGAACAGAGTTCATTTAATAAGTGAATTTTCGTAGGGCTGAGGCGTGCCTCAGCCGCTGACTAAATATCGTTCTCACCAAGCTAATAGTGCAGGTTCTTCCAAAACGTTCCGCAAGTCTTGTAGGAAGTTCGCCGCCTGCGCCCCATCCACCACACGGTGATCAGCCGAAAGCGTCACCGTCATGAAAGATCGTAACATCGGTTGCCCGTTCGCGTCCGGCACAAACTGTTGTTGACTGCGCCCAACCGCCAGAATCGCTACCTGTGGCGGATTAATAATCGCCGTAAAGCGGTCAACACCGAACATCCCCAAGTTACTAATCGTAAACGTCCCATCTACCATATCGTTGACCTTGAGCGTATTTTCTCTCGCCCGCTTCGCCAGATCGTCCACCGAAGTTTGAATAGCCTGCATTGCGAGTCGTTCAGCATTCCGCACCACTGGCACAACCAATCCCGAGTCCAATGCCACCGCGATGCCCACATTAGCCGTCGGCCATAGCGCGATTTCTTCGCCGTCCAATGTGGCGTTCAACCACGGATGCCGCATCAGCACTCCGGCACATGCCTTGACCACAATTGTCGTGACCGAGAGTTTCTGATTACGAGATTTGAGTTTCTGCCGTAGACCATCAATCCCTGTTGTATCGATCTTCGCGTCAAAGAAAATGTGTGGCGCGGTCTGGAAGCTCTTTTGTAAGCGGTTCGCAATCGTCTTCCGCATCCCTTCCAACTTCATAATGCGCGGCGCATCCGTGCTTTGTATCGTCGCTGGTGTTTGCGCTGCAACTTTTGGAGTATGGGTAACTTCAACCCGAATCGGCTTTTGTGCAGCCTGTTCAACCGCCGCTTGCACATCCGCCGCCTGTATCCGTCCATGTGGTCCGCTTCCGGTCACACTTTGCAGATCAATCCCGCTTTCTTTCGCCAGATGTCGTGCTGCGGGTGTCGCCCGCACTTTATCGTTCGGTTGTGCCAACGCTGACTCGACATCTCGCCGCACAATTCGGTTATTCGGCCCTGTGCCTTTTACCTGCGTCAGATCAACATTCGTCGCTTCTGCCACTCGCTGCGCAACCGGACTAGCCGACCAAACAGTCTCAGTGATCTCTGTAACTGTTATGTTGACAGCCACTTTTTCGGCTGGCTTATTCGCTTCTTGGGCGGGTGCTAACTCTCTTGGACGCGCTTCTCCTGCTAGTAACAAATAAGCGATCACCTCTGTCACTGGAACCGTCGCCCCAACTTCGAAAAGGGGACTAATCAGCGTTCCCGACTCGGGCGCTTCCACTTCCATGTTGACCTTGTCTGTTGTCACTTCGCAAATCGGTTCGCCTGCACGGACACTGTCGCCATCTTGCTTTAGCCACTGGACGATCTCAGCCGTTTCCAGCGTGAAACCAAATTTTGGGAGAATAATCGGAATGGGCATATTTCAAAATTCCAAACGTTACATGCTTAAATGATTTATTCCTTCCCTGTGCAAAGCCTCCTTTAGGGCGTTTACGGGGGAGGGTTAGGGAGGGGTTGGTTCCGACTAATACTCGCCGCGAACCAGTTTCCGCGCCTCTGTGATAATATTTTCCACCTGTGGCACTGTCGCCCGTTCCAACTCTCGGTTATATGGAATAGGAATATCCAACCCCGCCAGCCGTCGGATTGGCGCTTCGAGATAATCAAAGGCCTCACTGGATGCAATCCGTGC
This sequence comes from Aggregatilineales bacterium, assembly GCA_038328375.1. Classification (GTDB taxonomy): domain Bacteria; phylum Chloroflexota; class Anaerolineae; order Aggregatilineales; family Phototrophicaceae; genus CFX2. The sequence continues at coordinate 43,352 of JBBQLX010000033.1, read as the reverse complement.
GACGATTTCCCCACCGAAACCACCCATCTCGACCGCCTCATGCACCACCATCGCCCGTCCAGTTTTCTTCACCGAGTCGATAATTGGCTGTTCGTCCAATGGTTTGAGTGTGCGTGGGTCAACCACTTCCAGTTCGATGCCTTCTTTAGCCAGCTCATTCGCCGCTTCAATCGCTCGACTGACCATAATTGATGTGGCTACCACTGTCACATGCTTGCCTTCGCGTGCGACCACCGTTTTGCTCAGAGGAACGCGGTACATTTCTTCTGGGACATCCCCCTTAGTCTTATAAAGGAGTTTGTGTTCAATAAAAATCACCGGATTATTATCGTCAATGGCTGCTAAGAGTAAGCCTTTTGCGTCGTAGGCATTGCTTGGCATCACGACTTTTAATCCCGGTACATGTACGAACCAGTTTTCGAGGCTTTCGCTATGTTGGGCTGCCGCGCCCGTTCCTGATCCAGCAGGTGTCCGCAGTACCATCGGTACGCTGGCTTTCCCACCGAACATGAAACGGACTTTCGCTGCTTGTAGGACAAGCTGCTCCATTGTCAGCGTCACAAAGTCCATAAACTGGATTTCGCCCACAGGTCGCATCCCAGTCAATGCCGCACCCACACAGGCTCCCGCAATTCCCGCCTCTGAAATCGGTGTATCAATCACGCGCTGTTCGCCAAATTCGGCTAGCAGTCCCGCACTCACCCCGAACGCGCCCCCATAAACCCCGATATCCTCACCGATCATAAACACGCGCTCATCTTGCGCCATCATCTGGCGTAGACCTTCGCGCAGTGCCTCAGCATAAGTCAGTTCACGCATAAACACCCTCAAGAATAGTACTCACATCCGGCGCAGGGCTGGCCTCGCTGAATTCCACTGCTTGGTCAATTGTTGCTAACGCTGCATGGCGCATTCCTGTCGACTCGGCTTCTGAAATCACACCTGCGGTCACCAGTAGCGATGAAAATTGTGTGATCGCATCCCGATTATCCATCCAATCGTTAACTTCATCACGGGTTCGGTAGGCTTGTCGATCACTCTTGGAATGACCCTTGTAGCGATAAGTTTTCGACTCGACCAAGCTCGGCCCATCACCACGCCGTGCGCGTTCTGCTGCCTCATATACTGCCAGATAAACCGCTAGTGGATCATTTCCATCGACCGTCACACCGGGGATACCATAAGCTGCTGCCCGTGTGCTGATCTCTGGAATATTGAACGCTTTGACCATTGGCATCGACATCGCATACTGGTTATTTTCGCACAGATAAACCACCGGGAGCTTCCAAATTGAAGCCATATTGAGTGACTCGTGGAATGCGCCTTCATTTGCCGCACCATCGCCAAAAATCACCATACAAACTTGGTCAGTCTTCCGCATCTTGATACTCAATCCAACGCCCACTGCAATCGGTACACCACCCGCCACAATCCCATTCGCGCCGAGGTTGTTGGCCTCTACATCCGCGATATGCATACTGCCACCGCGCCCACGACAGAATCCGGTTTCCTTGCCCATGAACTCAGCCATCATGCGATTTGGATCAGACCCCCATGCGAGGCAATGCCCATGTCCGCGATGGTGATTGAGTAGATAATCACCTTCTTGTAACGCGTTCGATGCCCCAACCGCCGTTGCTTCCTGCCCAATCGAAAGGTGCATCGTTCCATGTACTTTGCCGAGGCTGTAAAGCTGTTCAGCTCGCTCCTCGAATGCCCGAATCGTATGCATGTCTTGGAGCATTTCTTTGAGGAATTCCGGCCCCAGCGATTCAATCACCTCGTGATAGCGCTGGATAACCTCTGGCAAAATCTGCCCATTGGCCGTCATAAATGTGTCCTTGTATCAGATTTACTTCGATGGATTCTTTTCAGGTGGAGTGAATGGCAACTTGCTAAAGAAGCTGTTGAAGTCAAAATCAATGGTCGCGTTTCGGGTCACAATTCGGTGAAGTTCGCGCAGCAACGGGAACGCATCTGCTTCGAGCTTGCCGCTTGCGATCATAGTGTCGATGGCGGGCATAATCGCCACCACCGCGTCAACACCCTCGATGGTTTCTCCCGGCATTTCTTCAACCGCGTCGCTGTAGGGCATACCCATACCGAGCAAACGTCCCATGCGCGAATTGCGTCCGCCTTGTGTGGTTACATATAAGTCGCCCGCGCCGGGCAAGCTGAACACCGTTTCCAATCCGCCACCCAGTTTTTGTACCAGAATAGCGGTTTCGGCTAATCCCTGTGCAAAAATTGCTGCTGCGTAGTTATGCATTTTGGCGCTGGCAACATCTTCACCTTGTTTTTCGAGTACACCCGCTGCTAAACCAACCGCTAGCGCATAAGGGTTTTTCATCGCCACGCACACTTCTACACCGATGAGATCGGTTGAAGTCCAAATGTGATAATAATCGGTTGAAAAGTACGAACGCAGTTTCGGGAGTATTTCAGCATTACGCGAGACAAAAACTACTGCTGTATCACGCCGCGCCGCTAACTCTCCGGCAATCGACGGCCCACCAATCGCTGCGTAATTGACTTTATCGCGAATGGAAGTGGGCAAATGGTCGTGTAATACGTCGGGTAGGATTTTGAGCGAACCATCGACACTTTCCATGCCTTTGGTGACCATCAGCACGGTTTGACCTTCACGCAAATATGGGCCAATCGCTTCTGCTGCCCAATGAATCCCTTGCGAATTCACGCCTAACCCGACGACCTCAGCATCTGCTAAGGCTTCAGCGATTTCAGTATGCAAATAGGCTTTGACCGATGGATGTAACGGGCGGCGCAAACGGGGATGAAAATGATCAGTTTTGATGCTGTTGATGATCGCGTCGTCGAGATAGGTTCCGACGAGCCGAACTTCGTTGCCATTATCCGCAGCCGGAAAGGTGAGTGCTGAACCCATCACACCCGCGCCGACGATTGTAATGATTGCCATTTTTTGACCTTAAAAACGAAAACACAGACCTAAAAGAATTACTTTTTCACAAATGTGAGGTACATTCACAATTTACCAAATTGTAGGTGACGTGTGGAAGGCTGTCAAGCAAAGTAAAGTATTGAAAGCGTTTCATATCCCATAATTTTTCTTTGCCTGACTTATATTAACTGCGCTCAAAATAAACTTCGAAAAGGATTATTCGTGTGAAAAGTGATCTTGTAATCGGTGTGGATAGTAGCACCACCGCCGTGAAAGCCATTGCTTGGGATCGGCAGGGCAAGATGGTTGCCCAGAGTCGCGCCACCTTTGAAATGATCTCGCCACAGCCTAATTGGTATGAACAACGTGCTGATGATTGGTGGACATCGTTATGTGAGGTGCTGCGTAATCTGACGGCTCAAATCGCAGTGAACCGTGTTGCTGCGGTTTGTATTACGCACCAGCGCGAGACATTCGTTCCTGTTGACGAACACTGCCAGCCGATTCGTAACGCGATTTTGTGGTTGGATGATCGTTCTCGCTTACAGGTGAACGAACTCGATCAGCGAATAGGTAATGATGTCATTCAAGACATTACGGGTAAAGGGCCATCCACCAAACAATCACTGCCTAAACTCGTATGGTTACAGCAGCATGAGCCGCAAGTGATGGAACGGGCTTACAAAATTCTCGATGTCCATGCGTTTCTGGTTTATCGACTGACAGGGCAGTGGGCAACCAGCACAGCCTGTGCTGACCCAATGGGGTTGGTGGATATGCGTAAGGGTGATTGGGCGAGGGATTTGTTGAAATCACTTAGCATTGATCCCTCTAAATTTGTTCCAATTCAACCATCTGGCGGCACGATTGGTGAAGTAACCGAAAAGGCTGCCGAACAGACAGGTTTATTAGCTGGAACGCCGATTATTGCAGGTGCGGGCGATGGGCAAAGCGCAGGCTTGGGTGCGAATATTACCGTGCCGGGGAAGGCCTATCTCAATTTGGGGACGGCTGTGGTTTCAGGTGCATTCGCCGAAAATTATGTGGTGAGTAAGTATTTTCGGACGATGTGTTCACCGATTGAAGGGGCATTTGTGCCAGAGGAAGTACTTGGTGGCGGCACATTTACGGTCAGTTGGTTTGTTGACCAATTTGGACCGGATGTGGGTAACTTAAAACTACCGCTTTCCGCCGAAGAATTGTTGGAAGTTGCGGCAAGCAAACTTCCTCCCGGTTCACTGGGCTTGATGCTCGTTCCCTACTGGAACGCCGTCATGCCGCCTTATTGGGACCCCGCCGCAACCGGAATCACCATCGGCTGGACAGGCGCACATCGGCGCGAACATTTTTATCGCGCTATTCTTGAGGGTATCGCTTACGAGCATCGTTTGGCGATGGAAGGTGTAGCCAAAGCCACAGGTCAACCTTTAGACGAATATATCTTGATGGGCGGAGGCTCAAAGAGCGCTTTATGGTGCCAGATTGTGGCGGACGTGACCGGCGCAAAAGTGACACGCGCCAGCACAACCGAGGCCACAAATCTCGGCGCAGGCATTTTGGCTGCTGCGGCTGTTGGATGGTATTCAAGTGTGCGTGAAGCTGCCAATTCGATGACCACCACTGACAAGAGTTTCCTGCCTCACGAGAAGACCCACAAAATCTATGATCGACTCTACAACGAAGTCTATGTGGACTTGTTCCCGGCGCTTCAAAAGTCGATTGATCGCTTGACCGAATTGACCTTCGACCAGAATACCGAATAAACAGGGTGACTTCTATGGGCAATGGGTTGATTGAGGGGGTTATCGAAAAGGGCTACAATGGCCGTGCTGGAGAAACTTTAGAAGTATTATGAATCGGGGCGGGATGAATTCCGATAATCGAGAAGATTTGTTGGCGCGCGTCGCCTCACTTTACTATGAGTACGATTACAGCCAGCAGCAAATCAGCGAGATGGTTAACACTTCGCGATCTAATATCTCGCGGTTGCTCAAAGAAGCCAAACAAAAAGGGCTGGTTGAAATTCGTATTCATAAAAGGATCGCAACAGCTCCACAAATCGAGCGTGAACTACGGGAGCGCTTTGGATTACATCAAGCGATGGTGGTTGATCAAACAGATGCTGATTACGAAACGCATTTAGCCTCGGCGGGGCAGCTCGCCGCCTGGTATCTAGAGGAGTTGCTGCGTCCTAATGCTGTCTTAGCCATTGCGTGGGGAACAGGTGTAGCCGCCGCCGTAGATGCTTTTTCGATGCATCCGGTAATGCACACCGAAGTGGTGCAAATGTTAGGCAGCGTGGGCAGCAGTGTATCCGAGATTGATGGGCCGGATTTAGCGCGACGTTTAGCGACCAAACTCGGCGGGCAATACTATTACCTCCATGCGCCTTTGATTGTGGACAGCCAAGCGACACGCGATACTTTTCTTGAACAACCAATGATTCAACGAACACTTGTTCAGGCTCGTCAGGCACAAATTGCGATTGTCGGTGTGGGCACGGTTGATCCCGAATCATCTAGTTTCTTGCGCGCAGGCCACATGACTAAAGAACAGCTTTTGACTTTACAGTCACAGGGCGCGGTTGGGGAAACAGGCGGTCAATATTTTGACATCAACGGCAAGGCTGATTTTGATATTAACCAGCGGGTGGTTGCGCTCGGATTAAACGACATCAAGCAGATTTCTTATGTGACGGCGGTTGCTTGTGGACTGCCCAAAACGCGCTCCATTTTGGGTGCGTTACGCGGTGGTCATATCAAAGCGCTGGCAACCGATTCGATTACTGCCGAAGCCATTTTGAAAGAGGATAATTGTCATTAATTAGGCGATTATCCTCCAATTCCTTATGAGTCAAATTGGGCGAGTGCCGCGTAAGTATCTTTGAGCGCTGGATACAACCCACGGAAAGATGGATACAGCCGTTCATAATCGGCAGTGCCCTGTGCGTCCGGTTGAATGGTTGTTTCACGACGGATCATATTAGCGCAGGCAGTTGGGACATCGGCGTAAGCACCCCAACCGACAGCCGCCAGAATCGCCGCACCGAAAGCACTACTTTCACCTGTGTTGACGGTATAAAGTGGAATACCCATGATGTCAGCGGTCAGTTGCAGCCAAATCGGGCTGTTGACGAGGCCGCCCGCGATGACTGCTTCGGATGGAGCCGCACCGAGCGAACGCAGCAGTTCGAGTTGGTCACGCATTCCGAAAGATACGCCTTCCATAACCGAACGGATCATGTGGGCAAGGCCATGCCGCAGAGTGAAGCCAACGAACGCGCCACGCGCAAATGGATCAGGATGCGGGTTGCGCTCACCAGTAAGGTAAGGTGCAAAGAGCAAACCAAGTGCGCCGCGTGGAACGGATTCAGCTTGCTTATTGAGTTCATCGTAGCTCAGGTTAGGTGTTAGTTCATCATGCAGCCAGCGCAAACCACCTGCGGCGCTGAGCATAACACCCATGTGAAACCATGTGCCGGGAATTGGCCCGCAGAAGGTGTGTAAACGACCATCGGGTTCGGGAGCATATTGACTGTTGAATGCATATGCGACACCGGAAGTACCAACTGTTAGGCTGGCTTGGTTCTTCGAAACAATACCATTACCAACACCACTGGCGGGTTGGTCACCTGCACCACCGACTATAGGTGTTCCTACTTTGAGTCCGGTTGCGGCAGCTCCTTCTTCACTAACATACGCAGAAACTTCCTGAGACTCGCAAAGATCAGGCAGCCATGCACGGGGAATGTCAAAAGCGGCTAGCATTTCATCTGACCAAGTACGTTTGCCCACATCCATACAACCAAAACCGGATGCATCAGCAACATCGCAGACAAACGCACCGCTTAAGCGATAGCGAATGTAATCTTTAGGGAGCAGCACATGGGCGATGCGAGCGTAGTTTTCTGGCTCGTTTTCATGTACCCAGAGAATTTTCGGCGCGGTGAAACCAGCTAATATGCGGCTACCGACAATCTGATAAACGCGTTTTGCGCCTACTTTTTCGGTGACGGACTCGCACTGGGGTGAGCTGCGCTGGTCGTTCCAGAGGATGGCGGGGCGCACGGGTTTGCCATCTTTATCGAGCGAGGTGAGGCCGTGCATTTGCCCTGTGAGGCCGATGGCGGCGATATTTTCTGCGCCAACAACTTGGACAACTTCGCGTATGGATTTGCTAGCGGCTTCCCACCAGTTTTCCGGGTCTTGTTCTGACCAAAGTGGGCGTGGCGTTGAAAGCTCATGCGGATTGCCTTTGACGACAATCACATTGCCCTGTTCATCAACTACAAGTGCTTTTGAAGCGGTGGTGCTGGTATCAACACCCATAAAGTATTTACTCATCGAATGAATTCCTTTAGCAGAAGACAGTTTATTTTCCTTGGTAAGAGTTTATCAAGTGAAAAGTCTGTGTCAAACCTGCTTCACCGTTTCGATAGGTGGCTTTTGCATGTCAAAGGGTATGGGAATATCCAGCAGTTGTAAAACGGTCGGCGCGATTTGCATCAGTTGAAGGCCATCCAGACATTGACCGCCAAAATCGTGTTTGGGGTCTTTATAAATGAACATGCCTTGCTGGGCGTGGTTAGCGTCATCGGGGCCGGTGTCGTTCTCGAAAACATGTATGCTATTCCAACCGACTGTGCCAATAGAGCGCCAAGCGAGATCGCCAAAGTAGACAAGGATGTCCGGAGCAACGCCACGACTATTCTGGTAAATGGCCTCAGGGGTAAAGCAGCGCGTCCCGATGGGCTGACCTTTTTCATCACCGAGCGCTTCAAGTTTTTGGATGAGTTCAGCACGCATAGCATCGAAATCAGCGGGTTCGACTGTACCCTGCGGTTCGCGATCCTTGAGGTTTATAAACAGGCGACCGTAGTAACCGCCATCGCCCCACGCGCGGGTTTTGCTCCAATCGACCTTCAAATTTTCAAACTTGACTGCACCTTTTGATGTGTCCGGTGGTTCGGTGAGGACGAGATAGCCTTCGCGAATGAGCCACTCGTTGATGCAGATGCCTCCGTCCATCTTTTTTCCGCCGTGATCGGAAACCACGAAGACCGATGTGTCATTATCAAAAAAGGGCAGGAGCGTACCGATTTCTTGATCAATGAGATGGTAATACTCGCGGATGGCATCTTTGAAAGGGCTGTTCGGATCGTGGTCACGATGGGTGGAGTCCATATCCTTCCAGAAGGCGTGGTGCATGCGGTCAACACCGATTTCGACCATCATAAAAAAGTCCCAAGTGGGGCGAGTTGTGAGCAGTTGACGAGCAACTTCGAAACGTTTACGAGTCATCTCTCGAAGCTGATCAATGAGCCACTGTTTATTCTCGGTGCGGAAGCCTTTAACATCGGTCATATAGCCGTCGACCCAAGCGTCGATTTCTTGTTTGAGGGATGCCGGGTAGGTGTAATCTGTATCCGTAGAAGGGGTTAGAAAGCAGCTTACCATGTCACCTTTGATAGGCGAGGGTGGGTAGGTTCCGGGTACGCCGAGGATGATACTTTGTTTGTCGTTTTTTGAGAGAATATCCCACAGGCGCGGCTCATGTATGGCATCCGAGTTGGCGACGGTTAACCTATTGTAGGAATGATCTTTACGGTTGCGGAAGCCGTAGACACCGAGTGTGCCGGGGTCTTTGCTGGATACCATACATGACCAAGCTGGAACAGTGATGGCTGGAATAACGCTTTCCAGTTCGCCATATAAGCCCTGTTTGCGAAGGGCAGTCAGGTTGGGGAGTTCGTCCGCCCAACGCTCAAAGACCAGTTCGGGGGCAGCACAATCGAGGCCGATAATCGCGACGCGGCGCTTGTTGTGTGGGCGTACACGTTTAAATAGATTTTGGAATGCCATATTATTCTCCACTGATAGCTCATTGTTTCAGAGAGGGTTCAGCTATCTGAGCAATATTGATTATAGAGATGAATGGCGGAGAGTTAAATCGTAAGTATCAGGAGGTTAACCGTTTCATGAAGCGCTCAATATCCACAATGAAGCGGGTATGTGTGCCTTCGCCGATGAGTTGTTTGGAGTCCCACGCTTGAACATTGAAGGTTATCTGACGGTCGTTGACTTCGGTCACTTCGGCGTGGGCACGAATGGTTTGACCGAGGGCAGAGGCGGCAAGATGTTTAATGGATATGAATGTGCCAACGCTGGTTTGGTCGGGTGTAAGTAAGTGATTGATGGCGGCGACAGAGGCAGCTTCCATCAGGGCAATGAGGGCAGGCGTTGCGTAAACGGGTAGACTGCCACTGCCAAAAGCTATCGCGGTTAGGTTTTCGGTGACGGTGGTGGTTTGTTCGCCGATGAATCCGAGGGTAATTGACATTTTTATCTCCAAAGATGTTTATTGCAATTTTTGCATATTTTGCAAATTATCCGCTGAACTGTCTGGCGGGAAGCACGGGAAAATCCGCTGAATTAACATAATTGACTGGCGGCTGGCCCAGCTATTTCCGCTGAGTGCAGCAGTACGCTCCTGTGTATCCGCCGCGTGCATTTTGCACATATGCTTTGGCGGATATCAGGGAGGAATCCGCCGAAAATGCAAAAGGGAATGCAATACGATTTAACGCAAAGATGCAATGTCGCAAGGACACAAAGGGTAAGTGTTTTAGCACACAAACTCCACTAGACAGTGACATACAGATTAATACAGGATAGCAGGAAATGAGGGGGAACGGGTTACCAAAATGTAACTCTTTTGAGACGATTTCATTAACCAATTTGAGGGAGAAATGAAGTGCTGGAAGTTGTGAAATAGTTGGAAATTGGTTTGTACACAAAACGAGCAAGTTTTTAGCCTGCTCATTTCTAATTTTTCGACTAAATGATTAGCCTTGTCCGCGCATACGAGGGTCAAGCGCATCACGAAGGCCGTCGCCAAGGAAGTTGAATGCGAACATCACCAAGAAGAGCGCTAATGCCGGAAATAAGGCTTGATAGGGATAGGTACTAATGACTCGTGAACCTTCAGAAATCATACTGCCCCAGCTCGGTGTGGGCGGATTAACACCTAAGCCGATAAAGCTTAGAAAGGCTTCATAGGAGATATAAGTTGGGATAGTAAGGGTTTCAGCGACGATCAGCGGCCCAAGAATATTGGGGAGGATGTGGCGCAGCATGATACTGGGTGTGGTATCACCGAGGGCGCGTGCGGCTTCAACATATTCACGTTCGCGTTGTGATAGGACTTGTCCCCGCACTAGACGTGCCATTTGCATCCATGACGTGAGGCCGATACCCAGAAATATGAAGAACATACCTCCCATCGCAGCATCAATCTGTCCCATAACATAAGTTAACGAGCCGGGTTCATGTTTTCCACCGAAACTGGTTCGGAAGAAAGCCATTAACAAGATAATCAGCAGAAAAGTGGGAAATGCATACATAATATCTACAATACGCATCAAAAAGTTGTCGATTCGACCGCCGCCATAGCCTGCAATCATGCCAATTAATAGACCGAGAGCAATGCTAACGAGGGGGCCAACAATAGCGACCTCAAGCGAGATACGCGAGCCATAAATAATACGGCTGAGTAAATCTCGACCGAGGTTATCTGTTCCCAGTGTATAGTCGTTGTTGATGGTGACATAACCGCCGACATCCCCTTTGGGGATCATGCTGGGGAAAATCTGAGTGATCCATAGTGGTGCAGAGTTATTTTGGGTCAGTGTTTGGTCAGTGTACGATTTAGGGGCAATAATAGGCGCGAAAATTGCCATTATCACATTGAGCAAAAGGATAATCAGGCCCACGACGGCTGCTTTATTGCGGAATAAACGGCGGATCGCGTCAGCCCATAAGCCTTGACCTTTAGGAACGGTACTGAGCTGTGTTACACCACCGATTGGCGATGAGGTTTTATTAATGGCTGCCATTAAAAGTGTCCTTTAATTGAAACGGATGCGCGGGTCGAGCCAAGCATAAGCCACATCAACCAGCAAGTTCGCCAACACCAGAAACATCGCGTAGAGCAAAATCGTTCCCATAATCACCGGGTAATCGCGTCCGGTAACACTGGTTACAAAGAAGCGACCCATGCCGGGAATGCCGAAAATGGTTTCAACCACGAATGTTCCGGTCACCAAAGCCGCAAAGAGAGGGCCAAGAATGGTGATGACAGGGATCATACCATTTTTGAGCGCATGAACAGAGATGACAACGCGTTCTGGCATACCTTTCGCGCGAGCGGTGCGGATATAATCTTCACCTAACACCTGTAGCAAGCTGGCGCGAGTCAAACGAGCCAAAATAGCGGACTGAGCAAATCCAAGTGCAACCGCAGGCAAGATCGCTTGAGCAGTCGTCCCCCAGCCACTAACCGGAACCCATTTGAGTTCAACACTAAAGAAATATTGAAGGAGGGGGGCGGTGATGATTACAGGTACAGAAACGCCCAAAATGGCAACACCCATGCCAAGATAGTCGTAGGTTGTGTTGTGCTTAAGCGCTGAGAAGACTCCCAATGGTATGCCAACTGCCATCGCAACGGCTAAGGCGGCAAGACCCAGTTGGAATGATATGGGCAAGTTTTCACGGAAAATGTCGTTGACAGTGCGGCTGGTGGATTTGAAGGATGGGCCGAAGTTAATCCAGCGGAATGTCGGATTACCCTCGCCAAAAGGCAATTTAATGTTGAAGAGGTAATCGTGATCGAGCGATTTAACTTGCTTCCCTGAGGTGACTTTGGGAATAACAATGGAACCTACATAATCCGCATACTGTTTAAGAATTGGATCATCAAGGTGATATTTTTCATTAAGTTGTTTTAAGTTTGCGGCAGGTAGTGGTTTTTCGCGGTCGAAAGGGCCACCGGGGACAGCGTGCATCAATGTAAATGTGACTATCGAAATAACAAACAACACTAAGAACATCCACAAGAAACGGCGTAGTACATACTTAACCATGAGGCAAACCTTTACACATAAATTCTGTGTACATTATTGAATGAGGGGTGTGGTCATCCCACACCCCTCACTGAATTGATACTCTAACGTGTTTTATGCGTTAGGGCGCGATGTCCCACTTTTCGTAGTATTCAGCACCGATCACAGAATAGGTGCCTTCAACATTGGGCTTACGCAATTGCTTGGTGACATACCAGTAAATGGGGGCGATACCCGCATCCTTGGCAACCAAGATGTCTTCAGCTTGCGCGTATAGCTTGGAGCGTTCGGCAGTGTCGGGTTCGACAGCAGCCTGTTCGACCAACTTGTCGAAGTCAGGATTGCTGAACTTACCGTAGTTCTGAGCTACACCCGTGTGCATGGTTTCGTTCAGCCAGTTGTTGGCATCCGGATAGTCAGCGCACCAGCCAGCACGGAAAATCTGGTTGGAGTCTTCGCGTTGGACGCTAAAGTAAGTGGTGGTGTCGAGGGCAGCAAGTTCAACTGAGACACCCAGATTGTCTTTCCACATTTGCTGAATTGCTTGGCCAATCGAGGTGTGGAGAGGGGTGTTACCAAAGGCCAGCGTGATGCTGGGGAGATCGGCGGCACTAGCGAGGTTGAGTTCCTTCAGACCAGCGGCGAATTCTTCCTTGGCCTTGTCGACATTGAAGCTCACTCCAAAATCGGCAGGAGCATCTTCAACTGTGGGCACACCCACGTTACCGGGACGAGTGTACCACCGTGCAGGAATTTGACCGGCCTTCAAAATGTTGTCGGTGATAGCAGCACGATCAATGGCATAAGAGAAAGCCAAACGCATGTGAGCGCTGGTGAAAGGAGCCTTGGTACTATTGAAGCCGTAGTAGTAGGTGCAGTTCTGAACACCATTTGAATATTCTGTGCTGAGGGTTGGGTCAGCCTTGACGCGATCCAGTTGGTCAGCGGGAACTTCAATGGCATCCATTGTGCCAGCTTCGTATTCAGGAAGTTGGGTTGTGTCATCAAGGAACTTAATCACAACTTCGTCAAGCTTGGGTTGTGGAACAGCGTCGGTGCCGGGCCAGAACGGGTTCTTGATCAAGGTGGCGCTTTCTTCATGCTTCCATTCCTTGAAAGCGAAGGGGCCATAAGTAGCGGTGTTTTCCGGTTCAGTCCATGAGGTACCAGCGTCGTCAATAACCGATTGGAGCAGAGGACGTGAGAACCACATGCCATAAATGTTCAGGGCGAAAGGCGCGGTCACAGGAGAAGTGACTTCGACCGTAAAGTCATCAATGGCCTTAACACCGAGTTCACTGTCGGGGCCAGCGAATTCGGCACCGCCTGCTACATAAGGAGCCAAAACATAGATGTAGGGCGAAGCGGTTGCGGGGTCAAAGTTACGCTTCCATGCGTAGACCAAGTCGTTGGCAGTGACCATACGAACCTTGCCTGCATCATCCTTCAGTTCTTCAACAGCGTCGGTTTCGGCGTTGTAACGAACCCAAGGAACATCCTGACGCAGTTTGAAGGTAGTAACCTTGCCGTCGTCGGAAACTGTCCAGCTTTCAGCAAGGCCGGGCTTCACTTCGAGGCTGACTTCATCCAAACGGGTGAGGCCAACATATAGTTCGTCCAAAATTTGAATTTGTTTGGTGTCTTGTGACAGACCGGGGTCGAGCGATTCGGGATCGCCGTTGGTCATATTAATACCGGTAACCAAAATTTTCTTGTCCTGAGCGTGTACCATGCTAACGGCGGTCAACGCCATCAACAGTACAGCGATCGTCAGGAAACGTGCAAAGTTCCTTGAGCGCATTTACTTTCATCCTCCTGAATAAAAAAACGACTGAATCTACTTCATCATTGCAGCAGTTTAACATTTAGACTGTTGCAATCACAAACCTTAACTGAGGGTAAAACTTAACACATCCGTACTTAATGTGCAATAGAATAAATGGTTATCCTGTGCAAAATAGACAGACGACACTTGTCTATTTTGCTGGTTTATTACTTACTCGGTTATGGTGAATAAGGTTCAAAATCGACTATAAAAATTGGTGGTTTATTATTAAAACACCTGTTTATGATTTGCTGTGAAAATTTATAGTGGATTGGCAATGTGGTTATCAGACTCGTTTGTTGTAATAAGTGCAGTGAGGTTTTGATACAAATCCTCTCGTAATTAGACCTGTGGCGGTTTTCTTGACAAGATTATTTTTTGATGTTACGTTCGTATTCAAGAGATTGTAGGCGTTACCGAGCCTAGAAAACTTTAATCTAATCAGATACATGCCATTTCCTGTAGGCCATTACCGAACAACCTTCCCGATTTTTCATGGTTTCTGTTTCCTGTCGGAATGATTTGTGATTTCCTCTGAGCATTAGCTTTACCTCTACACAGTTTTACAGAAGCGATTTGTGGTCTGACTTCGGGCGGGGTGATGTAGAATTTATTCAGGGTTATGACCCATAATTTGTTTTGGTAAGGGATGATCGAAAAATGCTTAAAATTGGGATTGTCGGGAGTGGGTTCATGGGCATCACCCATGCGGCTGCTTGGGCGAAACTGCCGGTTGAGTTAGTGGGTATCTGTTCGGCTGATCCAAATCACGCGAAAAAATTAGCGGATGAATATGGAACAAAGGCATTTGCTTCTTTAGAGAAACTTCTCGAACAGGTGGATGTGATCGATATATGTACACCTACCCATTTGCATCACGATATGGTGTTGCAAGCCGCCGCAGCCGGTAAGCAGATTGTCTGCGAGAAGCCGTTGGCTCGGACATCAGCCCAAGCACGCGAGATGATTGCGGTTTGCAAGAAGGCTAATGTACTGCTGCTGGTGGCACATGTTTTACGGTTTGTACCTGCCTATGTACAGGCAAAGGCCACTGTTGAACGCGGTGACATCGGGAATGTGGCAGTGCAGCGCTTTACACGATGCAGCGCGCTCCCCAAATGGGCGGCAGATAACTGGTTGATGGATATGGGAAAATCAGGTGGGATGCTGCTTGACCTGATGATCCATGATTACGATTATGCGCGATGGGTGGCTGGTGATGTGCAGAGTGTTTACGCTAAAAGTTTGCGTGGGCAGCGACCGGAATCGGCTGAGGATTATGGGCTGGTAATGCTCAAGCATAAAAGTGGCGCGATTAGTAATGTGGAAGGCGGTTGGGCGTATGCACCGGGCATGTTCCGTACCTCGTTTGAGATTGCTGGGGATGCGGGTTTGATTGAACATCCGGCGGACAGTTCGATACCTTTAGCCGTCTATATGAAGCAGCAAGAGGAAGTGGCGGACGCAATGATACCGATCAGTCCACTTTCAGAAGACCCTTATTTCTTGCAGGCCAAGCATTTTTATGAGGTGCTGACAGCGGGAATTGAGCCGCGTGTAACGGCTGATGATGCACTGGCGGCGTTGGAAATAGGGCTGGCAGCCATTGAATCGGTGCGAAGTGGACGACAAGTGCAGATCGCGGAGGTGGCATAATGCGTTTAGGAATAATGAGCTTTGCCCATTTACATGCGGAGAATTATCTAGGTGCTTTGTTGGCGCTGCCCGATGTTGAAGTGATTGGCATTGCGGACGAAAATCAAAAGCGTGGACAGTATTTTGCTGATTTATTTGGTGTGCGATTGTTTGAGTCTTATGCCGCACTTTTAGCTGAGAAGCCTTATGGGGTCATTGTTTGCTCGGAGAATGCGCGACATTTGCCATTGGTCAAGCTGGCAGCCGAAGCCGGTGTACATGTGCTGTGCGAAAAGCCGCTGGCAACCACCGTTGAAGATTCGCAGGCGATTGTTGATGTGTGCAAGCAGGCAGGGGTATTGCTGATGACTGCATTCCCGATGCGTTTTAGCCCCGTAGCACTCGAAATTAAAAAGTGGATTGATTCGGGTCGATTAGGACAGATTTACGGCTTCAATTCGACCAATCAAGGGGCGCTGCCAGAATTTCATCAAGGCGAGAATTTGCCTTTTCTAGAACGGGATTGGTTTGTGGATAAGAAGTTGGCAGGTGGCGGGGCAATTATTGACCATTCCGTTCATATAGCAGATATGCTGCGTTGGTATCTGCAATCCGAAGTGGTTGAGGTTTTCGCAACGGCTAATGCAATTATGCACGCAGGTAAGGTCAGCGTCGAAACGGGCGGGTTGGTTATGCTAACCTTTGCCAACGGTGTATTTGCGAGTATTGATTGCAGTTGGAGCAAACCTGCTTATTATCCGATATGGGGTGGGTTGACGCTGGAGCTGGTCGCTGAAAACGGTTTGGCGACGATGGATTCTATGAAGCAGTACACGACCGTTTACAGCCATAAGGTTGGACGACCGACTCGCGATGTATGGGCATCTAATAGCAATGTAGGCATGTTGAATGAGTTCGTAGCGGCTATTCGAGAGAAGCGGTTACCTGCCATCACAGGCGAGGATGGCTTGCGGGCGGCTGAGATCGTAGAAGCAGCTTATGAGTCAGCGGCAAGCGGTCAGCCTGTGAAAATTGGTTGATTGAATTCTAAATGTGAATAAAAATGGGATTGTGGCGTAATTTCATTACAAAATAATCCCATTCTCTGCCACAAATCACCTTTCTGTCCACTTCATTTCACGTAAAATTATATCATTGCTTTACGCAATTCTTCGTTTCATTTCACTTTATTGACATTCATTGCAACTTAGCTATGATTGATTATTAATAATTAATTACGGAAATTTTATGGTTTTTATGGACGCTTCCATATCTCATCTTCACCCACGGAGAACAAAGCCCGCGTCCCTATCCGACCAAGTTTATGAGCAATTACGCAGCGCGATCATTACTGCAGAACGTAATCCCGGCGAGAAACTCGTCGAACTCGAAATCGCTGCCGAAATGGGAACCAGCCAAGGCCCTGTGCGAGAAGCATTACAACGCCTCGAACGAGATGGGCTGGTCGAGCGCCAAGCCCGAAGTGCAACTTATGTCAGTAATATATCGACTGATGAGATGTACGAATTATCATCCATACGGAGTGAGATTGAAGGTTTTGCAATCCGGCGGGCGGCACAGAAAGTTACACCCGACCAGTGCGATTATTTGCAGCATCTGATCCAAGAAATGGAACAGGCGGGTAAACGCGAAGATATGATAACACTTGCCGAGTTTGATATGCAGTTTCACCGTTATATTATAGAATGTGGTGGTAGCGCAGGATTACTGCGGATGTGGATCACATTGTCGAGCCAGATTCAGCGATTTATTGTCCAGTCGCACCCGCGCCATTATTCTAATTTAGTGGAACTTGGGACGCGGCATGAGTCAATCGTAGCGGCGTTACGCCAACAAAATGGCGAAGCAGCGGCTCAAGCAATACAGTCACATATCATGCTGATTTGGCCGAAAATTAGTTTTTAAGAGAATATGTTCTGGTTGGTAATATATCTACATATTTGAAATTATATGCCGACCATATGATAGCGAACCATCCTCACATGGAGTGGGGTTAACAGGTTAACAGGATTCATAAATAACCTCAGTAAGCGTTGGAAGAAAGGAGCAGTCAAACAACGCGCCATTTTGCAAAAATCTATTTAAAGGAGATTGAAATTATGAGCAAGAAACTAAGTCGTCGTGACTTCCTCCGTACTGCTGCTGCAACGGGTGCGGGATTGCTAGCCGCAAGGGGCGGAATGGTGTTTGCCCAAGACCCGACAGCGACACCTGCTCCACTGCCAGCGGGCGCTGCTGGTAAACTCACTGTCATTCAGAAAACTGAATATTTCCCCGAAGCTCAACAAGTAATTCATGACAATATTGTCAAATTTGCGGCAGACAAGGGCGTTGAACTAGACCTCTCGACAGCAAATCCTGAGTTATTTGGTGATTTTACGGCGAAGATGTTGGCAGCAGTGCAGGCTGGAAATCCGCCTGATCTGGGCTACCACACCCTAAGCATCCCGCAAATGTATTCGTTGGACATTGTGGAAGATGTATCGGACGTGATGGAAAAAGCCCTTAGTATGTACGGCGCGGTTGTACCAGCCGTGGCCGAGTTCAATGCGAAGATTGACGGCAAGTGGTGGGCAGTCCCTTTTAGCTGCAACTCGGCTGGTTGGTATGCCCGTAAAGACATATTCGAGGCTGCTGGTATTGATGCATCGACCCTCGATACATGGGACAAACGCCGTGATGCTTGCTTGGCTGTCTCCAATGCCGACAAGAAAATGTGGGGTTGGGGCATGACTATCAACAAGAGCGGTGACGGTCACGGCCTGATTACCGGATTGATCCAAGCATTTGGCGGCAGCTATGTTGACGAGACAGGCTTGAAAGTGGTTTTCAACTCACCTGAGACGGTGAAAGCGGTTGAATGGTTGGCTGAAACCTACACCAGTGACAAATATAAGCCGATGCTGCCGCCCGGTGTCGAGAGCTGGACGGACACCAGCAATAACGAAGCTTATCTAGCCGGTACAATTGCGCTGACCAACAACCAACCCAGCGTTTATGCCAAAGCCAAAGCAGACAAGAATCCAGTCTTTGAAAATACGCTTGTGCTGCATCCCCCCAAGACTTTGGATGGACGACTATTGGAGGGCGGTAATATTTTCTGGCTGACCATATTCAAGGGAGCCAAGAATGTTGATCTCGCCAAAGAGTTGATCCTCAACATGATTGATCCGGCGAACTTCCTGCCAGTATCCAAGTTGGGCGGTGGTTTGAACATGCCCAGTTATAAGAATTTGTGGACGGATGATATTACCGCAGTTGATCCGAACTTCGTCACCTTCCGCGACATCTTGTTTAACCCCGACATTTACTACGGTGATTCAGATCCTGCCAAGCCGAATGCTTTGGTCGCAGCGATCATTGCGGCTGCTATTCCCAGCCAGATGATGGCAAATGTCACCACTGGTGCGATGAGCGCGGCTGATGCGGTTAAGGATGCACACGACAAAATCGTGCAAATCTTTGAAGAGGGCGGCGTTCCCCAGAGCTAAAGCTTTGTCTATAGTTTATGGGACGACACTTTTGCGGGAACGAGCACAAATGGAGACTATTCGGGAGGGTCACAGACCCTCCCCTACGAGAAAGACATCTCGTAATTTTGAAACATGTCGTCTCCTAAATTCTATGGAGAGGGTGAATAACGCACCCTCTCTGTCTTCATACTACCCACTCAGCAGCGATTGTTTGCTGTATGTGACATTCAGACGTTTTGATGATGTCACAACTGAAAGAGGCAGATTATGCAAAAACAAGTGGGGATGAACACGGCATCGCCCGTGATTCGATCCTCTACACCCCAGCGCAAGCGGCGATTCGAAATGATTTTCGGGCGTGATTGGAAAATTGCTTTAATTTTTGTCCTGCCCCTCGTCGTGATTATGGCAGGGTTGATTCTTTGGCCCTTTATCAATGCGATTTTGCTCAGTTTGACGGTTCGTTCTTTTGTGACACGAAAAGAAGAATATGTCGGTTTGGCGAATTACGCGCGCTTGCTCCACGATAGTGATTTTATCAGCGCAGTCGGAAATACGATTGTTTTTACAGTGGCATCCTTATGTGTAAAATTTGTGGTGGGGATGGCAATTGCCCTGATTCTCAATAGTAAATTACCTTTTCGTAGCATATTGACCGGTGTTATGCTGCTACCGTGGATTGTTCCAGAGGTTGTAACGGCGCTGACATGGCGCAGCATTTACGATCCGATTTTTGGCGGTTTGAACCCGATTTTGCTGCAACTCGGTCTCATCAACCGTCCGGTTGCATGGCTTGCCGAACCGGGGTTGGCGATGGCAAGTGTGATCGCCGTAAACGTTTGGAAGGGTATTCCTTTTTATACCATTTTGCTGCTGGCTGGCCTCAAAGCAATTGATCGCGAACAGCATGAAGCGGCAGAAGTGGACGGCGCGACTGTTGTCCAACGGTTTAGACACATTACACTGCCGGGATTACGCTATGTGATTATTGTGACGGTGCTGCTTTCATTCATTTCAACATTTAATACGTTTGGTTTAGTTTATTTAATGACAGGCGGTGGGCCGGGTGGGGCAACCCGCTTATTCTCGATTTTGGCTTACGAAAAAGCGATCATTGGTTTGCGATTTGGTCCCGGTGCGGCGACGGCCTTCGCGATGGCTCCGATTATGGGGGTAATCATTTTTATCCTAGCGCGTGTCATGCAGCCGGATAACACATTACGGGGTGATAAACGCAAATCCATTTTTGAACGTCTATGGGCACTGATTGGTCACGGATTTTCGTTGATACTGGATATTATTTTTCTGCCTGCTGAGTGGATATCAAAATTATTTGAAAGTATCTCCAAGTCACTTTTTCCGCCTGCCCAAAAAGGTAAATCTGGGGCGAGTAAGGCTCAAAAGGAGCGAATGGGTATCGGGCTTCGTATGCTAATGCTTGCGCCAATGCTCATTTTTGTTCTCTTTCCGTTTTACTGGATTTTTATTACGTCCTTTAAGACTGATCTTCAAATTCAACGCTATACCTCAATCTATTGGCCTGATCCGTGGACGATTGGGCAGTATCAATCGCTTGTGAACAATACGCCCTTTCTGATATGGTTCCGGAATACCGTCATTGTGGCAACAACCAGTACAGCGATCTCTGTTTTTGTTGCAGCGTTGGCGGCTTATGCGCTGGCACGGCTGAAGTTTACGGGTGGTCGGCTGCTGACCACATTGCTCCTAGTCACTTATTTGCTTCCGGGTTCACTGCTGTTTATCCCCTTGTATCGTATCTTGACTGACTTAGGGATTATCAACAGTTACACGGGTTTGATCCTGACGTATCCGACGTTTTTGATCCCGTTTGCGACATGGGTAATGTTGGGGTATTTCCGGTCGATTCCAGTTGAACTCGAAGAAGCCGCACTGATCGATGGCGCGAATCGCTTGACGGCTTTCTGGCGGATCACACTACCGCTGGCAGCACCCGCTTTGCTTTCAGTGACATTATTCGCTTTCACCAACGCATGGAACGAGTTCTTGTTCGCCTTTGTATTCATTACCAGCGATAATTTAAAAACGCTGCCAGTGGGTTTGCAACTACTGGTCTTCGGTGATATTTATCCTTGGGGACGGTTGATGGCGGCTTCGCTGTTGATGGCGATCCCTGTGGTTTGTGTGTATATCTACGCGCAGCGCTATCTTGTGGAAGGCATCACAGCAGGCAGCGTGAAGGGCTAAAGCATCAATAGAAATTAGAGAAGCGGGGAGATGAACCCCGCTTTTTTATTGCCCACTGACCTGTCGTGCAAGGTTCACCACATCGGCAGCGCAACCCCATGAAAGTGTGAAACCGATGCCGCCGTGTCCGTAGTTGTGGATAACGGTGCAAGTGTTGGTCAGTTGTTCACGTTCGAGGCGGATTTCATGCCGACCGGGGCGTAGGCCAACCAGTTCAGCAATGATGGGCGATTGGCGAATGCCGGGATGGGCTTTTTCGCAGCGCTGCAAAATATCTTCGGATACGGCAGAATCAACGTTGAGATTCCAGTTGTCCTTCTGTGAGATACCACCGAGTACAACGCCGTCCCGTCTAGGCAAGATGTAAGTGAAGTTATCATCGTCCATGAAGGCATCGTGGATTTGCGGCGCTTCTACTTTGATGACCTGTCCGCGCAAGGGATAGACCTGCTCATCATCGGCGACATGACGTGCATAGACTCCGGTACAATTGACAATCAAGGGATGATTGCTTGCGAGTTCAAATAAGTCTTTGATGGTACGCTGCTCAATTATTCCGCCACTTTTTTGGAAACGGTCAACCAAATAGCTTAGATAACGGGGTGTCTCGACAATCGGGATTTCCATCCAATAACCATCGGCATAACCATTTGGAAGATTAGCGGGTGCAACCCGTTCGTAAAACGGGATCAGGTCTTTGAACCAAGGATCGCCTACATGTCCACCGAAAACTTCTAACATGCGGAAAGTGGTTACGCCACAGTAATCGTCTTTTGCCAAGCGTAAATATTCTTCTAAGGAAGTGGAAGACCAACGGATACGTGAGGAATGCGAGGCCAGTTCACCACCATACCAATATGCGCCTGCTACCGCCGATGTCAGATTAGGTGGTAAGTCACGGGTGATGATGGTGACACTGAAGCCAGCCTCTTGTAAACGAATGGCAGATGTGAGGCCGATCACGCCGCAGCCGACAACTGTAATTGAGTGTGCCATAGGTTTTTTCATCCCATAGTCGCGATACTGGACAGGAGATATTCGAAATTGTTGCTTATGCGTAGACTTATTGCAAACCTGCGACTACCTCAAAGTCTATAATTTCACTGTGGATTGTTCGATAACCTTGTTCAAGAGTGCTTAAAAAATATTTGAAAGTGGTGGATTTCGCGGTACTCTTATAATTGTGATGTACGAAGGACGTATCATCGGTGAAGTCGCGCGGGATGCTGTGAGTGTCCGTGAATTGGGCGCGATGATGGCGGTAAAATGCTGGATAAAGCCGAGCAAACAGGTTAAAGTATTAGGAACCACAGGTCGTCTAGAATGAGATGGCGCTGGATAACAACCCCACCGAAAAGTGCCTGTTGGTTTACCTAGAATATTAGTGATGAGGTAAGCCATGAAACTTTGGAATCATTATCATACTCCCCACACAACCGACGAAGCACTTCAACTGCTGAATGATTACGCGGGTCGGGCGCAGGTTGTCGCAGGTGGAACCGACTTGCTGGTTGATGCACGGGCAGAAATTGCCTACCAACCTCATGAAGCGCTGATCGACATTACTCGCATTCCTGAACTCTCGAATATCCGCCAAGATGCTGACATGATTTATATCGGCGCGGGTGTGACGCACAGCCGTATCGTCAAGTCACAGGCGATTGCAGACTCAGCAACCTGCCTCGTTGAAAGCTGCGGCGTGGTCGGTGGGCCACAGGTGCGGAATGTGGCAACACTCGGCGGGAATGTTGCTCATGCGCTGCCAGCGGGTGACGGTACGACTTCGTTGGTTGCATTGAGTGCTGATGTTGAGGTTTTTTATAAAGGCCAACGCCAATGGCTGCCGATTTGTGACATATTTTTGGGGCCGGGACGATCACTGTTGGAAACAGGCCGTGATCTGTTACTCGGTTTCCGGTTTAAGAAAAGTGGACAGGGCGAAGCAACGGCTTTCAAGCGGATTATGCGTCCGCAAGGGGTTGCGCTGCCGATTATGGGCTGCGCTGTGTGGGTGAAACTGGATGCCGCATCAGCAACTTATGAGGCGGCACGAATAAGTGTTGCGCCAGTTGGCCCGAAGCCGGCACTTGCTAGCGAAGTGGAAGCAGAACTCATTGGTAAAGTAGCAAACAGTGATACCATTGAGTCGGTAGCGGCCTTCGCACAAACGGTTTTACATCCACGTACCAGTAAGTACCGTGCCACCGATGATTACCGCAGTGAGATGATTACGGTGCTACTCAGACGCACTTTGACGCTGGCAACCGAACGTGCAAAGACAGGTAAAGCAGTTCCTGAAGGGGTAGGGGTTTAGGAGTAACAACATGAGCCAAATCAATATTACCGTAAATGGACAAGCACACGACCTCGACATAGACGAATCGCGCACATTAGCACAATTTTTGCGATTGGATTTAGGGCTGACCGGAACCAAGATAGGATGCGAGGAGGCCGAATGTGGAAGTTGTACCGTTTTGGTGGATGGCACACCCGTTGACTCGTGCATTTATCCAGCCCTCAAAGCTGCTGGACGTAGTATCACCACCATTGAAGGTTTGGCTGACGGCGAGACTTTACACCCCTTGCAGTCGAACTTTATCCGGCACGGTGCAGTGCAGTGCGGTTACTGTACACCCGGTTTGATTATGACTTCAGCCGCATTGCTTGATGAAAACCCCGACCCTAACGAACATGATATTAAAGTGGCGCTCAAGGATACTTACTGCCGCTGTACCGGATATACCAGTGTCATCAGCGCCATTCAATCGGCAGCACGGGAGAAGCGTGGACTGCCTCCTCTGCCTGTGAATGAACCGGTGGTTGATGAGCCGATGGATGTCATCAGCCGTTCGGTGCCGCCGATAGAAGTGACCGCGAAGGTGACGGGTGCGGCTAAATATACGGATGATTACACCTTCCCTGATATGTTATTTGCGCGGACGCTGCGTTCGCCACATCCACATGCCAAGATTTTGAGCATCCATACCGAGAAGGCTAAGTCTCTGGCGGGTGTGAAAGCGGTGCTAACCTATAAAGATGTTCCGGGTGAAAATTTACACGGTTTGGTCTACCGTGATTGGCCTGTGTTGTGTGGTGATGTGGTGCGTTACACAGGCGATGCGGTGGCGATTGTAGCGGCGGACAGCGAAGACATCGCAGCCGAAGCCTTGATGCTGATTGAGGTGGCTTACGAACCTCTGCCAGTCGTTGGTGATCCCGAATACGCACATAAGCCGGAAGCGCCTGTACTTCATCCGAATCATCCAACTGGAAATTTGCTCAAGCACATTAAGGTGCGGCACGGTGATGTGGAGCAAGGTTTCGCGGAAGCGGATGTGATTGTCGAGCATGAGTACCGGACACCGACAACGGAACATGCCTTCCTTGAGCCAGAATGTGCGATTGGTGTGCCAAAGGGTTACACCGACCATAAGAAACTCACGGTTTATGTGGGTTCACAAATTCCCTACCAAGATCGTGACCAAATTGGTTTGGCGATGGGAATTCCGAGTGAGAGTGTTCGCGTGATTGGTACGCTAATTGGTGGCGGCTTTGGTGGTAAAGAAGACATTGCCGGACAAATTCATGTAGCGATGCTGGCAACGGTTACTGGTAAACCCGTGAAGATGCTTTACTCGCGGCAGGAGTCGTTGATATTTCATCCCAAGCGCCATGCGACGATTATCCGCATCAAAACAGGTGCGACCAAAGACGGCAAGTTGATCGCTGTGCAGGCGGAACTTTATGGCGATGGTGGAGCGTATGCCTCACTTTCAGATAAGGTGATGACGCGGGCAACGACTCATGCGACTGGCCCCTATGAAGTGCCGAATGCCAAAATAGATTGTTATGCGATGTATACCAACAATGTGCCGTCGGGTGCGTTTAGAGGTTTTGGTGTGACGCAATCGGCCTTCGCGGTTGAGCAAAATATGGATATGTTGGCGGAGAAGTTGAATATTGATCCGATTGAGTTCCGGCGAATGAACGCGCAAAAAGTGGGCGTGACGACTGCAACCGGACAACTCCTGCGCGAGTCGGTTGGTTTGCTGGAAACGATTGATGATGTGCAAAAGGATATGGTCGCCAAATCGAACGGGCACGGCTTCCAATGGAAGTGGCACGAAGGCAATAAGGCTTATGCGTGGGGGATTGCCTGCGCTTACAAGAACACGGGGTTAGGTGGCGGTGCGCCGGATAAATCTGAGGCGGAAGTTGAAGCCTTTGAGGACGGTACGATTGAAGTGCGGACGGCTGCGGCTGACATGGGGCAGGGTATCGCACATGTGGTGGCACAGTGCGCGGCCGAAGAAATGCACATCGCCTATGAAAAGGTGAAAGTGCTGTTATGCGATACCGATCTCACGCCGAATGGTGGGCCAACAACGGCTTCACGTCAAACGTTCATGACAGGGAATGCGGCGCGTTTAGCGGCGGTGGCTTTACGCGAGGCGATTACCCGATCAGCGGCGGAAATGATGGATGTGCCGCCAGAGAAAATCTACTACGAAGAAGGTTTGCTGCGGAGTAATGGTCATTCCATGCCGATGGGCGATGTGGTATCGTGGATGAAGGAAAGTGGTCTTTCACCTAAGACTCGCCATGAGTATTGGGGGCCGAAGACACAACCACTGGGAACGGGTGGTGATATGCACTTCGCGTTTAGCTACGCCACGCAAGCGGCGTTGATTGAAGTGGATACCGACACGGGCGAAGTTCAAGTGCTGAAAATTCTATCGAGTACCGATATTGGGCGGGCGATTAATCCGTTGATGCTTCAAGGGCAAATCGAGGGCGGTATCATCATGGCGATGGGCAACTGCCTGAGCGAAGCCTTCATCCTTGAAGACGGTGTGCCGTGGACACGCTTGCTGTCACGCTACAAGATGCCGAGCATCAAACAAACGCCGGAGATCACTTCTCGTTTGGTCGAGCATCGTTCGTCCGAAGGGCCATATGGAGCGAAAGGTGTGGGCGAGATTCCGTCGATCAACACCACGCCAGCGATTTGTAATGCGATTTACAACGCGACCGGTGTTCGCATTTTCAAGATTCCGGTTGACCAAGATTCGCTGCTGCTGGCGATGAAGCGTGGACAGACCGAAGTTCATCGTGCATGGCAGGATGTGAAGTGAGTCGGTAGTCGCAAGTTACAAGCTGCAAGTTTAAATACAGGAAGGGGTGCGAAAGCGCTCCTTTTTGGTTGGGAAACAAAGTTTATGTCGTCGTCGATTTAATCGCATAGAAGTATACTGTTGATGCGGTTAATGCAGTTGAGAATCGCACTTTTGAATAATGATATGAGGGAGAGAATGGTCACAATATGCGAAATATGCGGCAGAAGCGGCAAATGCGGCACAAATTTTGTGCAGTTTGTGCGTGTTGATCGGTGTTAAGATGCGGAGGCGAAAGAAGGGTTTGCCAGCGGCACCTACAGCCCCACTGATATTGTATTCGAAGTTGAGAGCAAACGGGTTACATTTTGGAAGAACATTTGGTAACTCTTTGGCAAGGTTGGTACTAACTTAACAGGCGAGGAGATGATGGAGGATGTTAATAAATTGTTAGAAAACGGTTAGCCGACAAACTTAAAGTAAACCTGATAAATAATAATGCTGTTTAGGCGATAACACGCTTTGTTATTTATATAGCTTGTTAATTTACCTTTTGTGGACTATTATGACCTGTAGAAATCAGATTACCAAAAGGAAAATCTATGCCAGACGCGTTACTCGATTTGTCGGGAAGTGAAATGTTCCAGCACATACAAAAAAATTTTATCGCTTATATGAATTTATTCGCGGGTTTGCCGAACATGATTGAATGTGACGCAGACGTTTATTGGTTTCTTAGCCACAAACCAGCCCCCGGTGATATTGTCCTTCGAGCGAACTGGTCTCAAGACAACGTTGAAGCAAAAATAGACGCAACCTTTAAAGAAATCGGACAGCATGTTGATGAAATTGGCTGGTTCGTGTTTCCCGGCGACCAACCTGTTGATCTCAATCAACGGTTGGAAGCGCGTGGAATGCCGAGTGACCGTGGGGGCAATTGGTTGTGGGCTGACCTCACCGAGTTGAGTGATGCTCCGGTTATGCCGTCCAATTTCCACATTGAGCAGGTACATGATGACCGGATGATGGCGGAATGGGTACGCATTTCGGAAGCGGGATTTGAGAATAATGATCTCGGTTGTTTCTACGATGCTTATGCCCGTCATGGTTATGACGAGGATGCTTTTTCGCTGCACTACACTGGTTATCTGGATGACGTGCCTGTTACATCTGGCACGCTGTTGGATGCCGGAGGCGGCGCGACGACTTATGACTTATCGACCCCACCAGAATTTCGCGGTCAAGGGTTTGGTGGAGCGATGACCTATGAGCTGATGCGGCTGACTCGGGAGCGTGGTTACAAAGATACATGGATTTGGTCATCCGATATGGCGAAAAGTCTCTATCAGAAATTGGGGTATGTGGAAGCCGATTTTGGCCTGCGCGAACATAAGTGGCATAAGTGAACCGTCAAGATTCTAACCGTGCCGCTGTGGTTAATGATGTTCAAGCCGTTTTAGGCGAAATCATAAAATTCAAGCGGGAGCACACATAGGTGCTCCCCTACGAGACAATCTAATCGGGCGAAAAAAGGTTTGCCAGCGGCAAACCCCTACAGCGATTCCGGGATTGAATGGTTATTTCGTGGTTTCAGCCAAGTTGTGATAGAGACGGATACC
Source organism: Aggregatilineales bacterium (assembly GCA_038328375.1). GTDB lineage: Bacteria > Chloroflexota > Anaerolineae > Aggregatilineales > Phototrophicaceae > CFX2. Next base: position 15,617 of record JBBQLX010000033.1, on the reverse strand, counting down.
GGCTTCAACGGCTTGGAAGAAACTATCGACCACCACATATTCATTCGGCGAGTGAATATTTTCACCCTCACCGTAACCAAAGCCGGTTATCGGCACACCAATTAGACGGTTGAACATACCCAAAATCGGGATGGAGCCACCGCCGCGTACCAGTTTGGCGCGTTTGCCGATGGTGCTTTCGAGCGCAGTTTGCACTGCTTCGAGATATTGACCCTCGGTTACCATGACAAACGGCCATGCTTCTTCGCCAATCTCGATGCTGATTTTTACGGTTTCAGTCTCGAAGCTTTTGACGTAAGTGATGAAGGACTGCGCGATTTCATGTGGATTTTGATCCGGCACGAGGCGCATGGTCACTTTAAACGAAGCTTCAGCAGGGATAATCGTCTTTGTGCCGGGGCCTTGATAACCACCTGACATGCCGTTGATTTCAACGGTCGGTAATATAGTGCCGCGCTCTGCATCGGGCGCGATACTCCGCCCCCATACCAGCGGGACTCCAGCGTCCTTTTCCATGCGTTCGTCTTGCCATCCGGCATGGATACGTTCGCGTTCAAAGTCGGTTACTGTGGCAACTGCATCATAATAACCGGGGATTTGGATGCGACCGTCGTTATCATGGAACGAGCCAATAATCTTGCCTGCCACATGCAGCGGATTTTGAACTACACCGCCAAACCCGCCCGAATGCAAATCGGCTTTAGGGCCTGTTAATTTAACTTCAGCGCTGATGATACCGCGTCCCGCATAACCCATTTCGGGTCTTTTGGGTTCAAAGTCGCCGTCGCAGTTGAGCATCACATCGGCTTTGAGCAGTTCTTTGTTGCCTTCGACAAAGGGTTCCATGCTAGGCGAACCCGATTCTTCTTCACCTTCGAATAGGATTTTGACATTCAACGGTAATGAACCATTCGCCGCCAACATCGACTCGAAGGCCATCAAGTTGCCCCAAACGCCAGCCTTATTATCAGTCGCGCCGCGTGCGTAGAGTCGACCTTCGCGGATTTCCGAGCCAAAGGGTTCTGACTTCCAGAGATGCAGCGGGTCTACGGGTTGCACATCGTAGTGATCGTAGACCAAAACGGTTGGCTTATCGTCACCAGCCTTGAGCCATTCAGCATAGACCACCGGATGACCAGCGGTGCTAATGGTGTGGACATTATCGAAGCCGATGCGCTTGAGTTCACCGACAATCCAATTGGCGCAGGCCACAATGTCTTTTTTGTAGGCTGGGTCAGCACTAATTGACGGGAAACTGAGCAGCTTAATGAAGCCTTCCAGCGCTTCTTCACGGTTGTGATGGGAATGATTGATCGCAGTTTGTATGGTATCGGTCATCTGTGAATCCCCTTTATGTAAAACTGAACTGTACGGTGCAACAATACTATGAAGTCGCACCTTTGACGATAGCCATCATAAGCCGCGCCAGTAATGCAGTACGCGGGACGATACTGCTCTTGAGGATATATTCGTCAGGGCCATGATCGAGTCCGCCAACAGGGCCGAGTCCATCGAGTACCGGAATGCCTTCGTCGGCTGCGAAAGCTGCGTCGGCAGCACCACCCGTACTCGCGCCTTTGACATCAAATCCGAGTTCGTTGGCGAGGCGTTTGGTGATGGCTTCCAGCGTTTCGATGGCGGGTGTACGCGGCATCGGCGGGTGAACATCTTCATAAGTGACTTTGAAAGTTACATCATTGATGGGTGCGGCGAACAGGTTGACAATCGAGGCTGTAACCGCGTTGAGATGTTCGTAATCATAAGCGCGGGCTTCGAAACGGATGTTGGCCTGTTCAGCGACGATGTTACGGGCGCGCCCGCCTTCAATGACACCGACATTCACCGAAACACCATTCGCGTAGTCATTGAGATTTTGGAGCGCGATAATCTGATGGGCAAGGGCGAGGATGGCGCTGCGGCCTTTCTCTGGTTCGACACCTGAATGGGCGGCTTTACCAAAGGCTTCGGCAAAAAAGGAGCGCACCCCTTTACGAGCCGTCACAATGTCACCGTTGGCGCGGGCGGATTCGAGAGTCAGTACGGCATCTTTACCGCGACTGCTACTGCGAATCAGGGGAATAGAGTAGCGCTCGTCGATTTCTTCATCGGAGACAATCAGGAAGCTGATTTCTTCGTAGTCGGTGAAGCCGATGCTATCCAACGCTTCGACGGCGTAGATACCGACGAACAAACCAGCTTTCATGTCACATGTGCCGGGGCCGAGCAGAGTATCGCCGTTGATGGTCACTGGACGTTGGGCGGTTGTGCCGTGTGGGAAAACGGTGTCGCTGTGACCGACCAGCAGCACTTTGCCTTTGCCCATACCTTTGCGTATTGCCAGCAGATTATCGCCGGCTTTGGCTTCTGGATGGCGCTCGACCGCGAAGCCGAGTTTGGATAGACGATCTTCCAGCCAATCGACCACATGGTTCACATCCTCGCGGTCATGCGAGTAGGAGTCCATGCCGGAAAGGGTGGTGAGTTCAGCGATGTATTGGTCAAGGCGTGGGGTGAGATAGGAGACAATCGGATCAGTCATACGCGGTTTTATATCCTAGATTTATTAGCCAAGATCGTATTGTTTAACAGCAGCCAAGAATGCATCCACATTTTCTCGTGGGAAATAGTCATCTATCTCTATTGGTTTATGATGCCTCGAACCAGTACGATTAAAATTGAGATAAGAAGATTCCCAGTCAATTTCAGTGGCCTGTAAATATGCTCCCAGTCCTCTTGTATCAATGAGGTCTTTGCTGATTGTGTTAGGTGGAATTGTTGAAGGATGATCCAGATAGTTAAACATTTCTTTTGCACCAGCTACCCAAAGCCCTAAATGATAATTCCACACATCACCTTTAATTTCCGATGCTGACGCAATCCAAGTGGATATTTCTTTGGGAGTTAAATACTTTAAGCAGAAAAACACAGTCACATGGAATGCGCTTCCCCAATCAGGTTTCGGATTTCCACTTGGATAAGGTTGAAACCATACGTGATCCGTCGATAAGTCGCCCTCATGCCATAATTTTGACGACATTAAAGCGTAATTCAAAGTATGAATTACGTCCTCTCTAAAGCCATCGTATTCTTCTGAGATGTTTTGCGGGTAGAGGTTAATAAAGTAGACGATACTTAGCTCAAGTAGACTTTCGTCAAGAATACGTTCCAACACATAGGGCAGCAGATATTGATACCAACTAACCCATTTCTCATGACGAAAAAAGTTTTTGAGCCCACCAGCCGTATCAAATAGATATTCTTTTAATACAGACGTTGAAAGCTGATCTATAGGTACAGTTAATAATTCAGAATGGTATTCTTGTATATCACTCATGAACCATGCCACAGGCGGAGCTTCAGATGGTCTAGGGAAATGCTGTTTCATCCGTTCAATTGCGGCTGAATCAGCACCTTGCCCCGGTATCCAACTAAAATTCATGATGATAATCTCAACTCAACTCGTATAACTCTTTGGCGTTTTTGTTGAAGATCATCTCGCCAGCGGTGCGGGCTTGCTGCGTGGTGAGTGCGCCTACATCCACAATTTCGCCCAAGACTTTTTCCAGCGCGGCACGTCCCCATTTGTTCGCCAGCCAGTAAATCTCCGGCAGGCTGAAAGCATCCGACGAGTACAACACTTTGTTGATGGGGGTGAGCGCTAAGGCTTCGTGGATGACAGTCGGGATGAGAGTCGTCACAAAGGGAATCGCCAGCGATAAATCCATGTAGACGTTGGGGTACATGGCCGCCAGATAACCGAGATCCCGGGCATAGGGATACGAGGCGTGGAGCATGACGAACTTGACGTGATTGAACTTGCCGCTAATCAACAATGGGCGCATGTGCAGCGGATTGGCTTTGAGCATGTCCACATCGTTATCACCGAGTCCGGTGTGGAACTGAATCGGCAGGCTTTGTCCCTCAGCAATTTCGAGGGCACGGACGAGAAGATAATCACACAAGGTTTTATTGGCGAGGCGGATTTTACCGTCGCGGTCGGCTTGATCTTTGACCACACCGAATGCTTTGGTGGCTTCCTCGCGCGTCACCCAACCCACATCGAGTCCAGTGCGGTAAGCGATGATGCTCTTGAGACCGATGTGTCCGGCGGCTTTTGCACCTTCGACTCCGGCGCTAAAGGCATCCAAAAAGCGCGAGAAGGTGGCGTTTTCGAGCAGCTTGTCCTGTGCGAAGGTTTCCAGACGCAGCAGCTTTTCGATCTTCTGGTTGAAGGTACTCGCCATTTCTTCGGGCGTGTAATTCATGCCACCGCCGAAGCCATAATAGTCGATCATCAGCATTTCGCTGTTTTGGCGCGTCCACATGTCGTTGGCGTAAGTTTGCAGGTCACGCGTGTTACGAGCTTCCAAAACGGCTTCCGGCGTAGGATCACAGCCAAAGTAATCCGCCAGTTCGCGGATGCCCCACATCCACATGATGCTGTGCGGCACATCACGCTGCTTGACCAGCGGATCAGCACTTTCGCTAAAGTAAACCTGATACTGCGCCAGTGTTTGCGGCGGGTTGGTCTTGATGAGCGCGTGGGCGTGGTGGTCGATAATCGAAATATCAGCCAGATCAATTTTTGTGGGCATGGTTAGAACTTCCAGAAATGGTGTTTAAGTTCGAAAGCGTCATCTTGCTGGCTGAATGTGTCATATTCCAAGCGTTTGACGGCGGCGTAACTGGTGGTCAGCAGCGGGCCAAGTGCTTCACTGAGGGCTTTGTCGTTGACCAGTGCTTCAACCGTTTCGGCAAGGGTTGTCGGGAAGCGTTTGATGCCGCGCTTTTTGCGTTCAGCCTCGGTGAAGTTAGCAGGATCAATGGTGGTTGGTTCGCCGGGGTCGAGCTTGCGACGCACACCATCCAAGCCAGCGGCGATCAATCCACCGAAGGCCAGATAGGGATTTGCTGACAGATCAGCCGCTTTGAGTTCAGCGTTGGCAGTACCTTCTTCGTTGCTGCTGTAGCGTGATGAAACACGGACTGCACCTTCACGGTTATCCGGCCCCCATGCGGTGTAGGCGCTGCTCCAGAAATGCGGTTGCAGGCGATGGTAGGAGTTATGCGAGGCACAGGTTAATGCCAGCAATCCGGGTAGATGTTCGAGGATGCCCGCAATGAAGTGTTTGCCTGTGTCGCTCATGAGAAATGGTCCGTTGGGATCATACATCAGATTTTTGCCCTGTTTGTCCCATAGGCTGAAATGAATATGCCCACCGTTACCGGCTTGATCGAGGAAAGGCTTAGGTGCGAGTGAGGCATACAAACCGTGATTGTAGGACACATTACGGATGGTTTCGCGGATCATGATGTGGTTATCGGCGGCGGTCAGCGGATCGGTATGATGCACCGAAAGTTCTTGCTGTCCATGACCGAGTTCAGGGTGAAAGAGTTCAACCTGAATATTCTGGGCTTCGAGCGCTCCAACGATGTCATGAATGACATTTTGGGTGATGGTCATGGCGGTGGTGGCAAAGCACAGGCTCTGGTCAACCGGACTAAATGTGCCGTCCGCATTCTTTTGCGTCATCGTCCATTCAAACTCGACCACCATTTGCAGGTTGATTCCCAAATCGGCTGCCGCTTGGATTTGACGTTTGAGGAAGGAACGTGGGCAGGCTTCCCACGGCGTACCATCCAACTTAATCATATCGACGGTCATCGCGCCCACACGCGGGGCATAGGGCAGCACACGGAAGGTGTTGGGGTCAGGAACCATGCGAATTTCACCGACTGGCCCCATGCCTTCGACCGATGCCAACTGATCCATCATGTTCATGGCTTGCATCGCCAATGTCAGGCCGATGCCATCATTGATGCGGCTTTCCAGTGAGTTAACGTGGGTCGATTTGCCGCGAATAATGCCGCCGTTATCGGTGTATAGGAAGCGGATCAATTGCAGGTCAGCTTCACGGGCTTGCTGAGCAATCTTAGCCGCTTTGCTCGTTTTCTTGGGTGACATAACACTTCTCTTGATTATAGAAACTCGAAATATTCATCGACTTCAAACTGATCAACATAGTCAAGGAAACCCTCGCTCGAAGCATCTGCACCTTGACTGGCTGCCTTGCTAATTTCGTGGCGCTTAACCGCCAGATAAAGCTGCATGAATTCACTGCCTAACAGTTCAGCCATTGGTTGGTCGGCCTCTAATGCGGCAAGGGCTTGTGGCAGGCCAGAGGGCAGATTTTCAACCCCTTCCAAGTCATAGGCGATGCCCTGCGTGGCTGCGGGCGGCTCAATCTTGTTGCGGATACCGTCGATGCCAGCGGCGATCACTCCCGCCATGACGAGATAAGGGTTGGATGCGCCACCGGGAATGCGGTTTTCTAAGTGTGCGCCTTCGCCTTTCAACCCCTTCACGCGAATAGCAACGGTACGATTTTCGAAAGCCCATGTCGCGTTGGTTGGCGCAAACGACCATGATTTGTAGCGTTTGTAGCAATTAATTGTGGGTGATGCCAAGGCTGATAATGCAGCTAAATGTTTGATTTGACCACCCATCCACCAACGGCAGATGTCATTGAGTTCTGTGGGTGTATCGGTATTCGAGAAGGCATTTGTGCCTGTTTTTAAATCAACCAGACTGTGGTGATAATGGCAACCGCTTGCTGATTGGTCAGCGTAAGGCTTGGTCATGAAGGAAGCCATATAGCCGTTCTTTTGGGCGATTTCCTTCACACCGTTCTTGAAACGAAACGCTTGATCCGCTGCCGCGATGCCACTGGCAGGACCAAAGTTGATCTCCATTTGACCGGGGCCGTATTCGGAATTGGAGGTGATAATATCTACGCCGATTTTGGGCATCTCTAGCAAAATCTGGTTGATGATGCTTTCATCAAAATTGTTGCGAAGTGTCGAGAAAATTTGGATGCCGGGGAAGGGTGCTTGTCGTGTTTCCCGATCAACCAAGTAAAATTCATATTCAAAGCCGGAATAGAAACCGTAGCCCATTGACTCCAGTTCGTCCAGCATAGCTCGGGCAATGGCGCGTGGGGCAGCCATCGCCGGAGTGCCATCTTCAAAGCGCGGTTCGCAGAGTAAACTGGCGGTGCTGGTCGCCCAAGGAACCAGCGTAAACGTATCGAGATCAGGGAAAATGCGCGAGTCGGGGAAGCCGCGCTCTTCGAGATAACCTGTACCGGGTGCAACGCCGGATTGTACATCAAACCCCAATTGACCGAGTAAAAAGTTCAAGCCGTTATTCGCGAAGTGCATCAAATGACGCGTGGGAACCGTTTTGGAACGGCTCGTGCCGTGCGTATCGGTTTGCTCGAAGCGCACGAATTCAATACCTTTGGCATCGAGTTCATCTTTTAGGGCTTGCAGGCGTTCTTTGGTAATGTCTAATGGTTTGGGCTGCGGCATCATACCCTCTTCTGAAAATACAGTGGCGAAACGTGGTATTTAATTTGTAGGGAAAAGGGTTGCCTCTTCCCTACATTACAAAAATCTATTCTATATTATGAGCTAGGTGTTGCTTCTGGCATAGGTGCGTTCGGATCAGCCGCCGGAACACCTTCCGGTACGACTTCCGCCGCCAGCGTGAACTTGCCATCAACAATCTTGATCATGGTCACACCCTTTTGTGGGACATGAGCGCCATTAACGAAGCTGATTGCACCGGTAATGCCGGGGAGGTCTTTGGTCTCCAGTAAAGCCGCTTGAATGGCTGCGGCATCAGTTGAGCCAGCACGGTTGATGGCATCGACCAACAGGTAAACCGCATCGTACCCCAATGCGGCGAAAGCATTTTCGGGGTCATGACCGAATTCGGTATTATAGGCGGTAATGAACTTCTTGATGCCTTCAGTTCCGTTATCCTTGTCTATCAGCGCATGGGTGGTAAAGTACACATTCTCAGCCGTATCGCCCGCGACCTTGACCAGATCGGGCGTATCGTAGCCGTCACCACCGACCACAGGAGCAGTCAGACCAGCTTCACGTAGTTGCTTGACGACAGAGCCGACATTGTAAGGCATGGCGGCGATGTAATAGAAATCAGGCTGAGTTGAGAGCGCCTTCAACTTGGTAATCTGTGCCGAGAAATCGGTGGCGCTATCTTCGTAGCTGTCTTCCAAGACAATCGTGCCGCCAATTTCCTCAAAACGGGCTTTGAAGTATTCGCCGAGAAGGGTCGTATATTCGACACCCAGATCAGACAGCAGATAAGCCGTCTTACCGAAATTCTTGAAGGCGAATTCCGCACCGGCGGCGGCTTGGACGTTGTCACCGAAGCAGGCGAGGAACATCATGTCACCGATTTGATCGGGCAGCTTGGGCGAGGTCGCTCCTGCAGTAATGAATGGTAATCCGGCTGCTTGGATGATTGGGCCAGCCGCCAATACCGAGTCCGAGTCGGTGAAGCCAATGACGGCTGCAACTTGATCTTCTTCAACGAACTGCTTGGCGATAACAGCGGTGGTATCCATCTGATACTTGCTGTCACGGACGACAAAATCAATTTGCTTGCCGAGGACACCGCCAGCGGCATTGATTTCTTTGACCGCCAATATTGCGCCGTTCGACGCAGGCAAATCCAGCGAGGATTCTGCACCGCTCAGGTCAAATCCACCACCGATTTTGATGGTATCCTGCGCGTGTACAACCGACATCAGACCTGAAAGCAGCACAGCGGCTACTACAGCGAAAACAGCAACGAACGATTTATGCTTCATCTCTTACTCCCTTTGAACATAACGGATTGAATGGTGTGGTAGCTACTAAATATGGATTGGAGACAGTTCATGTCTTTGACGGTTGTTCGCCTCCTCCTTCAAAAGCCGGTTTTGATGGACGACCGCGCCGCCAGAACCAGCCAAAATCTATCTCGCGTTCGCCCATAAGCCCACCGGGGCGGTAGATGATGATGAATATAAACAGCGATGCCAGAATAATTTGGCTAATGCCGTACAACCGCGTTGAATCTTCAATCCGACGCAGGAACTCAGCGATAACGGTAATCGTAATTGGCCCTAGCACCGAGCCTGTGACTGATCCCATGCCACCGACGACCAGCATGGTAATGACGCGGAAGGTGATGTCGAAGTAAAAGGCGTTGGGCGAAAATGACGTGAGAAAATGCGCCCAGAGCGCACCTGCTACTGCTGTGAAAAAGGCGCTGATGACAAACGCCAGTAAGCGCGGACGCATAATCACGATACCGACCGATTCGGCGGCAGCAATATCTTCGCGTTGGGCGAACATGGCACGTCCAAAACTGGAAAACTTAATTCGCCATATCACAAATAAGGCGATGATGACCCAGATATAAACCCACCACATGTCAGTATAACCTGTGACATTCGAGAAGGTGCGTGAGCCGCGTGTGATGTTACTGGAATTGACCAGAAGGACGCGCACGATGACTAGAAACCCTAAAGTTGCCACCGACACAAAGCTGCCAGATAGTCGCATCAACACGCCACCGACAAGGAAGGCAACGACCATAACAATGATACCTGCTATCAGGGTTGCTAATAGGAAGCCCAGCGGGAATGGGCCGATCATGGTGTCGAAGTGCATGGTTGCCAGCCAAGCTGGAAGGTTCGGCAGATACGAACGTTTTTGCGCCAGCGGCAGCGTCAATATAGCCGAGATATAAGCACCGAGCGCCATAAAGCCGATGTGTCCCAGCGAGAACACACCGGTAAAACCATTAGCAAGGTTGAGTGCTACCACCAAGATGATGTACAGGCCAAGGTTGATGAAGATTCCTTGCCACAAACTGCTGCCTGATGACTCGAGGCCGATAATCATAAGGAGTAGGCCGCCGAGCAAAATCAGAAAACCGTTGCGCTGTAGGTTGGATTTCAGTGTTTGTGCCATGGCTACTGCCGCCCTTCGCGGTCAGTTGTGCCAAGGATGCCGCCCGGACGTACCAACAATAAAAAGATCAGGATCACAAATACGAACGCGTCCCGATAGCTGCTGAGACTGCCGGGTAAATAGGTCTTGAAAAAGCTAATGACGCTGGGAGAAGTTGTGGCTGCTGGGAGAATATCACCAAGGCCGGGAATAGCGGTGAGCAAGACTTCTAAGAAGGCCAACGCGTATCCACCGACTACTGCGCCAGATATACTGCCAAAGCCGCCGATGACCGCCGCGATAAAAGCTTTCAACACCGGTGTGAAACCCATATCGGGGTTGACTGTTCCGGCTTGCACCGCGTACAGCAATCCGGCGATGCTGGCGAGAAACGCACCGATGGCAAAGGCTGTCACAATGACACGGTTGGTGTCGATGCCCATCAACTGCGCGGCTTGCAAGTCTTCAGCCGCAGCTCGCATCGAAAGGCCGAGAGTGGTGCGTGTGATGAACTGATTGAGCAGAAATAGCAGTCCTAAGCCGATGACCAAACTGGCGATGTTGACTTTAGAAACCGTCAGATCACCGATTGTGACCACGCCGCGCAAGAAGTCGATTTGTGGGAAGGCAATTTGTACAGGCTGTTGAGCGAAACGCGAAACCAGCAATGTGCTGTTCTGTAAAATTTGACCGACTGCAAAGGATGTCAGTAATGCCGCCACTGCCGGTGCTTTGCGGATTGGTCTATAGGCGACACGCTCCATCAACACGCCGACCATCACCGTGCCGACCATCATCATAATCAGTGCAATCGGTAAGGGGATATGTGACATGAGCGCGAAGGTCGCAATATAAGCTGCGATCATCATCAAATCGCCGTGAGCAAAGTTGATCAGGCGCAAAATACCAAAGACCATCGCCAACCCGACTGCAACCAGCGCATACAAGCTGCCAATACTGAGGGCGTTAATCAACTGTTGTAGAAAGTAACTGGTGAGGCTCATACCGCGCCTCCGAGATATGCCTGCTCGACCTGAGGGTTGGTGAGGAGGGCAGCGGCGCTGTCGCTGAGTGTGATTTTGCCTGTTTCCATGACGTAACCTCGATCTGCAATATCAAGCGCCTGCCAAGCGTTTTGCTCGACTAATAGAATGGTAACGCCGCGTTCTTTGATGCGCTGGATTATATCGAAGACCGATTCCACAAGCAAAGGTGCGAGGCCGAGTGATGGCTCGTCTAGTAACAGCAATTTGGGCTGAGACATCATGGCTCGTCCGATAGCCAACATTTGTTGTTCGCCGCCGGAAAGTGTTCCGGCTTGTTGATTACCGCGCTCGGATAAACGCGGGAACAGTTCGTAGACATCTTTACGTGTCCGTTCAATCAGGTTCTTATCGGTTTGGGCGGCTGCGCCCAGCCGTAAATTCTCGTTGACGCTTAAGCTGCCAAAGATGCGCCGACCTTCGGGACAATGGACAATACCCAACCGCACAATGTCATGTGACTGCAACTTATCAATCGGTTGGCCGTTGTAAGTGATGCTGCCCTGTTTGGGGCGCAATAAGCCGGAAATCGTGCGAAGGGTTGTGGATTTGCCCGCGCCATTCGAGCCGATCAACGCCACTAGCTCGCCATCATTGACGGTGAGCGAAACACCTTTGAGCGCTTGAATCTTGCCATAGTAAACATCAATGTTGTCGATTTGCAGCATAGTAGATTTCTTTCGACGGTATCAAACTTTTGCAGAAGGTGCGACGCTGCCTTTGCGTTTTTTGCTCACACCCAAGTAAGACTCGATGACCTGTGTATTCTGGCGAATGTCTTCTGGACGGCCTTCTGCCAGCACCTTGCCATAACTCAAGACGGTAATTTGATCGCAGAGTCCCATCACCAAGCGCATATCATGTTCGACCATCACAATCGTCAATTGAAAACGTTTTTGGACATCGAGAATCATCTGGTGGAGCAAGTCGGTTTCACTGGCATTCATTCCGGCGGCGGGTTCGTCCAATAGCAGTACTGATGGCCCAGTTGCTAAGGCGCGGGCAATCTCCAATCGACGCTGTGTGCCATAGGGCAGGTTCATCGCTTGACGGTTGGCTTCATCGGCAAGGCCGAAAGTATCCAGATGGGCTAACGCGGCTTCCGTGAGCGCATTTTCTTTGCGACGGAATGAACCGATGTTGCCGATGACTTCCGCTAAATTGAAACGTGTTCGCAGTTGTTGTGCCACCCGTACATTATCCAAAACGGTCATGCTGCCGAACAAGCGAATATTCTGAAAAGTTCGGGTGATGCCCAGTTTGGCGATGGCAGGCGCACGAAGGTGGGTGATGTCCTGTCCTTTAAACAGGATTTTGCCGCTGGTCGGAATAATCTGTCCGGTGAGGCAGTTGAAAAGCGTTGTTTTACCCGCACCATTTGGCCCGATGACACCGTGAATAGTGCCGGAAGTCAGATTCAAGTTGACATCTTGCAGCGCCTTGAGGCCGCGAAAAGCCTTCGTTAATTGGTTGACGCTCAAAATAGGCGTACTTGTGGATGAAGCATTCACAATTAATCTGCCTCAAAAGATGGTTGATGGGATGGGTAATAAATGCAGTATTGCTGCACATATTAACGTCAGTTGGGCGATGTGGCAAATGAATATGACTGAGGGTGGAATATGGTACTACCACCCTCACAAAAGGTAACATAGTTAGTCGTTAGCGATGAAGACCGACTTCAATTCGCTGTAGTGTTCGAGCGCGGTCATACCTTGTTCGCGTCCGATGCCGCTTTGTTTCATGCCGCCGAAGGGTGCTTCGATGTGTACGCTGCTGCTGCTGTTGATCGAGATCATGCCGGTTTCAAAGGCACGCGCAACCCGCAGCGCCCGACCAATATCCCGTGTCCACAGCGAACCGGAGAGGCCATAGGGCGAGTCATTGGCGATGCGAATGGCTTCTGCCTCACCATCGAAGGGCATAATACCCACGACTGGGCCAAAGACTTCTTCCTGCATAATCCGCATGTTACTGGTCACATTACCGTAAACGGCAGGTGTCAGGAAGTTACCCTTCGCCAACGCGCCACCGGGGATTTCGCCGCCGTATAGACGTTTCGCACCTTCTTCGTCACCAATGTTGATGTAGTTGACGACACTTTCACGGTGCGAAGCCGTAATCAGCGGCCCCATTTCGGTGCTTTCATCGGTGGGCAAGCCAACTTTCATGGTTTTGGTGCGGTTGACGAACTTCTCGACGAATTCATCATAAATTGGGCGTTCGACTAAGATACGGCTGCGTGAACAGCAATCTTGTCCGGCGTTGTCGTACACGGCCCATAACGACGACTCGACACAGGCATCAATTCGCGCATCAGCGAAGACGATATTGGCTGATTTGCCACCAAGTTCCAACGACACGCGCTTGATACCATCAGCCGCTTGCTTCATCACACCTGTACCGACTTCGGTTGATCCGGTGAAGGAAATTTTGCGAACCAACGGATGCAGCGCCAGCGCATTACCCACAACACTGCCTGATCCAGTGATGACGTTCAATACACCTTCGGGTAAGCCAGCTTCCAACGCCAGATCAGCGAGTGCCAATGCGCTCAAGGGTGTCGCGCTGGCAGGCTTAACGACGACTGTGTTGCCCATGGCGAGTGCTGGAGCAACCTTCCATCCGGTAATTATCATCGGGAAGTTCCAAGGAATAATCAGCGCACACACGCCGAATGGTTCACGGAATGTCATATGTGTGCCGTTGGCATTCACAGGAATGGTTTGCCCGTGAATCTTGTTGACAGCACCGGCGTAATATTCAAATGTATTGGCAACCGCGCCGATTTCACCACGCGCTGCGCTAATCGGTTTGCCACCATCACGCGACTCAATATGTGCCAAGAAATCCACCCGTTCGCGGATCAAATTGGCGATGCGTTGCAAAATCTGCCCGCGTTCACGGGTGTGCATATCATGCCAGCGACCTGTGCTGAAAGTCGCATGTGCGGTCTTAACCGCTAAATCGACATCAGCCGCGTTAGCCTGTGCTACCTGTGCGATCAATTCCCCTGTTGACGGGTCTGTCGTGGGCGCGGTGCGTCCATCACTGGCGGCAACACGCTTGCCACCAATGGCTAATCCTTCAAATGTTGCTTCTGTTGCGACCATATAGCTAATCCTATTTTCTATTCGGGTGTTACGTAAGCGGCGGTGATACCACCATCGACCATAAACTCGGTGCCGGTCACGAATGAGGCTTCGTCTGAGGCCAAGTACAACGCACCGTAAGCGATTTCCTTGGCTTCACCAAAGCGTCCCATCGGGATATGAACCAAACGGCGCTGCTTCTTTTCCTCGGTGTTCAGATACTTCATCAGCAGTTCAGTGCGCAGTGGGCCGGGGCATAGTGCATTCACACGAATATTTTGGCGGGCATGAATCATTGCCAGTTCGCGCGTCATCGAAAGCACAGCGCCCTTGCTCGCGGTATAAGCCAGTTGGGGAGTCGCCGCGCCTAAAATCGCCACGAATGAAGCGGTGTTGATGATCGAACCGCCGCCCGCGCGGAGCAGCGCAGGAATACCAAATTTGCAGCCGAGAAACACGCCTTTAACGTTGATCGCCATCGTCAGATCCCACACCGATTCTTCGGTGGTCATGGCATTATCATCATCCGCGTGGGAAATACCTGCGTTGTTGAACATGATGTTCAGTTTGCCGTAGGTTTGCTCGGCAACCTTGACCATGTTTTCGCAGTCCGCCGCTTTAGAGACATCCGCGTGGGCATAAACCGCTTTGCCGCCTGCTGCTTCAATCTCGCTGACGACTTTCTTACCGGCCTCATCGTTCAAATCAACGACGACCACTGCTGCGCCCTCCGACGCAAACAGCAGGGCGGTTTCGCGACCAATACCACTGCTGCCACCTGTAATCAGTGCAACCTTATCTTTCAAACGCATATCAAAACTCCTGATGTAGAGACACGATATAGAGTGTCCGTCAATGAATCGCCGAGGTTAATTAAATCTGCTCAAAATAACGAGCGCGTTCCCATGTAGTAACGGCTTTATCATACGCCGTCTGCTCGGTATTGTAGAAGTGCAAATAATGTTCGATGACATCATCGCCAAAGGCTTCGCGGGCGAATGCGCTGCGTTCCATCACGTTAATCGCTTCGCGCAATGTACGCGGTACTTGCGGGAGGTTTTTAGCCGCGTAGACATCCCCTTGGAAAATAGGTGGTGGTTCAATTTTGTTGCGGATGCCATCCAAACCGGAGGCAATCGCAGCCGCATAAGCCAAGTAAGGATTCACATCTGCACCGGGAATGCGCGATTCGATACGCAGCGATTTGCCGTGCCCGACCGCGCGGAAACCCGCAGTACGGTTATCAAAACTCCACGCGAGGCTGGTCGGAGCCCACGAACCGGATTGGTAGCGTTTGTAAGAGTTAATTGTTGGGGCATAGAAAGGCATCAGTTCGCGGGTGTGTGCGATCCAACCGCCGAGGAACCAGCGAAACATATCGGAGCATTCAATAGGACCAAGCGCTTGATCGCCATCAAAAATATTTGTTTTGCCATCTGTATCCCACAGGCTAAGGTGAATATGGCTGCCTGATCCAGCATACCGATCATCGGGTTTCGCCATAAACGAAACTGAGAGATTGAGTTGATCGGCCACTTCTTTGAAGCACTGTTTATAAATGCTGTGGTGGTCGGCAATTGTCAGTGCATCGGCATAACGAATGTTCAGTTCATGCTGTCCCGGTCCCCATTCACCCTTGGTAAATTCCACCGGAATGCCACTGTTCATGAGG